>UQYE01000066.1:0-10919 GCA_900545145.1 uncultured Collinsella sp. | reverse complement strand
GGAAACTTCATATGCGGCCCTCCCGGGCGCAAGCAAAAGGGCGACCCCTGTCCGGAGTCGCCCTTGCGGTGCTGGTTATGTACGGCTGTTACTCGGCGTCGTGGTGGCGGCGGGGCTTGCGGCCTCCGTTGTCGCCGGGACGGCGCGGACGGTCGCTGCGCTCGGAGCGCTCGCGACGCGGACGCTCACGGCGCTGGAAGTGCTCGCCGTCGCCCTCGGAGGAACCCTCGGCGCGAGCCGGAGCCTCAGGCTTGTCAAGACGATCGAGCGAGATCTTGCCACGGTCGTCGACCTCGATGACGACGACCTTGACCTCGTCGCCCACGTTGAGGACGTCCTCGACCTTCTCCACGCGGCCCTTGGCGACGCGGGAGATGTGGAGCAGGCCGTCCTTACCAGGCAGCAGGTTGACGAAGGCGCCGAAGGGCTGGATGGAGACCACACGACCGGTGTACTCCTCGCCCGGCTCGGGAACCTTGATGATGAGCTTGATGCGCTCGACGGCCTGGTCGACGGACTCGCCGGTGCCGCCGACAAAGACGGTGCCGTCCTCCTGGATGTCGACCGAAGCGCCGGTCTCGTCCTGGATGCCACGGATGACCTTACCGCCGGAACCGATGACGTCGCGAATCTTGTCAGTCGGAACCTGGATGGAGACGATACGCGGAGCGGTGCTGCGCGTGGTGTGGCGCGGCTCGGGGATCACATCGAGCATCTTCTGCAGGATGTACGCACGACCCTCCTTGGCCTGCTGCAGGGCGCGGGCCAGAATGTCGAAGGTGAGGCCGGTGGCCTTGTTGTCCATCTGCAGGGCGGTAATGCCCTCGGTGGTGCCGGTGACCTTAAAGTCCATGTCGCCAAGGAAGTCCTCGAGACCCTGGATGTCGGACAGGACCACGGTCTTGCCCTCCTCCTGGATCAGGCCCATGGCGATACCGGAGACCGGGCGTTTAATGGGCACGCCGCCGTCCATAAGGGCGAGCGTGGAGCCGCAGGTCGAAGCCATCGAAGAGGAGCCATTGGACTCCATGACCTCGGAGACCACGCGGATGGCGTAGGGGAACTCGTTCTCGTCGGGAAGCACCGGAAGCAGAGCGCGCTCGGCCAGGTTGCCGTGGCCGATCTCGCGGCGCTTGGGGCTGCCCATGCGGCCGGTCTCGCCGGTGCAGAACGGCGGGAAGTTGTAGTGATGCATATAGCGCTTGCCCTCGGTGGGCTCGATGGTATCCAGACGCTGGCCCTCGTTGAGCATGCCGAGCGACAGGACGGAAAGCACCTGGGTCTGGCCACGCCGGAACAGGCCGGAGCCGTGAACGAGCGGCAGGTAGTTGTCCTTCACCATGATGGGGCGAATCTCATCGGCGGCACGACCGTCGACGCGCTCGCCGGTCTCGACGACCATGGTGCGCATGGCCTTCTTCTCGAGCTTCTTGAGCGCCACGGGGATCTCGCGCTCCCAAGCGGCCTGCTCCTCCTCGGTGAACTCGGCGCGGATGGACTCCTTCAGAGCCTCGACCTTACCGATACGGGAGAGCTTGTCGGCGTCGCGAAGGGCGGCGGCCATCTCGTCGTAGTGGGCGAAGATGCGCTCCTGGACCTCCTCGACGGGCTGGTCGAGCGGGTACTCCTTCTTGACGATGGCGCCGTTGACCTGCTCCCACTCGGCGACAAACTCGTCCTGAGCCTGGCAGAAGGCAGCAAGGGCCTCCTGGCCAAACTTCATGGCGGCAAGCATGTCGTCCTCGGAGATCTCCTCGGCGCCGGCCTCGACCATCGAGATGAAGTCGGCAGAGCCGCCCAGCTCCAGGTCCAGATCGGAGTTCTCGCGCTCCTCATAGGTGGGGTTGACGATAAACTCGCCGGTCTCCACGTTACGGCCGATGCGCACGCAGGCAAGCGGGCCCTCAAAGGGCACGCCGCCGAGCGTCATGGCCAGGGAGGCACCCATGACGTTGATGACGTCGAAGGGGTTGACCTGGTCGGCGACGAGCGAGGTGGCGACAATGTGCACCTCGTTGCGGAAGCCGTCCGGGAAGCTCGGGCGAATCGGACGGTCAATCATGCGCGCGGTGAGCGTGGCCTTCTCGCTGGGACGGCCCTCACGCTTGAGGTAGCCACCCGGGATGCGGCCGGCGGCGTACATCTTCTCGTTGAAGTCGACGGTCAGCGGGAAGAAGTCGTAGTTCTTACGCTCCTTGGAGACGACCACGGTGTCGAGCATCGTGGTGTCGCCCTGCTTGACCAGGCAGGCGCCGGTGGCCTGCTTGGCAAGCTCGCCGGACTCAAAGGTGTAGATCTTGCCGTACAGCTCAAAGGTCTTGGATACGAGTGTCATTGTTCTCCTTTACCCCACAGGCCCCTTGCCTGTGGGCTTCTCATGTGACGCGGGCCCCCTGCCCCCGCCACGCTTCAGAGCGTGATTGTTCGCGCCCTTACACAAAAAGAGCGCCCCGCTGCGCAGGACGCTCTTAGCATGTACAAATCCTTACTGGATGTTGTCGCGGATGCCCAGAGCCTTGATGAGCTCACGGTACTCGACGATGTCGTTCTTCTTGATGTAGGAGAGAAGACGACGACGACGGCCGACGAGCATGAGCAGGCCACGACGGGTGTGGAAGTCCTTCTGGTGGGACTTCATGTGCTCGGTCAACTCCTTGATGCGCTCGGACAGGATGGCGACCTGAACCTTGGGGTTGCCGGTGTCGACCGGGGTGTTACCGAACTGGGCAGTCAGCTCAGCCTTGCGCTCTTTGGAAACAGTCATTGTTTCACCTTTCGTTTCTTGTCGCCAGCGGGCGACACTATTCGCCTCGGACTGGGAAGCCGCCGGTGGAGCGAGCATCCAAGGTCGAGGTACCAACAGGTCGGTATGTTACCACAAGCAACCCGCGCCTGCGCATCATCACCGACCCAACATGAATTCCATCGCACGGAGGCGCTGATCGGTGTGCGTCGCAGCCCACACATGCGAAAGCCCGAGCAAGAACGCCGCCGTATGCGGGTCGATTCGCTCGACCATGAGTGCATCGAAGGTCATGGACATGAGGGCGCGCAGCCACGCGACCTCACCGGTCGACACCAGCTCGGCACCCGGAACGCTCGACGCGCACGAACCGCACATGAGCCCGCCCGCCTGGGGCGAAAAGTACGACAGCATGGGGTCTCCGCACAGCACGCAGGCCGAAAAATCGGGTCGATAGCCCACGTGCGACAGCAGTTTAAAGACAAAGGCCGCCACGAGCAGGTCCATATGTGCCGAGTCGAGCCCGCAGCCGACAAGCGTGAGCGCCCGCTGCGTGATGGCAAAGGTAAACGGGTCCTCGGCGTCCTCGAATGAGCACACGCGCGCGACCTCGGCGATCGCGCTTGCGGCGCAGATCGTCTCGTAATCGGGCGCGGCGCCGAGCGGCGCCTCCATAAGCTCGGCCTGGGAAACCACGTCGAGCGAGCGTCCATGCGCAAGCAGCAGATCAACGGTACAGAATAATTCGCAGCGCGCCGCCAAGCGCCCACCGGGTTTGCGGGCCCCCTTTGCCACGGCACGAACCTGGCGACCCCGCTCGTCAAGCATCGTCAGAATCAGATCGGTCTCTTTGAGCTTGGTCTTGTCGAGCACGAGCACCTTCGTGCGATATGTCCGGGAGCCTGCCATGCGCGCTGCGCGTCCTTAGTCCTCGGCGTTATAGCCAAAGCGGCGAATCTGGGCCTCGTCGTCACGCCAGCCGGCCTTGACCTTCACGTCCAGCTCCAAAAAGACCTGGGTGCCAAAGATGCGCTCAAGGTCGCGACGGGCGTCGATGCCGATATGTTTGATCATCTCGCCGCCCTTGCCGATGATGATGCCCTTTTGGCCCTCGCGCTCGACGTAAATGGTGGCGTGCACGCGCAGCACCTTCTTGGTCTGCTCAAGCGCATCGCAAATCACGCCCACGGAGTGCGGGATCTCATCACGGGTGCGGCGCAAGACCTTCTCGCGCACAAACTCGGCAACGAGCGTCTCATCGGAAGCGTCGGTACCCATGTCCTCGGGGAACCAACGCGGACCCTCGGGCAAAAAGTGCGCAACGGTCTCGATGAAGGCATCGACGTTAAAGTTCTTGACCGACGACGTCACGATCTCGTCGTCATATTCCATAAGCTCGTGGGCGGCCTTAAGCTGCTCCATGACCTGTGCGGGGTCGACCTCATCGGCCTTGGTAAGCACTAGGACCTTCTTAGAACGGGCATTCTTGACGCGCTCGGCGACCCAGGCGTCTCCCCTGCCGATAGGCTTGGTGGCATCGATCAAAAACGCGACAACGTCAACGTCGTTCAGCTCGAACAGCGCGCTCTTGTTGAGCTCGGAGCCCAGGCCGTCCTTGGGCTTGTGGATACCCGGGGTATCGACGAAGACAAGCTGGTAGCCGGGACGATTGACCACAGCGCGCATACGGCGGCGGGTCGTCTGGGCCACCGGCGAGGTGATGGCGACCTTTTTGCCATAGCAGGCGTTGAGCAGCGTTGACTTACCGGCGTTGGGGCGGCCGACCAAGGCCACGAAGCCGCTGCGGAACCCGGGCTCAACGTCGCCAAAGCCCATGGGGGCATCATCCTCGTCACACAGGGCGTCGAGCTCCTCGTCGCTCATGCCCTCAAACGGGTCGAACTCCCCGACTTCCTCATAGGCCTCGGTCGCCTTAGCATCCGGGGACTCGTCGTCCAAAATTTCATCGATAGGCTGCATATTGTCGGACATGGGAATCCCTTTCTAAATAAAGCCGAGCGCGTGGGCAAATACCAGCAAGCCCACAATCGCGGCGGTGATTGAAAGTACGTATACCGAGGCGGCGGCGATGTCCTTGGCGCGTTTTGCCAGCGGATGGAGCTCCTGGGTCGCCAGATCGACAATGGCCTCCATGGCGGTATTGCACAGCTCGCCGTGAATCACCAGGCCGCAGCAGATGATAATCGTGGCCCACTCGGCAATGTCGAGCCCCACGATGCAGCCGGCAATGACGGTGCACACGCCCGCCACGAGCATGACCTTAATGTTGCGCTCGGTCTTGACGGCGGTGACGAAGCCCTCCATGGCGTAAGAAAACGACTTTAAGAAGGACGGATGGTCCTTGTTCGATCCGGGAATCATAGACGGCTCCTAGTCGTGGGCGTGGTTGGTGATGGGGCCGACGTGGACTAGCTTGGGGTCCTCGCCGCGCTCGAGCGCCAGATCGCGCAGGATGGCGTCCTCGCGGGCCTCCATGACCTCGGCCTCGTCGTCCTCGATATGGTCATACCCCAGCAGGTGCAGCATGCCGTGTACGAGCATCAGGCGGCACTCGTCGGCAGGGCTATTGCCAAAGCCGGGGGCCTGACGGGCAATGACCTGCGGGGCCAAGATGATATCGCCGAGCTCGAGCGTCTCGTCGGCGGGAATATCCTCGTCAAAGGCCGAGTCGCATTCAAACGAGAGCACATCGGTGGTGCGGTCGATGCCACGCCACTCGTGGTTGAGCTCGTGCATCTCGTCCTCGTCGACATACGAAAGGGAAATCTCGACTTCACGTTCAACGCCCTCGGCGGCAAGCACAACCTCGCAGATGTGCTCCACTTCCTGCGCGTCGAGCAGCGTATCGAGCTCGGCATCGTTGCTGATCAATACACTCAACGGGACTCCTTTCGGTCGCGCGAGCGCTGCTCACGCACGTCATCATAAGCATCGTATGCCTCGACGATACGACCCACCAGGGCATGGCGCACCACATCGGCGCGCTCCAGGTGTGCAAACGCCACATCGTCGACACGGCCCAAAATCTTCTCGACATCCGCCAAGCCACCACGACGACCCACCAGGTCGCGCTGGCTGAGGTCGCCGGTAATCACGAACTTGGAGTTGAATCCAAGGCGTGTCAGGAACATCTTCATCTGCTCGGGCGTAGTATTTTGCGCCTCGTCGAGCACCACGAAAGCATCGCTCAGCGTACGACCGCGCATGTAGGCGAGCGGGGCGATCTCGATCACGCCGCGCTCCATAAGCTCATCGGTGCGCTCACGATCCATCATGTCAAAAAGGGCATCGTAGAGCGGGCGCATGTACGGATCGATCTTTTCCTCGAGGGTGCCGGGCAAAAAGCCCAGGTTCTCCCCTGCTTCGACAACCGGACGCGTCAAGATCAAACGGCCCACCTCATGGCGCTTGAGCGCGGCAACGGCGAGCGCCATGGCCAGATAGGTCTTACCGGTACCGGCAGGACCCAAGCCAAAGGTGATGGTATGCGAGCGAATGGCATCCGCATAGCGCTTTTGCCCAAGCGTCTTGGGACGAATGACACGACCGCGGTATGAAAGCAGCACGTCATCGCGAAGCAATGTGGCCTCATGCTCGCCGTCGCGCAAGACGGCCAGGCAACGCGAGACATCGTCGGCAGACAGGGTACGACCGGCCGCCGCCTCGCGAAAAGCATGTTCGAAAAAGCGAGCCACGAGCTCGACCTCGTCCGGGTCGCCGCTCACGGAGATCCTATCGCCACGGGCGACCACGTGAGCGCGAACCAAGCTCTCGAGCGCACGAAGGACGCCGTCGCCGGCGCCCAAAACACGCGAGGGATCAACTCCCTCGGGAACGGTAAGTCTAATCTTCGAGGCTTCCATGGACCTCCCTGCGCGCATGGACCAAGCCGGAATCATCGACTCCGATGATAGCAACATCGAGCAGGCACGGGGCTGTAAGTCCACAGGTATCGTCAAGACGGGCATGATGGAACGAACCGAGCGTCAGGTTGTCACCATACTCGAGCACGGCACGCTCGACAGTGCCCACGCGATGACGAGCATCGGCAATAGCGAGCTCCTGCGCCGCGTCTCGCATACGGCGGCTGCGCTCGGCCATAACCTCGGGCGGTACCTGGTCGGGCATGTCGGCAGCAAGGGTACCGGGACGCTTACTGTAGCGGAACACGTGCATACGCGAGAACCCCACGCGGCGGCACAGCGCCAGCGACTCCTCGAACTCCTCGTCCGTCTCACCAGGAAAACCGACGATGACGTCGCACGAAAGAGACGCCTGCGGCAGGATGGCGCGAATCATGCGCACCGTGTCCTCAAAGGCCTCGGCACTATAGGGACGACCCATGCGATGCAGCGTCGCCGTACAGCCGGACTGTACGGGCAGGTGCAAAAACGGGGCAATACGCTGCGGATAGCGCGCCATAACCTTAAGCAGGCGCTCAGAGATATCCATGGGTTCGACCGAGGAAATGCGCACATGCGCAATAGTCGTGCGCTCCATGATGGCCTCGAGCAGCTCATCGATTTCGACATGCTCGTCGGTCGCGCTCTTGCCATCGTAGGCACCCAGGTTCACACCGGTCAGCACCACCTCGGGCACGCCGGCTTCCTGGGCCTCGCGAACTTGCTCAAGCACGGACTCGACGGGCACGGAACGCTCGGGGCCGCGCGCCTTCCACACAATGCAATAGGTGCAGCGGTGGTTGCAGCCATCCTGGATCTTCACGCCCAGCCGAGAACGACCGAGCGCATCGACCACGTCACCATCGCTGCAGGCGGGAACGCTATCGGACTCAACGCCCAGCACCTCGCAGACACGTTCGGCGACATCGATCTTAGACGGCTCGGCAATCACGCGATCCGAAAGCTCCAACAGCTCCTCGGGATGCAAATTGACCACGCATCCGGTCACGACCACATAGGGCTCGTTTGGATGGGCCAGCGCATGACGGACGGCCTTACGGGTCTTGGCCTCGGCCTCGCCCGTAACGGCACAGGTGTTAATGACGATCAAATCGGCATCCTGGGGCTCCACCATAGCAAAGCCCAGGCGCATAAGATCGGCAGTGATACGGTCAGACTCAACTCGGTTGACACGGCAGCCGAGGTTGACGACGGAAATATGGGGTGCGAGCACGCGGGCTCCTTAATCGAGGATATCGTCGAGGGCACTCTTGATACGGTCGGTCACCGACTTCTTACCGGAAGCGACGTCATCGCCCATCTCATCGGCAAAAGCACGGAGCAGCTCGCGTTGCTTATTGGAAAGATTGGTGGGAACGACCACGCGCAGTTGCACGATCAGGCGGCCACGCGAACCGCCACCGCCAATGCGCGGCATGCCGTAATTATTGACGCTCACGGTGTCGCCGTACTGGGCGCCGGCGGGAACCGTCACCTTAACGACCTCGTCGGGCATAATGCCCTCGACCTCGATCTCGCAGCCGAGCGCAGCCTGCGCAATCGAGATATCGCTCACCAGGTACAGGTCGTCACCGTTGCGCTTAAAGCGCTCATGGTCGGCAACGCGCACGTTGACAATCAGGTCGCCCGAAGGCTCACCGCGAAGGCCGGCCTCGCCAAAGCCGCTCACACGCAGCTGGCGACCGGTCGAAACGCCGGCGGGAATATCGATGTCGATCTTTTCGTGCGAAGGCGTGCGGCCCTGACCGTCGCAGGTCTCGCAGGGATGGTCGATAACCGTGCCCTCGCCATGGCAGTCGGGGCAAGGCGAGGAAGACTGAACCTGGCCCAAAAACGATCGCTGAACCGTCGTGACGTAGCCCGTACCGTGGCAGCGGCCGCACTGCTTTTCCTGTGCACCCTCGGCCCTACCGGTACCGTTGCAGTCCTCGCAAGGAGCAAGGCGATCATAGCTGATCGTCTTTTTGCAGCCGAGCGCCGCCTCCTCGAGCGTCACCGAAAGCGAGATGGCCATGTCACGTCCGCGACGACGCTCACGACGGCTGCGGGCGCCACCGCCGGCACCGCCGCCAAAAAACGACGAGAACAGGTCGTCCATGCCCATGCCACCAAAGATATCGTTGATGTCGACATAACCAGAGCCACCAGGGCCGTCGGCAGTGCCGTAACGGTCGTAGTTAGCACGCTTCTGCTCATCGGAAAGAACGGAATAGGCCTCGTTGAGCTCTTTGAACTTGGCCTCGGCCTCGGGGTCGTCCGAAACATCCGGATGTACGGTACGGGCCTTCTTTAGAAACGCACGCTTAATCGTCCGCGCGTCGGCATCCTTATCGACGCCAAGCACCTCGTAGTAATCCCTATTTTCCGACACGACCGAATCCTTCCGACTTTCATTATTGTCACAGTGCGTCCTATACCCAAGCTGGGGCGGCCGCAAACAGAGGGTTTGATGTTAGTACATTCCGTACGGCGAAAGCATGGCACGCTGCGAGCAGCTCGCAAACCAAACCGACACGAGTGCAAACATAAATCCGTTGGCAAAACCGTTGGCAAACTGCATCGCGCCGCGTTTCCACCACAGCAGGCTGCGATGAAGCACGCCGTCCGAGAGCACCATGAACAAGCCCATGGCAAACGGAATGAAGCACATCATGGCAAAGGCGGAGAACACGCCCGAGATGGCCGACAGTACCAAAAACGGCGCGATGATACCCATGAGGTAGAAGCCGGTGCGAGCCTTACCCTCCAGGCACTCGGCCTCAACGTGCGCGCGACCGACCAGGTCACCGCCCGAAGCGCCGTTCGTGCCGGCGTGACCCATGTTGGGGATGCGTACCTCGTCGCCATCATGCGTGCCGGCGGGAAACTCAATCGTCTGCTCGGAGGTCACGCGGATACGGCCGCTGCCGCCGCAATCGGGACACGGGTCGGCAACGACCTTGCCGGAACCGCCACACTCAGGACAAACCGTCTGGAACGTGCCCGCACCAAACAGAAAGGACAGGTCGACATCGATATGGCCGCGACCACCGCAGCTCGGACAGGTGTGGGCATGCTCTGAAGAAACGGAGCCCGAGCCGCCGCAGTGACCACAGGTATCGAAGCGCGTGTAGCGGACGGTCTTGCGGGCACCGCTCTTGGCCTCCTTGGCGTCGAGCTTGATATCGACGACCACGTTGGCGCCACTCTCGGGGTTGTAGGCCGCCTGGCCGCGACGGGGCTGGCCCCAGGCGCCTCCGAAGGGGAAACCGCCGTCAAAGGGATTGCCGTAACCGGCGCTGCCGGCATAACCGCCGCCATAGGGCGAAGCCGTCGGTGCACCGGCAAAGGGATTGCCCGACCGCATGGCGTCGTAACGCGCACGCTTCTGCTCGTCCGAGAGCACGGCGTAGGCCTCGGAAACCTCTTTAAACTTCTCCTCGGCATCCGGCTCTTTATTGACGTCCGGATGGAGCTTGCGGGCCTTTTGTTGGAAAGCCTTTTGGATATCACGCGAGGTGGCGTCCTTGGAGACGCCCAAAATCTCGTAGTAATCTTTTTCGTTCATCGTCGCCATGCGCGGCAACCTCCTGCTCACAGCAGCGTATATATTGCGGTAATTCTACCCGAGCGGCCTAAGCTAGACCCCAAAACAGCTCGAACAGCACATTTCCATCGAGCCAACCTAGGTGGGTCGGCGCCAGGCGGGCACAGGTGCGGTCAGCGAGGACATCGACAGAGACGGTAGGCCCCGCATGGTTATCACCGTGCTCGGGCACCCAAGTGGCAAGCCCAAGATCAAGAGCGCGATCACAAGCCGCTGTCAGTTCATCGGCAGGGATGACACGAGCCGCGCGAACCAACAGGTCGGAAGCGAGACCGCGCGTCATGCGACAAGCGAGCATCAGATCCTCGGCTGCCGCCTCGCGATGCGTCAGGTACTCGGCCTCAAACGCCGTCGCGGCATCGTCGCGTTGCACCAGACGCACGCGGTGCGCATCGCCTCGAGAAGACACGCCGAGGAACAAACCTGCAAGACAGTCGAAATCCTCGGCGTCGAGCATGCCCGCGGCAGAACGGCCCAGGCCCAGATAGCCCTGTCCGGTCCAATAGGCAATGTTGTGGGCACACTCATGGCCGTCGAGCGCGTAGCTCGCCACCTCATACGGGTGATAGCCGGCCGCAGTCAGACAATCACGCGCCACGTCCATGCATGCGGCCTGGAAATCCTCATCGGGCTCAAGCGACTCATC
>UQYE01000065.1:0-11178 GCA_900545145.1 uncultured Collinsella sp. | reverse complement strand
TCATTGACAACGATTATGGCATGCAGCGATTCGAGCTCGAGTTTAAGAATGGTGATGTCTGCTTTTCGCTCATTAAAAATGGAGAGAGGTATGCCGTTTCTGCATCGAAAGGCGTTTGGAAAGAGAATCCCGAGAAAATAAAGCCGCTTGGGGATCTATTCCAGTTTGCAACGCATGAGGGGGAGCACGACACTGCTCCCGATTGGGATTCAAGGACACTCTTTGCATGTTGCGCATGGGTGAGCCCGACCGTGTTTGAGCTAGAGACGAGGGAGCTGGATAACACGAGGCGGTGCAAGGTTCGGCTAGTGGTGAGCGGTTTGTATATAACACTTACGATTAGCGCGGCTGGCATGATTTGCGCTCCGAAATCTGCCGAGCTGAGCGCAGTGTCTCGGATTTAGACGAAGCTGGCTGTACTGAACGGACCAAAAGCCAACGCAGAAGCTCAAAACGAGTTCTAGTGCGAACTTTAATAGAAGGGACCCCTTTGGGGTCCCTTCATACTTTACTTCTCATCAGCCCGCTCAACCCGCAACGGGCGAGGGGCGCAGGTGGGGAGGCCGGATGGGCGAAGTTCATCGCGAGTTCCGCACGCAAAGGAGGCCACTTAATGTGGCCTCCGTCTTGCGCAGGACTGTCCGAGCAGGGAACCTTATATGCCTCCACCCGGACAGACGTTTCAGTTATGAACTCGCAGCTAGTCGCTACTTGATCTTGGTCGTACCCGGCGCCAGGTTGGGGTCGGTCTCGTTGGCCTCGGTCTGGAAGTGCTTGGTGTAGACGTTCTTGCCGTCGCGGAACATCTCGTAGTACTGCATCTTGGCGTAATCCTCGCGCGCCTTGGTGGCGGCAGCGGCAGCGGCGTCGTCACCGGTGACGTTGGAGGAAAGCGCCCAACGCAGGCTGGCGTCCTCGTAGCCGACGGAGTTGATGGCGGGCAGCGACTCGCGCAGTGTCATATGCGCCTTCTGATAGTCGGAAAGCGGGGCGCCGATCAGCTGCATCAGCTGGGTGGACAGGTAGTTGGTGGACAGGTCGTCGACCTCACTCGTCTGGTCGCAACCGGCAACGTCGTAGTTAGCCCAGATGATGTAGTCAGTCTGCCACAGGCGTTCCTGGTGCGTGGCATCATCCTCGCCGGTAAACCACTTGTCGTTGAACTTGGACGGGAAGAACGGCTGGTGGTCGCCCCAGAACACCACGACTACCTTACGGTCGAGCTTGCTCAGGGCGTTGAGGAAGTAGCGAAGCGCCTGGTCGGACTGCTCGATGCACGAGACGTACTCGTCGACATCGGACAGCGTGCCGTCCTCGACGGTCTTGGCGTCCAGATCGGTCGTGTCGATGTTGAGGTGCATCTGCTTATCTGCCGGCAGCAGGCCCGTGTCGTAGCCCGAGTGGTTCTGCATGGTCACGTCGAAGATGAACTGCGGGTCGGCGTTCTGGTCGAGCAGCTCAAGAATCTTGTCGTAGGTAGCCTGGTCGGTCACCATGCCGCGCAGGGTATCGGCGCCCTGGAAATCGTTGATGGACAGGAACTGGTCAAAGCCAAAGTCCTTATAGACGTTCTCGCGGTTCCAGTTGGTGGCGTGGTTGGGGTGCATGGCCGTGGTGGAATAGCCGAGCGATTTGAACTGCTCTGCCAGGTTCCCGGTCGTCTCCATGTTGTAGATGGTGTAGGGATACACGCCCGAGCCCAGGTTGGCCATGGAGTTGCCGGTCATAAACTCAAACTCGGTATTGGCCGTGCCGCCGCCGTAGGCGCTCACATAGAGCTTGCCGCGGCTGAGACAGTTGGACAGGTTCTTAAAGTACTGCGGGCCCTCGTAGCCGGCGCGCATGTTCTGATAGATCGACAGGTCCGAGAAGGTCTCGTTCATGATGGCGATGACCGTGGGCTTCTCGCTGTCGAATTGCTCCTTTGCGGCGGTGCGCTCGTCGCTCTTGGCGGCGTCGGACTTGTCGTAGGCCTTGGCGTACTTTTTGAGCGTGGCCTTGGCATCGTCGACGGAGTAGTCGGCGGGTTTGGGCGGTTTGATGGACTGTGCTGCACTAATAAAGGCAGGCAGATAGCCCTCGCGCCAGTAGCTCTCGAGCGGACGCCAGGTGTAGACGGTGATGCCGAGAGTGTTGTAGTAGTCGATGAGCGTGACGTGCGCGGTCACGCCGCCCAGGCATAGCACGGCCACGAGCAGGTTGGTGAGCAGCATGCGCTTGGCGTTGGCGGCACCCTTCTGACGGTGGGGTGCCACCAGGCCGGCGTACTCGCACAGCAGCATGGCGATGGCGGTAAAGCCCATGGACAGCACGCAGAACAGCGAGATGGAGAAGGTGTAGCCGGTGCCGGCGACCGCGGCGGCGGTGGAGATGGCCGAAAGGTCGCCCGGCTGGATGGGCATGGATTTAAACGTGATGACGAAGAACTCGGCAATGCCCAGGACAAAGAGGGCAAAGGCCAGGACCGCGGGAGCTGCGCCGTGGCGCTGGAATAGGAAGAACAAGCCGACCATGAGCACGGTGATGATGGCCCACTCGAGCAGAATGCACAGGGGGTAGACCCAGGTAAAGTCGTGGTTGGACGAGACCTCCATGCCCAGCAGCGCAAAGACGCCGGCGAGCAGCAGGCACAGGACGGCGGCGACGAGCGGTTTGCCCACAAAGGCGCCGCGCAGGCGGGCGAGCTTGCCAGTGGGGGCGGGAGCGTCGGCCGAGGCGAACGCAAAGACGCGCGGTGCGATGCGGTCGCGGGCGATGCTGGCCCAAGCGCATCCGGTAAGGATGGCATTGGTCAGGATGAGCATCACAAAGGCGAGCGGCTCGTTTTGAGCGACGAGGCCAATGGCGCCCCAAATGGTCAAAAAGAGCTGGAACAGGCCGAAGGCGACGCTCCACCCAAGAGCGCTTTTGGCAACGGTGCCCGACTTTGCGCAAATGGCCTTGGCCTCGCGCAAGACAAGGTAGACGGTCGCCGCAAGACCGACGAGCGAGATGGCGGCAGCGAACATGCTGAGACTCCTCACAAACTAAAACCTACGAAAGCGGGGATTTACCCGATTGTTACCAAGATATGCGCAGCAATTGGTGGCTGCGCACACCAACCAGCCATATTAACGCGCGCGTGTGGCGGTGTGGCGCAATGTAGTGGCGACCTGCGCGATAATGGATGGGAATTACACGGAAACGTAAAGGCTTCTTAAAGAAATGGCGAGGGTAGGGCGATGAGCGAGCAGGTTTGCGAGGCGGGCATGGGCGACGACGGAGCTGCGGGCGTGGATACGTACGGCTATCCGGTCGAGACTACGGGCAACGCGGTACTGGACATTTTGGAGCACCGTTCGTCCACGCGCGCTTTTGCGCGCGATGACAACGACCGTCCCGTGGCGGTGACCGACGAGCAGCGGGCGGCGATCTTGCATGCGGCGAGTCGCGCGCCGTCGGCGGGCGCCATGATGATGTATTCCATCGTGAGCATTCGCGAGCAGGCTACGCTGGACCGTCTGGCCGACCTGTGCGATCACCAGCCCATGATCGCCAAGGCGCCCTGGGCACTCATATTTGTGGTCGATTATGCCAAGTGGATCGATCTGTTTGAGCACGCGGGTTGCTTTGAGCCCGAGTTTGTCGAGCGCACGGGCAAGGCGCCCCGTCGTGCACCGGGTCTGGGTGACTTTGCCATCGCGGCGCAGGACGCCGTGATCGCCGCGCAAAACGCCGTGGTTGCCGCCGAGGCCCTGGGGCTGGGGAGCTGCTACATCGGTGATATCGTCGAAAATGCCGAGGAAGTGGCCGAGCTGCTGGATCTGCCTCCCTATACCATGCCGCTGTCGATGCTCATCATCGGCACGCCCCGCAAGGAGCGTCCGGCAATCGCGCATCCCGTGGTGAACCTGGTGCACGAGGAGCGTTATTGTCGCGCCGACGCCGCGACGATGGATGCGCAGGTGGCCGAGATGGATGCGATGTTTCGCCCGCACGCCCGCGAGGTGGGCGACCGCGTCATCGACATCTACACCCGTAAGCACACGAGCCCCTTTATGGCCGAGATGAGCCGCTCTATGGAGTGGTGGTTCAAAAACTGGCTCGGAAAATGACGAATGTGACAAAGGGGGCGTCCCTTTGTCACATTCCATATCGCCGCGGTGGCCTAAAGGCCGCATAAATGTTTATCTAGCTGGGAAAACGGTGCCATTAAAATATGGGCTGATTACATATAATCCCGTCGAACGTTAAAATTGGGAGGAAACCGGCTTATGGAACAAAAGGCCAAGGAGGCAGCTTCGCACGCTGCGATTCCTGTGAGCATCTCGGCGATGCTCGTCACGCTGGGCGTGGTGTACGGCGATATCGGCACCAGCCCTATGTATGTAACTAAGGCGCTCGTTGCCGGCAACGGCGGCATCGGAAGCGTGACGGAGGAGTTCGTGCTCGGCGCGCTCTCCCTTGTCGTGTGGACGGTCACGCTGCTGACGACCGTCAAGTACGTGCTGATCTCGCTGCGCGCCGACAACCACGGCGAGGGCGGCATCTTTGCCCTGTACAGCCTGGTCAAGCGCTGCGGCAAGTGGCTCATCATCCCCGCCATGCTGGGCGGCGCGGCGCTCCTCGCCGACGGCATCCTGACGCCTGCCGTTACCGTCACCACGGCCATCGAGGGCCTGCGCACCATCCCGGCGGTCCATGCCGTGCTCGGTGACGACCAGGGTCGTGTCGTCGCCATCACGCTTGCCATCATCATCGCGCTCTTCTTGGTGCAGCGCATCGGCACGGCCAAGATCGGTCACGCCTTCGGCCCCATCATGACGCTGTGGTTTTTGTTCCTGGGCGGCACGGGCCTGTTCTTTGTCTGCCAGTATCCCGCGGCGCTGCTGTGCCTCAACCCGTTGCGTGGCATCGCTTTTCTGCTGAGCCCCAACAACCACGCGGGCATCATGATTTTGGGCAGCTGCTTCCTCGCTACCACCGGTGCCGAGGCGCTCTATTCCGACATGGGTCATGTGGGCCGCGGCAACATCTATGCCACCTGGCCGTTCGTTAAGTGCTGCCTGCTGCTGTCCTACATGGGCCAGGGCGCGTGGCTTATCAACAACGCCGGCAACCCGGAGCTCATGGGTATCGCCGACCTCAACCCCTTCTACCAGATGCTCGCCCCGGGTCTGCGCCCCTTTGCCGTCGGCCTTTCCACCGTCGCGGCCATCATCGCCTCGCAGGCGCTCATCACCGGCGCATTCTCGCTGGTGTCCGAGGCCAGCCGCCTGGACCTCATGCCGCATATGCAGGTCTTCTATCCTGCCGAGACCAAGGGCCAGCTCTACATCCCCATGGTCAACAACGTCATGCTCGTGGGCTGCGTCGTCGTGGTGCTGCTGTTCCAGAACTCGGCGCACATGGAGGCCGCGTACGGCCTGGCCATTACCCTGACCATGATGTGCACGACAATGCTGCTCTTCTTCTATCTGCACGTGGAGCGCAATCTCAAGGTCGCGCCGTGGATCTTTGCCGCCTTCTTCCTTATGCTCGAGGGCTTCTTCTTTGTGAGCTCGCTCACCAAGTTCTTCCACGGCGGCTATTTCACCATCCTTATGGCCGCGCTCATCATGGGCATCATGGTGTGCTGGTACAACGGCACGGCGGTTGAGCAGCGCCAGTTTACGCTGCTGCCGCTGCGCAGCTATCTGCCGCAGCTCAAGCGCCTGCGCGACGACGATCGCTACGAGCTCATGAGCGACAACATCGTGTACCTGACCAAGGACACCAACACCGACTATATCGACCGTGATATCGTCTACTCGATCTTGGACAAGCATCCCAAGCGCGCTCGCGCCTGGTGGTTCGTGAATGTCGAGACCATGGAGGAGCCGCATACCTTTGCCTACTCGGTCGAGACGTTCGGCACCGACTACGTATTCCGCGTGCATCTGTACCTGGGCTATAAGATCAACCAACGCGTCAACGCCTACCTGCGCCAAGTTGTTCAGGACCTGGCTGCCAGCGGCGAGCTGCCGGCGCAGACGCATGACTACTCGGTCTACAAGGACCCGGGCAACATCGGTACGTTTAAGTTCGTCATGATCCGCAAGCTGCTGGCGCCCGAAAGCGATGTGGAGCCCAGCGAGCGTACGGCCATCACGCTCAAGTACATCATCCGCCGCGCCGCCGGCACGCCTGCGCGCTGGTACGGCCTGGAGAACTCCAACGTGAGCTTTGAGTACGTGCCGCTGTTCACCAAGTTTAAGGCCGTGAGCAAGATGCAGCGCCTGGCTCCCGACGAGCGTCCGTAGTCGACGTCTGCTGTTTGTCTAGCGACCGCAGGCTGCAAAGGCTATACACTTGAAACCACCACAAGGAGGCCACCACCGCAAAGGTGCCAGTCCCCTTTGTGGTGGTTTTTGTTTTTGAGAGAGGGGCGGGGCGCTGATGGACGTCCGTGCGGACGGCGATATTGCCGAGAACTTTTGGTGGCGGCGTACAACGCTGACGCGTCGCAGCCCTCTGTATGACGCCTGCGTATCGGCGGGGCTGCTAGCCGCGGCGACGATTGTGGGCGCGCTGCTCGACCATCCGGGGCTCGCGCCGAGCATCATGATCGTCTATGTGTTCGCCGTGCAGCTGTGCGCTTTCTTTACCTGGAGCCGCCTGTACTGCCTGCTGAGCTCGGCTGCCGCCGTGGCGCTCTACAACTTCTTGTTTGTCGACCCGCGCTACGCGCTGTCGTTTATCGACCGCGTCTATCCCGGCATGTTCTTTATCATGTTTGCGGTCTCGCTCGTATCGAGCTCGATCGCGCTGGCCCTGCGCCGCGCCTTGGCGCAGGCTGCCGCCAGCGACCGTCGCACGCAGATGGTGCTCGAGACCAACCGCATGCTGCAGCGGTGCGGCGATCAGCAACAGATTGTGCATGCTATGGCAACGCAGCTGGCGCGTCTTTCGGACTGTCCGGTCGTGTGGTATAGCGCCGATGCCGATAACGATGACCTGCTGCCGCGCACAACGTACACGGCCGTGGGCGATGCCGCGCCGGTGCACCAGCTGGCGCCGCAGATGCCGCCGCGGCTCTCGGCGTCCGCCTATGTGGGAACGCCGCTCGATGCCACCTATGGCGCTTCGGCGTTCTATGGCATATACCTGACTGTGCGCTCGGGTGACACCATGGTGCGCGCGGGCGATCCCGCCTCGGTGGTGGGGGTGCTCGCCATTGTCGCCGAGCCCGATGCGCTGACGCCCGAGGAGCGGACGCTTGCCGATGCCATCGCGAGCGAAGGCGAGCTGGCGCTCGATCGCGCCCGCGCCATGGAGGCCCGTGAGGAAGCGGCGGTGCTCGCTAAAAACGAGCAGCTGCGCGCCAACTTGCTGCGCTCCATCTCGCACGACCTGCGCACGCCGCTTACCAGTATTTCGGGTAATGCCGATGTGCTGCTCGACCAGGGCTCGACCGGTACGGCCGTGCTCGACGACCAGACGCGCCGCGGCATGCTCCTATCCATTCGCTCGGACGCGCAATGGCTCAACGCCACTGTCGAGAATCTGCTCGCCATCACCAAGCTCGAGGGCGACGGCATGCATCTGTCGACTACGCTCGAGCTCATGGACGATATCGTCGAGGAGGCGCTGCGTCACGTAAATCCGGCTGTGCGCGAGCATGACCTTAAGGTAGTGGCGTGCGATGAGCCGGCGCTCGTCAACGTCGACGCGCGCCTGATGGTGCAGCTGGTGGTCAATCTGGTGAACAACGCCATCGCCTATACGCCTGCGGGCTCGCATATCGTAATCTCGATTGGCGTCCATGATGGATGCGTGGCGTGCTCGGTTGCTGATGATGGCCCGGGCATTGCGCCCGAGGACCGCGAGCGAATCTTTGAGTCGTTCTACACCGCCAACCATGGCCTGGCCGACAGCTGCCGCAGTGTGGGCTTGGGGCTTTCGCTCTGCCGCTCCATTGCGCTGGCACATGGCGGTAGCATAGAGGTTACCGCGGCGGACCCTCACGGTTCGGTCTTTACGATTGAGCTTCCCGCCGCCGACGTTTCGTTTGATAAGGAGTAGCGCTGTGCCGAACTCTGCCGTGAAACCGCTCATCTTGGTCGTTGAGGACGATCCCGCCGTCCGCAACCTTATCGTCGCCGCGCTCGAGGCGCACGGTTTGCGCCATATGGCCGTGGAGACCGCCCATGCCGCCATCGCCGCCGCCTCGTCGCAGGCGCCGAGCATTGTGCTGCTCGACCTGGGCCTGCCCGATATGGACGGCGTCAAGGTGGTGGAGTCGGTGCGCGCATGGTCGGGCATGCCGATCATCGTGGTTTCGGCGCGCAGCGAGGACGCGGACAAGATCCGAGCGCTCGATGCCGGCGCCGACGACTACCTGACCAAGCCGTTTTCGGTCGAGGAGCTGCTCGCGCGCATTCGCACGACGCTCAGGCGCCTTTCGTATGCGCAAACGGGCGGCGTTGCCTCCGAGGGCTCGTTCGATACCGGTGAGTTGCATATCAATTTTGATGCCGGCATCGCCACGATGGATGGCGAGGAGCTGCATCTGACGCCGATTGAGTACAAGCTTTTGTGCTTGCTGGCGCACAACGCCGACAAGGTGCTGACGCACCAGTTTATCTTGCACGAGATTTGGGGCACGGCGACCAAGAGCGACCTGGCGAGCCTGCGTGTCTTTATGGGCACGTTGCGTAAGAAGATCGAGTCCGACCCCGCGCATCCGCGTTACATCCAAACCCATGTAGGCATTGGCTACCGCCTGGTCACCCAAGGCTAGATCGCCAACCACCATCCCAATATGAGTTGCGGTGAAATACGGTCTAAATTTGCCTAATTCCAGGCAAAACAGTCCGTATTCCACCGCAACTTTGTTATCTGCCCTTAGGCTTGCTGGCGTAGAACTTCTTCTTTTTGGGCTTGCCGGCGGGGGAGGGTTTGCCGGCAAAGTTGGACTTGCCGTTGCCGGCCTGCGCGTGCGCGGGTACTGCCGCACGGGGCTTGCGGGCCTCGGGGTTGCGCAGCTCCTCGGTTCGCTCGGCAATTTCCTCGGCGCTAAAGCCGACCTCGGCCATGGCGTCCTCGATGGGCAGGCGGCGCACGATATAGCAATGGTGCACCTTCTGGTTGCGTGCGAAGTCCTCGGGGATGGTCTGCGCCGTTATGTCCTGTAGCACCACGCCCGCGCGTGCGAGCTTGCGTGTCTCGGGGCGGAAGCCTCGCAGGTTGCAGCTAAAGATGGCATGGCCGCCCTGTGCGAGCAGGCGCGATACGCCGGCCAACAGCTCAACATGGTCGCGCTGGACATCCCAGGTGCGGCGGCCCATCTTGGACGAGTTCGAGAACGTGGGCGGGTCGACAAAAATCAGGTCCCAGCGGTTGCGCGTCTGGCGCTGGTCGCGAATCCAGGCGAGCACGTCGTCGCGCACAAAGTGATGCTGCGGACCCACAAAGCCGTTCTGGCGCATGTTGCGCTCGGCCCAGTCCAGATAGGTGTTGGAGAGGTCGACCGTCACGGTCTCCTCGACGCCGCCATCGGCCGCGTAGCAGGTGGCGGTGCCGGTGTAGGCAAACAGGTTGAGGAAGCGACGCGCCTGCTTGGCGTGCTCGCGCACCAGGTTGCGGGTGACGCGGTGGTCCAAGAAAATGCCCACGTCCAGGTAGTCGTCAAAGTTGACGGCAAAGGTAAGGCCGCCCTCTTCGATGAGCGGGAGGCGACGGCGTGCGATATTGGCGCGCTCGCCCGATCCGCCCTTGCCGGCGCCCTGCTTGCCGTACTGCGAGCCGCCACGCGAACGCATGCGGGCCTTGGCGTGCACATGCTCGGCGGGAACATCTAGGATACGCGGTGCGATGGCCAGAATGTCGAGCATACGGGCCTGGGCCAGTGCGGGGTCGATGGTCTTAGGCGCGGCGTATTCGGCGATGACGAGCCATCGGCCCGGCGTCTGCGGGCAACCCTCGTACAGGTCGATGGCGGCGGAGTAGTCGGGCAGGTCGGCATCGTAGACGCGGTAGCAGCTCACGCCCTCGCGCTTGGCCCACTTGCGACGCAGGCGAGCGTTCTTGCGCAGGCGGTTGGCGAACTGCTCGGACTCGGGGATGAGCACGGGCAGCGGCTTGCCGTCACCCAGGTCGAGCGTGGCGGCAGGCTCGGGCATGGCGGGGGCGGCGGCTTCATCGTTGACTTCGTTGGCATCCGCAGCCTCGGCCTCGGCATCCGCACTGGTCGCAGCCTCAAACGCTGCGGCGGCGTGGTCGAGTGAAGGCCAGACTTCGACGGTCGCCTCTTCGTTGTTGGGCATGACGGCGATTGAGCGCTCGGGCTCGGTGTGGAGCGCGCGGGCCAGCAATCCGTCGCGGGTGAGCGCGGCGACCGGTGCCGAAGCGAGCTCGGGCGCGCGGCGCAGCTCGCCGACCAGCGTCATGGCGTCGTGCATGAGCGAAAGCGGGGTCTCGGTGGTGTCTGCGACCAGGGCGGCACCGGCAACGGCACCTGCGTGGTCCAGCACGGTGGCGGACTTGGCGGCGCAAAAATCGACAAAACGCTTGTAGCCGGCACACTTAACCATGCGCTCGGCGGTCTTGCGTGCGGCGGGGTCAATGTCCACGGCGACGATGCGTGCCTGCCGCTCGTGCGCTGCCGCCTCGCGCTCGCGCGCCTCGGCAAGTAGCTGCTCCCACAGGGCGGCGTCGTGCAGCTGCCAGCCCTCAAAGCCCCAGTGCTCGCGGGCGGCGCCCGGGGCGCGGTCGGTTAGGATATTCACTGCCTCCAGCAGCAGACCGCCGCCGGCGCACGAAGCGTCGACCAGCGTGGGCAGGGCTTCGTTCTCGTAATCGTCGGCCGTCAGCTCGCGCTCGCACAGTGCAGTCCAGCCGACCTGCGCCAGCACCAGGGCGGCGTAGTCGGGGCGCAGCACGTGTGTGCCCTCGCCGGCGCGGGTCGCGGCGGGCGGCAGGCGCTTGAACAGCGGGTCGCCCGAAAGGTCCAGGCTTATGCTCGCGCGGCGCTGACGCAGCGAAAGCAGCAGGTGAACATCGGGATCGGCGGCGTCGACATCGGCGCGACGGCCCGTGGTCTCGGCCAGACGGTCGCACAGCGCGTCCTTGGCGCGCAGGGCCGAGAAGCGCGTGTTGCGCAACTGCTCGGTCACGCCGCGGGCGGTAATGGCGATGGTGGCGCCGGGGCGGACGATG
>UQYE01000064.1:0-11404 GCA_900545145.1 uncultured Collinsella sp. | reverse complement strand
ACGGAGTGGGCAGAGCGAAAGCGCTTGAGCTCCTCAGCGGGGTATTCGAGCTTTGCCATGGCGAGCATTGCGGTGTGGCGGACGCCGGCAGGATCGTTGGGGGCAAAGTCGAGGCTGCGGTTTGCGGCTTCGAGCGACATGCGGTAGCGGCCGCTAATGAGCGCGCGCGATGCCAAGGCGGCAAGCCAGCGCAGGTAGGGACGGCGGGTCAGGTCGCCTGCGGCCTCGCGCTCGTAGGGGTCCTGCGCCGAGGCAATCTTGAGCGCCAGATCGTGCTCCACCTCGTCGCACTTGGACACCAGATATTGCACGTATTCCTCGTTAGATTCGGCGGTGAGCGCGCACAGCATGCGCTGGGCATCCCAGTTGGCCGGATCGAGCGCGGCTGCCTCGCGGAGCATGTTCTCGGCTGCGGCTTCTTCTTGCTCTGCCTGGGCGTCGTCGGGGATAAAGGGAATGCGGTAGTCGACAGCCTCGACCACCTTGGCAATGAGGTGCCCAGCTCGGTCGCGATCGTGCACGATGAGCGGCGCGGGGTTACGGGTGAATTGTTCCATCAGACGCTCTACGGCGAGGCCGTCGGTGAGCGGGATATTGTCGCGGCGCAAGGCCTCAAGAACGAGGCGATGGCAATCCTCTTGAATGGGGTCGAATGCCATGGGGCCTCCTTTGCTGCGGTTAGGGTTCAAATATCTCTATATAAGGTTCTAGTTTACCCGCATGTGGCACACCGGGGGTGCTGCACTTGGACATGCACCTTTGCACCACGAAGACGGATGTCGCACAAATGTCGGCACCTTGGACGACCGAGTGGTATCACGGTGCCGCAAACGGTCGATTTTTGGCGGCGAACGGTGCATATTTTGGAGGGGCACAGTCCTGCCCAGGATATGTAGTCAACCTTGATAAAACGTTTGCCCAGCTTGGGGGTATGGATGCTGCACAAGGGTCTTCAGGGATAGAAAAAACGTTTCATCATTGGTAACTTTGGATGAATAACTGACCAACCAGAACGGTAGAATAGTGTTTGTCTGAGCGTTGAGACGTTTAGACATCGCGCATTGTCATCGCCGGCAACGCGCAAACCGGTCCTAACGGAGCCAATTGGGTGCTCCGTTATATACGCAAGTCTAAGAGGGGCTTGTTTAGGAGGCACAGTATGGGACGTTTTACCAATCCTCGCGATCTGTACTTTGGTGAGGGCGCTCGCCACGAGGTGAAGAACCTCAAGGGCAAGAAGGCCATCATCGTTTCTGGCGGCAGCTCTATGCGCCGCGGCGGGTTCCTGCAGGACGTCGAGAACGACCTTAAGGAAGGCGGTTTCGAGGTCAAGCTGTTCGAGGGCGTCGAGTCCGACCCGTCCATCGAGACGGTCATGAAGGGCGCCGAGGCCATGCGCGAGTTCGAGCCCGACTGGATTATCGCCATCGGTGGCGGCTCGCCCATCGATGCCGCTAAGGCCATGTGGGTCTTCTACGAGTATCCCGAGGAGTC
Source organism: uncultured Collinsella sp. (assembly GCA_900545145.1). Classification (GTDB taxonomy): domain Bacteria; phylum Actinomycetota; class Coriobacteriia; order Coriobacteriales; family Coriobacteriaceae; genus Collinsella. The sequence continues at coordinate 9,910 of UQYE01000064.1, read as the reverse complement.
CTTCGATAACATCATCCAGCCGTTCAGCTTCCCCGAGCTGCGTCAGAAGGCTCATTTCTGCGCCATCTCCTCTACCTCCGGCACCGCTACCGAGGTCACCGCGTTCTCCGTCATTACCGACTACGCCAAGGGCATCAAGTACCCGCTGGCCGACTTCAACATCACCCCTGATGTCGCCATCGTCGACCCCGAGCTCACCTACACCATGCCCGCCAAGCTGTGCGCCCACACCGGCATGGATGCTCTGACCCACTGCATGGAGGCCTACGTTTCCACCTGCGCCTCTATGTTCACCGACGCCAACGCCCTGCACGGCATCCGCGAGATCGTCGAGTGGCTGCCCAAGTCCTATGCTGGCGACCATGAGGCCCGTCAGCACATGCACGAGGCTCAGTGCATCGCCGGTATCGCCTTCTCCTCGGGCCTGCTCGGCATCGTTCACTCCATGGCTCACAAGACCGGTGCTGCCTTCGAGAACGGCCACATCATCCACGGTGCCGCTAACGCCATGTACCTGGGCAAGGTCATCCAGTGGAACTCCAAGGACCCGCGTGCTGCTGAGCGTTACGCTTACGTGGCCAAGGAGATCCTGCACCTTCCCGGCGAGACCAACGAGGAGCTCATCGCTGCGCTCGTCCAGAAGATTCGCGATCTCAACGACCAGCTCAACATTCCGCAGTCCATCAAGGATTACGCGAATGGTGGCGTGAAGGTCGACGCCGAGAACCCGCAGATGGTTTCCGAGGAGGAGTTCCTCGCCAAGCTCCCCGAGATCGCCGCGAACGCCGAGCAGGACGCCTGCACGCCCGAGAACCCGCGTGAGACCAAGGCTGCCGACTTCGAGAAGATCCTCAAGGCCTGCTACTACGACACCGACATCGATTTCTAATCGACTCTTGTTATCGTAACGAGGGGCTCCGCACGTATCTGTACGGAGCCCCTTTCTTTTTTCTTTTAGAGAATGGGATAGTTATGGCTGCATTTTTCAATAGCCCCAGCAAGTACATCCAGGGTCCGGACGAGCTCGCCAAGCTCGGCTCCTATGTCGAGCCGCTCGGCGCTAAGGCCCTCGTCATCGTGACGCCTTCGGGCAAGAAGCGCGTCGGTGCCAAGATCGAGGGCGGTTTTGCCGAGGCTAAGGCCGAGCTGCTGTTTGAGGACTTTAACGGCGAGTGCTCCAAGGGTGAGGTCGATCGCCTGGTCGCGCTCGCTCGCGACAACGGTTGCGACATCATCGTCGGCGTCGGTGGCGGCAAGATCCTCGACACCGCGAAGGCCGTCGCCTATTACCTGGAGTCCCCGGTTATCATTTGCCCCACCATCGCTTCGACCGATGCCCCGTGCTCGGCGCTCTCCGTGCTCTATACCGATGACGGCCAGTTCGATAAGTACCTGTTCCTTAAGGCGAACCCCAATATCGTTCTTATGGATACGACGGTTATCGCGGCGAGCCCGGTACGCCTGACGGTGGCAGGTATGGGCGATGCGCTCGCAACCTACTTTGAGGCCCAGGCGACGCACGATGCCGACGGTGGCACCTGCGCTGGTGGCAAAGGCGGCATGGCCGGTCTGGCGCTTGCCAAGCTCTGCTACGAGACGCTTATGGCCGATGGCGTCAAGGCCAAGGTCGCGCTGGAGAAGGGTGCGCTCACGCCTGCCGTCGAGCATATCATCGAGGCCAATACGCTGCTTTCGGGCATTGGCTTTGAGAGCTCGGGCCTTGCTGCTGCTCATGCCATCCACAATGGCCTGACGATGCTGCCCGAGTGCCACGGCATGTATCACGGCGAGAAGGTCGCCTTTGGCACCATCGTCCAGCTGGTACTCGAAGATGCTCCGACTGAGAAACTCGAGGAAGTCTTGGGCTTCTGCATTGAGCTGGGCCTGCCGGTCACGATGAAGGAACTTGGCGTTGCCGAGCTTACGCGCGAGCAGGCCATGATTGTTGCCGAGGCCGCCTGCGCGCCCGATGACACCATGTGCAACATGCCGTTTGAGGTGACGCCCGAGATGGTCGCAAACGCCATCCTGGGTGCCGACGCGCTGGGCCACTACTATCTCATGGATGAGTAAATCAAGCTAAGGAAGGGGCAAAGCAAGCAGATGGCTTTGCCCCTTTTTGCTATGGTGCAAAGTAACCTGTTCCAATGCACAAGTTGGTGCAGGGGGGGGACAGGTTGCTTTGCATCAATCTTTGTTTGATGAAGGGCGGATTCGCGTATGGCGCTTCCTATGGTTTATGGCGGTCCCGGCCGGTATGTTCAGGGGCCGGGCGAACTTTCGCGTCAGGGCAGGTATTTGTCATGGTTGGGCTGCGCTGCCTATGTATTGTTTGACCAGGGCACCGAGGATCGGCTGTGCAGGCAGATTGTCGATGGATTTCTGGACGACGATCTAAGCGAGCCGTTCTTTAAAATTTACAACGGTCCGTGTACGGAAGAGGCTGTTGCCGAAATGGCTAAGGAAGCCCAGGCTGAGTATTGCGACATGGTGGTGGGTATTGGCGGTGGCAAGATGCTCGATATCGCCAAGGCAGTAGCGTTTTATGCCGAGTTGCCGTTGTGCGTATGTCCCACGGCGGCCTCAATGGATGGTCCGTGCAGCGCGATTTCGGTGCTGTATCACGAGGATGGGTCGTTCGACCGCTACCTGATGCTCGAGAAGAATCCAGATCTGGTCGTGGTCGATACCAACGTGGTCGCAGCGGCCCCACTGCGTATGACGGTCGCTGGTATGGGCGATGCGCTGGCAACGTACTTCGAGGCGCGTTCGTGCGCCGCGGCGCACGGCGCCAACGAGCACGGTGGCGCGCCGGGGCACTTGGCTCTGGTTGCGGCTCGTGCCTGCTATGACACACTTATGGAGTGCGGTGTCGCTGCCAAGCGCGATCTCAAGAAGGGCCGCATGTCACTAGCGGTTGAGCGCCTGATCGAGTGCAATATTCTGCTTTCGGGCGTTGGCTTTGAGAGTGGCGGTTTGGCGTTGGCGCATGCCATCGCCAACGGGCTGACGATTCTGCCCGAGTGCAAGGCCATGCATGGTGAGGCCGTGGCATTTGGTCTGGTGGTGCAGCTGCGCCTGGAGCGTGCACCCGAGCTTGATCAGGTGCTCGAGTTTTGCCAGCGCGTCGGTCTGCCGACGACGCTTGAGGAGCTGGGGCTTGATGAGATTACCGATGCCGATTTGCTGAGCGTTGCTGACGCAACTTTTAAGAACGAGCGCAACATGGCCAACGAACAGACAAAGGTGACCAGGCAAAAGCTCGTGCAGCTCATGTGCGAGGCATAGTTTGGCGCTTGATTGGCCTTGTGCAATCGAGGCGGCGATAGGCCATGGGCTATTTGCCGCAAAGATGCTCCGCGTGTAATTTGCCCGAGGCGTGGGCCGATAGCGTATCATTATCTCTTGCTTGTTTGCACTGCTCAGGGAGGGGCCGCGCATGGCGCAGGAACACGATCTGTTTGATGACATTATCGAGATCAGCAAGGGTTTCGACTTTCTTAAAAACCCGCTTGGCGGTGTGACCGATGCGCTCGATCCGTCGGCGCCGCAGTGGAATCCTGCTGACTACAAGGAGCGTCCGCGCGGCAACACCATTCCGTGCTTGACCTGCAAAAACGAAAAGAGTGGCTGCACCGCGTGCATGGACGTGTGCCCGGTCAACGCCATCGAGGTCGAGGAAGATGCCATCGAGATCCTCGATTCCTGTCGCAAGTGTGGCCTGTGCGCCGCTGCCTGTCCGACTGAGGCGATCATCTCGCCGCGCCTGGCGCCCAAAAACCTGTATGACGACATTGTCTCGGCGGCTACAAGTCACGAGACCGCCTACGTTACCTGCACGCGCGCCCTTAAGCGCATGCCGCGCGAGAACGAGGTCGTCGTTGCCTGCGTGGGCGATATTACAGCCGAGACCTGGTTCTCGGTGCTGGCCGACTATCCCAACGTGAGTGTGTATCTGCCGCTGGGCGTGTGCGATAAATGCCGCAACACCGGTGGCGAGGACATGCTGGGCGAGGCGATTGCGAAGGCCGAGGAATGGGCTGGTACGGGTATGGGCCTGGAGGTCGACCCCAAGAGCCTCAAATGCCATAAGCGCCGCGAGTACGAGCGCAAGGAATACATGGAAAAGATCGCCCGTACCACGGGCCTGACCGTGACCAAACTCAATCCGGCGACGGCGGCACTGGCTTCGGTGACGCAGAAGCTCAAAGCCCATCGCCATCAGATCACCCAGCTGGAGCGCACGCTCAACACCATGTGCGGCACCACGACGACCAAGCGTCGCCGTTCGCTCACCCATGGGCGCCAGCTGGTGCTCTCGACGCTGCAAAACCACCCCGAGCTTGCCCAGAACATGCAGGTGAGCACGCCGGAGTGCGATTTTGACAAGTGCACGTCGTGCGGCGAGTGCGTTAACGCGTGTCCCACGTCCGCCTGCGATTTGGTGGGAAGCGGTCGCTTTGCACTGGAGTCCACGTATTGTTTGGGTTGCGGAGCCTGCGTCAAGGTTTGTCCCGAACATGCGCTCAAGCTGGTCGAACACGATGCGTCCAATCTGGTCGTCGCCGATCCCGAGGCCGAGGAAAAGGCCGCCCAGAAGGCGAAGGCTCACGAGGAGGCCGAGAAGGTCAAGGCCGAGGCAAAGGCCAAGCTCGATAAGATGCTCGATCAGGTGGAAAAGCTCGCAGACTAGTCAGCGACCCCTATCTCTGCTTCATTTGCGCCGCCGTGGCGTCCGGGTTCGCCTGGATGCTGCGGCGGCGCTATACTTATGCAGTTTGAAGTACCTGTATCAAAAGGAGCTGTCGTGTCCCTTTCCATCGGTATCGTGGGCCTGCCCAACGTGGGCAAGTCGACGCTGTTCACCGCGCTTACCAAAAAGACCGGCCTTGCCGCCAACTACCCGTTCGCCACGATCGACCCCAACGTGGGTATCGTCGATGTGCCCGATAGCCGCCTGCAAAAGCTCGCCGACATCGTCAACCCGGGTCGCATTGTGCCGGCTACGGTCGAGTTCGTCGACATCGCAGGTCTGGTGAAGGGCGCTAACGAGGGCGAGGGTCTGGGCAACCAGTTCTTGGCAAACATCCGCGAGACCGACGCCATCTGCGAGGTCGTGCGCTACTTTAAGGACCCCAACGTCATGCGTGAGGTGGGCCGCACCGGCGAGTTCGTCGATCCCGCCGGCGATGCCGACACCATCATGACCGAGCTCATCCTGGCCGACATGGGCACGCTCGAGAAGCAGCTGCCCAAGCTCGAGAAGGAGGCCAAGCGCGACAAGGAGCTCATGCCCAAGTTTGAGGTCGCCAAGCGTCTGCTTGCCTGGCTCAACGAGGGCAAGCGCGCCGCATCCATGGAGATGACTGACGAGGAGCGCGCCGCCGCCAAGGGCCTGTTCCTGCTCACCATGAAGCCCATCCTGTATGTGGCCAACGTGGACGAGGATATGCTCAACGAGGACCTGGCGCCCATCGATGGCGTCAAGCCGCTGCCGATCTGCGCCAAGATTGAGGCCGAGCTTTCCGAGCTCGATCCCGAGGACGCTGCCGACTACCTGGAGAGCCTGGGCCTGGAGCAGCCCGGCCTGGACGTGCTCGCGCAGGCCGCCTACAAGCTGCTTGGCCTGCAGTCGTTCTTTACGGCTGGTGAGATGGAGGTCAAGGCCTGGACGGTTCGTCAGGGCGCAACCGCTCCGCAGGCCGCCGGCGTCATCCACACCGACTTTGAGCGCGGCTTTATTAAGGCCGAGGTCATTGGCTACGACGATTACATCGAGCTCGGTGGCGAGCAGGGCGCCAAGGCCGCCGGCAAGCTGCGTATCGAGGGCAAAGAGTATGTCATGGCCGATGGCGACGTCGTGCACTTCCGCTTTAACGTGTAAGGACGACGCATATGTTTAAATATGGCAAAAAAGCTGGCTACATGGGTATTGCGTTGCTCGTACTTGCGGTGATTCCGCTGGTGGTTGCAGCGTGTGTTATCCCCAACATTGGTCCCGAGGTGGCAACGAAGTTTAACGCGGCCGGTGAGGTGACGCGCTGGGGCAAGAGCTACGAGCTGCTGGCACTGCCGGTGCTCAATCTGCTGCTGAGCGTGGCGACGTACTTTACGGCAGGACGCCAGGCTAAAAACAATGATGACTCCGCCGCCATGGCGCGCATCGTGTGCGAGCGCTACCTGCGAAACGGCTGCATCACGGGTGTGTTCCTCAACGTAATCAACGTCTACTTTATGTACTCGGCTATTACCGGAACAGGCTTTGGCTTTGGTTTCTAGCCTGTCCTTTTAGGCAACGAGCCTGCACGCATATTCAATGGCTGCTGCGAGGCCGCCGCTCGATCGTGGTTTAAAGACCATATCGGCGGCGGCCTCGTTTTCGTATCCGGAGCCGCGGAGGGCGAGTGCGATACCGGCTTCTAAAAGGAGCGGCAGGCCGCGTTGGCTGGTTGCGATTACGGCAGCCTGATTGAGCGAGCAGCTGTGCGCTTGGCATTGGATGGCAAGTTCGCCTTGCGCCGGGCAAGGGACCAGAACGGCGGCGACGCGACTTGATAGTAATGCAAATGCTGTGCGCTCATCGGGCGAAAGGCATTCGGCTTCAACGACGACGAGCTTGGGCGGTGCGCTGTTTGTGCGAAGCGTGGCTCGGTACATGCGGACCGAAGAACCCGACATAGAAAACTCCTGTGTATTCGGCAAAACGTAAACTATAGTTTACGTTTTTGTTCAGCTCCATTTCAAACTCGGCTGCATGGACGAACGTGCGAAACAGATTCTTGGCAGGCGGGTCGAAGAGACACGCAGGGACCTTGGTATCTCCAAGGTTGATTTTTGTGTGGCGACAGGAATCAGCCGACCCTACCTCGACCGAATCGAAGATGGGACGGCAAATTTCACGCTCAAGGTTCTATTTAAGATCGCGCCCGCACTCGGCATGACGGTGTCAGAGCTTCTCGAGGGGATCGAATAGGGGATACCCGTCGACAACTGAATTACGCCATCGGGACGCGGTCGTGGTTGACTTGGCTGTAGAACAGGCGCTGGATCTCGGCTGCGTCGCGCGATTGGCCGAGTGCCCACATGGTTTTGGCCACGAGCGTCTCGGTGGTCATGTCGTCGCCGCGCAAAATGCCCGGATGATCGGCGTAGGCACGGCCGACCTCATAAACACCCAGGTCAAGGCCCTCTTCGGGGACCTGCGTGGTCATAACGACAGTGCGACCCGAATCGACCCAGCGGAAAATTGCCTCTTGGAACGACTCGCCGGACTCGCCGAACTCGGGGATGCCGCCAATGCCAAAGGTCTCCAGAATCACAGCGTCGTAGCTATCGGCAAGAGCGTCCAGGATACCCGGGTTCACGCCGGGTGTCAGCTTAAGGGCAAATACGCGCGGGTCGATGCTGTCGTAGAAGCGAACCGGGTTCTCGTCCTGGTGAGTGCCGTGGAGTCCGTTGCGAACGATGCGGTCGTTGCGGATATAGGCAATGGGCGGATAGTTGACGCTAATGAACGCGTTAAAGCTCATGGTGCGCTGCTTGCGGGCGCGCGTGCCGGCAATGGCTACGCCGCCAAAGACAATCGAGACGTCGTGCGAATGCTCGTCGAGCGCATAGAGCAGGCTCTGGTACAGGTTGAGCTTGGCGTCGGTAAAGGGATTGCCCATGGGCTTTTGCGAGCCGGTGAGTACGATGGGCTTGGGGCTGTCCTGAATCAGATAGGAAAGCGCCGCCGCGGTGTAGCTCATGGTGTCGGTGCCGTGCAGAATCACGAAGCCGTCGTGGTCGGCATAACCCTCGACGATGACGTCGCGGATACGCATCCAGTCGCTCGGACGCATATTGGTGCTGTCGATGTTCATGGGCTGCACGACGTCGAGCTCGCAGAGGCCCGAGATCTCGGGGACGCTCTGGGCGAGCTCCTCACCGGTCAGGGCGGGGGAGAGGCCGTTGCCGTCCTCGGTCGATGCGATGGTGCCGCCCGTGGCGATGAGAAGGATGCGCTTCATGCTGGTATTCCTATCGTATTTGCCGCCGCAGAGGCGGAGTCGTTCGGCAGTATTGTGGCACAGGGCGTCCAATGTTCAAACGTATTACATCATCTGTAACGTTTGGTAACACTTCAATTGCCGTCAAATAGGCCCCGGTCGTGCGTTTGCCGTGCGCTGATGGCTGCGAGGGACGAGAAACCCCATATAACGTGTACACTATGTAAGCTGTTTTCGTTTATTCGCGCGGGTGGGCACAGGCTCCCCGCCAACAAGAGGGGGAAACCATGGATCAAAAGGCTTCCGCAAAGGTCCTCGTACTCGACTTTGGTGCGCAGTACGGTCAGCTCATTGCCCGTCGCGTCCGCGACCTCAACGTGTATTCCGAGATCGTTCCCTGCGACATCTCGGCCGATGAGATTCGCGAAATGAACGCCTCTGCGCTCATCCTCTCTGGCGGCCCGGCTTCTGTGTATGCCGAGGACGCTCCGTCCATCGATCCCGCCATCTTTGACCTGGGCCTTCCCGTTCTGGGCTTTTGCTACGGCCATCAGATCACGGCCGTGACGCTCGGCGGCAAGGTCGGTCACTCCGAGGTGGGCGAATACGGCCGCGCCACCATCACGCGTACGGCCGGCGCCAAGCTCTTTAACTCCACGCCTATGGAGCAGACCGTGTGGATGAGCCACCGCGACGCCGTGTCCGAGGTGCCCGAGGGCTTTACCGTTACCGCCAGCACCGACGTGTGCCCGGTTGCCGCCATGGAGTGCGTCGAGCGCAAGATCTTCACCACGCAGTTCCACCCCGAGGTCAAGCACTCCGAGTACGGTCAGCAGCTGCTGAGCAACTTTCTGTTTGAGATCTGCGGCCTGGAGCCCAACTGGAGCATGGATAACCTGGTCGAGACCATGACAGCCGAGTTCCGCGAGAAGGTCGGCGACGACCGCGTGATTCTGGCCCTGTCCGGCGGCGTCGACTCCTCCGTCGTGGCTGCGCTGGGCGCTCGCGCCGTGGGCAAGCAGATGACCTGCGTGTTCATCAACCACGGCCTGCTGCGCAAGGGCGAGCCCGAGCAGGTGGAGGAGGTCTTCACCAAGCAGTTTGACGTCGACTTTATCCACGTCCACGCCGAGGACCGTTATGCCGAGCTTCTGGCCGGCGTGACCGAGCCCGAGGAGAAGCGCCGCATCATCGGTACGCAGTTCTGGAAAGAGTTCTTCGCCGTGGCGCAGCAGCTCGAGACCGATGGCAAGCCGGTCAAGTACTTGGCTCAGGGCACCATCTACCCCGACATCATTGAGTCCGGCGCTCGCAAGACGGGCGGCAAGACGGCTACCATCAAGAGCCATCACAATCTGATCCCGTTCCCCGAGGGCGTGCACTTCGACCTTATTGAGCCGCTCGACCACTTCTTTAAGGACGAGGTCCGCGCGCTTGGTCTGGCGCTCGGTCTGCCGGGTCATATCGTGTTCCGCCAGCCTTTCCCGGGCCCGGGTCTGGCCATCCGCATCATCGGTGCGGTCGACAAGGAGAAGCTCGAGATCCTCAAGAATGCCGACGCCATCGTGCGCGAGGAGCTCGACGCCTATAACCAGCGTCTGTTTGAGCAGACCGGCGAGCGCAACTCCGAGCATAGCTGCTGGCAGTATTTCGCCGTCCTGCCCGACATTAAGTCCGTCGGCGTTATGGGCGACGAGCGCACCTACCAGCGCCCAATTATCCTGCGTGCCGTCGAGTCCAGCGATGCCATGACCGCCGACTGGGCCAAGCTGCCCTACGACGTCCTGGCCCGCATCTCCGGCCGCATCGTGGCCGAGGTTCCCGGCGCCAACCGCGTGTGCTACGACATCACGTCCAAGCCGCCCGCGACGATTGAGTTTGAATAAATCGAGTTGCTTAAAAAAGCCAGTGTTTATGCGGGT
>UQYE01000063.1:0-11626 GCA_900545145.1 uncultured Collinsella sp. | reverse complement strand
TATCGGCTTTTTGGGCGCGGGCAAGTCGACGCTCGCTCGCAACGTCGGCACCATGTTCAATCGGCGTTTTATCGATACCGACCGCCTGGTCGTGCGCCGTTGCGGCAAGTCGGTAACCGAGATTTTTGAGACCGAGGGCGAGGATCGTTTTCGCGAGCTCGAGACCTCGGCGCTCCGTTCGCTCCAAAGCGAGCGCAGCCTGTTGGTTTCGTGCGGTGGCGGTATCGTCGAGACACCGGTGAATATTGAGCTGATGCACGATATGGGTACGTGCGTGTACCTCGAGGGCGACTTCGAGGATTCGATTCGCCAGATTCGTCGGTCCGACACGCGCCCCGATTTCCGCTCGCCCGAGCATGCCGCGCGCCTGTTTGAGCATCGCCGTCCGCTGTATCGCCAGGCCGCAGATATTACCCTTGATATTCGCAACAAGTCCTTCGAGGACGTTTCCTACCTTTGTGCCGAGATGCTTTTGGAGCGTGGACTGCTATGATTCGCCGTCAACTGATCAATTTCCAAAATCGCAGTGTCGATGTTCGCGTCGGCTTTAACGCTTTTAGTGAGCTGTCGCGTATGTTTGCCTCGGCCGTGGGCAAGCCCAAGCGTGCGATGGTTGTCTGGAACAGCGCTGTTTCCGACCGCTTTGGCGAGATCGTTGAGCACGCTCTGGTCGATGCCGGCTTTGCCGTGTCGCCGCTCGTCCTCGAGGTTTCGCCTGCCGGTGCTACGCTGGCCGATGCCGATGCTATCTTTGGCGCCCTGTCTGCCAACGGCGTTACCTGCGACGATCTGGTTGTCGCCGTTGGCGATGCCGCAACCTGCTCGGTTGTTAGCTGGTGCGCCAACCAGTGGTGCGGCCGAACTGAGTGCGCGCTGTTGCCGACGACCTTCGACGCCATGCTCACGGTCGCGACGACCATGAAGCCGCTCGTCGCCTCGTCGGCCAATGCGCTTCCCGCTATCGCGTTCCGTCCCGAACCGGGCTTGGTCGTGTGTGACCTCGACCTTGTTCGCGAAGCGGACCCCGAGGACCTCAAGCTCGGCTATGCGGTACTTGTTGGCACCATGCTTTCGAGCAGCAAGTCGCGCTGGAATCAGTTTATTGAGACTGTTCCCGAGATTCTTGCTGGTGAGGAGGTCGCGCTCGTCAATGCCGTCCAATGGTCTCAGACTGCCCGCAAGGACGTGCTGACGGCCACGAACCCGAGCGCTCGCCATGCGCTCGATTTTGGCAAGATGGGGGAACGCACCCTGCGCGCCTGCTTGGGCGATGCCGCTTCGCAGGTCCCTGCCTACCAGCTGTTGTCCGAGGGCATGCGCTTTGAGGCGCGCCTTGCACATGATGCCTGCGACTTCGATATCGATTACGTCTTTGAGGTCGATGACTGCCTGGAGGACTTTGGTATCGAGGAGCTTGCCTTCGATCTGGAGCCCGCCGCATATATCGAGGAGTTCCGCAGGCAGCAGTTTGTCCGCTCGAACCGCAGTATGTTGCCGCTGCCCGCGTCACTCGGCGCCATTCGTCTCACGAGCGTTGAGGACGAGGTTCTTGAGCGCCATGCTCACGCCTACTTGGCTTCTCGCAAAGAACTGCTCTAAGATTTATTGACATCCATCGTCTTTCGTATCATGTTGAGGGGCGGGTTTCAATCGGTCGTGGATCACATGCTATTCCGTCGTTCGGTTGAGACCCGTCCCGCACTTTTTGAGATAACAAGAAAGGAATCTGCATGTCTGAGTTTGCTGCCGGTCCTGCCGGTCGTATCGAGCGTGTCCGTGCCCTGATGGTTGAGCGCGGCTACGACGCTATCGTGGTGCGCGACGAGGCCAACCTTCGTTGGCTTACGGGCGTCAAGGGCGTCTTCGATTACACCTTCGAGTTCCCGCACGCTGCGTTTATTACGGCTGACCAGTGCCTGTTCCATACCGACTCGCGCTATCTCAACAGCTTTGAGGAGAACACGCCCGCCGGCAGCCCCTGGGTCTACGACATGGACGAGGGCACCATCCCCGGCTGGGTCGCCGGCAAGATCGCGGCCAACAAGTGCCGCGTCTGCGCTGTCGAGGATGACATGCAGATCAATTTCTACCAGGGTATTCAGCGTGGCCTGGAGGACCGCTCCGTTGCCTGCATGCTGCCGCTGATGCATGACGACATCCGTAAGATGCGCGCCATCAAGGACGCCGAGGAGATCGAGCTCATGCGCCACGCGCAGTCGATCACCGACGCCGCCTTCCAGCACATGCTCGGCTATATTAAGCCCGGTATGACTGAGAAACAGGTCCGCAACGAGCTCGAGAACTTTATGTTCGCCAACGGCGCCGACAGCCTGGCCTTCGGCTCCATCGTGGCAAGCGGCCCCAACACCGCCAACCCGCATGCCGTCCCGAGTGATCGCGTGATCGAGAAGGGCGACTTCGTCCTCATGGATTACGGCGCGGGCTACTGCGACTACCGCTCCGACATGACGCGCACCGTCGTGATGGGCGAGCCCACCCAGGAGCAGCTCGACTTGTACGCGCTCGTACGCCGCACCCACGAGGAGTGCGTCGCCGCCATCCATCCGGGCGTCGAGGGCAACGACATTTTCAAGCTTTCCAAGAAGATCATTGGCGATGCCGGCTATGGCGATTACTACAACCATGGTCTGGGCCACGGCGTCGGTATCGACATCCACGAGCTGCCCAACTTCAACCGCAGCAAGAATATCATCGAGGTCGGCTCGGTTATCACCATGGAGCCCGGCGTCTACCTGCCCGGCGTGGGCGGTGTGCGCCTGGAGGACTACGGCGTGGTCACCGAGAACGGCTACGAGCCCTTCACCAAGACGCCGCATGACCTTCACGTCATCGATTGCTAGTCTACTTCGGTAGATAGTTTGGGGCGGGGCCTCCGGAGCAATTCGGACGCCCCGTGTTCTCTTTTTATGCGCTCGCTGCAGGCGCCGTCTGCAAGTGTATAATTTCGCTCGTATGTAATTTGGACGCTTGTGCGTTCTGCCCATAACAAGAAAGGTCGCTATGCCTACCATTTCTACCGCCGACTTCAAGAACGGCCTCGGTCTCCGCATTAAGGACAAGGTCTACACCATCGTCGAGTTCCAGCATGTCAAGCCGGGCAAGGGCGGCGCATTTGTGCGCTACAAGACCCGCGACATCAAGAGCGGCCGCGTCGTCGAGAACACCTGCAACGCCGGCACCAAGTTCGAGAGCGTCATGCTCACCACCCGTGAGTTCCAGTACCTCTACAACGATGGCACCGACTACATCTTCATGGACAATGAGACCTATGAGCAGGTTCCTGTTCCCGAGGACATGGTGGGCGAGAACTCCAAGTGGCTGCGCGAGAACGACATCTGCCAGCTGCTCTTCGCCGACGATGAGCTCATGGGCGTGACTCCGCCGATGTTCATCGAGACCACCATCGTCCAGACCGACCCGGGCTTTAAGGGCGACACCGTTCAGGGTTCCACCAAGCCGGCCACGATCGACACCGGCGCTGTCATCCAGGTCCCCATGTACCTCAACGAGGGCGAGGTCATCAAGGTTGACACCCGCGACGGCAAGTTCGTCTCCCGCGTCTAGCAACCAACTCTTCTAGGAGGACTCATGCCCCAGGAAATCAAGATTGACGGCATCGGCATTTCGCCCGATGTTCTGACCGCCATCGTCTCGCGCGCCGTGTCGGATGTCGAGGGCATCGCCTCCGTTGGCGTCAAGGACCTTGCCACCAACCTTGTCTCCATGATGCTCTCGTCCAAGGCCCCGGCTTCCGAGCCGGCGGTCGAGGCCGAGGTCGTCGGCGACAAGCTCGCACTCACCGTGCGTGTCGTGGTGTTCTTTGGCTATCCGTTCAAGAAACTCGCCGAGGCCGTTCGCACAGCCGTGGTCGCCGCCATCGATGCCCAGGTGGGCGTTGAGGTCGAGCGCGTTGACGTTTGCATCGACGGCCTCGTTTTCCCCAAGGAGTAACCTTTGAGCCTTAAGGTTTATCGCGGGCGCACGCTTGCCCGCAGTCAGGCGCTGCAGCTGCTGTTCCAGGCCGAGGCCACGGACAGTCCGCTCGAGCGCGTCCTCGAGGGCGATTTCCTGATCTCGAAGGGTCCCCTCGACCCCTATGCGCTGGAGCTTTGTCGCGGTGCCTACGAGCATATCGATCGCATCGACTGTGCCCTGCGCGCCGTCGCCAAGAACTGGGATCTTATGCGCATGCCCGGCGCCGACCGCAACCTGCTGCGTATCGCCGTCTACGAGATGCGCTTCCTCACCGACGAGGAGGTCTCGGACGCTATTGTTATCAACGAGGCCGTCGAACTTGCCAAGGCCTATGGCACCGACCAGTCCGCATCGTTTGTCAACGGCGTGCTGGGCAAGATCGCGCGCAGCGAGGAGTTGCCGGGCGAGGACCTGTACCAGGAACTGCTGGCCGAGGATCGCGCTCGCGAGGAGGCCCAGGCTGCTGAGGCTGCCGCCAAGGTCGCTGCCGCTCAGGCTACCGCCGGTGTACTTGCCGAGGATGTGGACGCTGCTGAGGCCGTCGAGGCCGACTCCGTCGAGGAGTAGCCATGCCAGAGGGTTCCGTCCGCAACTTCGATGAGATCTCGGATCGCCTGGACCAGATCATCGCCACCGTTCGCTCCAAGGATACGTCCCTGGAGCGTTCGCTCGATTTGTTTGACGAGGCGATTGAGCTTGGTTCCCGTGCGGTCGATATGGTCGACAAGTTTGAGCTGACGCCGCGTGAGGCCGACAAGCTCGAGCAGGAATACGATGAGGATGCGGCAAACGAGTCCCAAGATAGACAGGCTGCATCCCCGGATACGAATGGTTGATGGCATTCATGAAACGCGTGCGTCTTGATGACGAACTGATTTCACAGGGCATCTGCGCCGATCGCGCGGATGCCCTTCGCACTCTTATGGCCGGCTTGGTCTCGAGCGGCGGTGAGCGTTTGACCTCTCCGGGTCTTAAGGTGATGCCGGGCCTGCCACTGCACGTTAAGGGGCGCATTCCGTACGTTGGGCGCGGCGGCCTTAAGCTTGAGGGTGCCCTCGATGCGTTTTGTATCGATCCCACGGGCCTTGCCTGCCTGGACGTAGGCTGCTCTACCGGCGGCTTTACCGATTGCCTGCTCAAGCGCGGAGCTGCGACCGTTGTCTCGGTGGACGTGGGTCGCGCCCAGTTCGATTGGTCGTTGCGTCAGGATGATCGCGTGACGCTGCATGAGCGCACAAACGTGACGCAGCTGCCTGAGCTTGGCTATGCCGGTGCCATCGACCTGGCTGTATGTGATGTCTCGTTTACCGGCATCGCGAATATCATCGACGCCGTGCTGGCGTGCCTGAAGCCTTCGGGTTCGTTCTGCACGCTCGTAAAGCCCCAGTTTGAGGCGCCGGCTGCGCTGGTGGGCGAGCGCGGTATCGTGACCGACCCCGCCGTCCGCCGCGATACGCTCGTGGCGGCGATTGAGCTTTTTGCCGCCAAGGGCCTGTTCCCGCTTGACGTGTGCGTGTCGCCCATCCATGGCGCTAAGGGCAACGTTGAGTTTTTCCTGTACGGCACAAGGTTTGCCCCTGGTGAACGCACCGACGATGAGCTGCAATCCCAGGTATCGGCTTTGAGCGAGAAAGCTGCAACGCTATGAAGGTCTTTCTGGTTCCCAATTACTACAAGCAAGAGGCGGTCGAGAGCGGCCTGATGCTCGAGCTTTGGCTTTCACGCCAGGGCTACGAGGTCGCATGGGCTGCCGACCAGCGATCGAAGATTCAAAGCACGCCTGATATTGATGGCTCAGATCTGGTCATTACGCTCGGCGGCGACGGTACGTTGCTGCGCGCTGCCCGCATCCTCAACCATCGCGAGATTCCTATCCTTGGTCTTTCCTATGGTCACCTGGGCTTTTTAACTGCTGCGAGCCCCGAGGAGCGCGACATTCTGCAGGTCGTGAGCGATGCTCTGTCCGGTGAGCTGCACGTGAGCCGCCGCGCCACCATCGCCGCGGATATCGTGTCCGTGCGCGACGATGGCACGAAGGATGTCGTGCGCACGTTTGCCCTCAACGATATGGCACTTACGCGCGGCCCCCTGTCCGATATGGTTGAGTTTGACATCACGGTGTCCGGCCATCATATCGATCGCCTGCGCGGCGACGGTGTCGTCGTTTCGACGGCGACCGGCTCCACCGGCTATGCGCTTTCCGCCGGCGGTCCCATTGTCAGCCCCGATTACACGGGTATGGTCTGTGTGCCCATCGCCCCGCATACCATTCAGGCTCGCGCTTTTTTGACCTCGCCGAGTGATGTCGTCGAGATCTTTATGTCTGATGACCGTCCGAGTGTTCCGGCGATCGCTATCGATGGACAGTTTATTACCTGCGATGGCACCGTTGAGAGCGTGACGGTGCGTCGCGGTCCCGGAGATGTGCTGCTTCTCGATTACGGTCCCGAGAGCTTCTATAACTCGGTGAGCCGCGTGTTCTATGGAGTGCGCCATGATCGATGAGCTGCAGGTTTCCAACATTGCACTCATTCGCGAGACGACGCTGGTGCCGAGTGCGGGCCTAACGGTTTTGACTGGCGAGACCGGTGCCGGCAAGACCGCGCTGCTTTCGGCGCTCAAGCTCATATTGGGCGAGCGTGCAGATTCGTCGACGGTGCGCGAGGGAGAGGCGCTGGCGAGCGTCGAGGCGCGCTTGTTCGATGGCCCGCACGACTCGGAGGGTTTCACCGTGCAGCGCAGCCTTTCTGCCGAAGGCCGCAGTCGCGTAAAAATTGACGGCCGCATCGCCAGCGTGCGTGAGCTTTCGGAGCGCGTCGGCGTCATGATGGATCTTTGCGGTCAGCACGAGCACCAGCGCTTGCTCGATCCGGCGCATCATGTTGCCATGGTCGATGCCTGGGCTGGACGCGCAGCGCATGAGGCGCTCGAGAAGTATCGCGCCTGTTTTAAGGCTTCGCGTGACGCCGCCAAGGAGCTTCGCCGTGTGGAGGAAGCCTCGCGTGCGCAGGGGAGCCGTGTCGAGGAGGCTCGCTTTGCCCTCGAGCGCATCGGCGCGGTCGACCCCAAGCCGGGCGAGTATGAGGAACTCGAGGAACTGCTGCCGCGCTCCGAACATGCCGAGGTACTGGTTGCCACAGCTAACGATGCCCATGCATCGCTTGCCGCCGAAGGTGGAGCGCTCGATGCCGTGAACAGCGCCGTGGCCGAGCTTTCCCGTATGGCTACCGTCGATCGCAAACTGGGCGACATTGCCGATGCGCTTTCGGATGCCTGCATCTCCCTTGAGGATAGCGCGAACGAGCTTCGTGCCTATCGCGATGGCGTCGCCTTCGACCCGCGCGAGCTCGCTCGCATGCGTGAGCGGTATTCCGACCTCAAGGGCCTGTTGCGTCAGTGGGGTCCCACCATGGACGATGTTTTTGCCATGCGCGATCGCTCGCAAGAGCTGCTGTCCCTGGTCGATGATGGCGATGAGCAGATCAAAAAGGCGCGTGAGGCACTCGGGAGCGCCGAGCGCGAGCTGTTCGCTGCCGCCAAGGCACTCAAGCGTGCGCGTAATACCGCTGCTCCGCGTTTTTGTCACGAGGTTGGCCGCCAAATGGCGCGCCTGGAGATGGGCGGCGCCGAGCTCGTTTGGGAGTCGCGTGATCTTCCGCGCGCCGAGTGGACGCCGGCGGGTCCTTCAAGCTACGAGCTTTTGTATCGCAGCGGTGTCGGCTTGACGCCGCGTCCCCTGCGCCGCATTGCCTCGGGCGGCGAGCTCAGCCGCGTCATGCTGGCGAGCAAGGTGGTCTTGGGTAATGCTGACGGCGTCGACACACTGGTATTTGACGAGGTCGATGCCGGTGTCGGCGGCTCCACGGCTCGTGCTCTTGCTGGTGTGCTGGCCGATCTTGCCGCTACGCATCAAGTGATTGTCGTAACCCACTTGGCGCAAGTCGCCGTCATGGCCGACAAGCATTATGTTGTCAGCAAGGAGCCGGGCGATGTTCCCCAGACGCATTTGGACGAGGTAACCGGCGAAGCGCGTACTGCCGAGATCGCCCGCATGCTCAGCGGCGATCAGTCCGAGGCAAGCTTGGCCCACGCAAAGCAGATGCTCGAAGAAGTTCGAGGCTAGGTCGTATCAGCGGTGTTGGTGGGACAAAATAGACTGAAATTTTTGTCCCACTACGCGTTTTACTCAACGACCTTGTCCGGCTGGATGAGCTCCTCGTAGTAGCTGATATGTTCACGAGCGTCTTCAATCTCGGGCAGCAGGAAGTTGTAGATAACTTCGATGATCATCGTGGCGCTGATCTTGGAGAACGCAAAGTCACCCGTCGTCAGCAGCGCCTCGTGGTTGACGGTATTAAAAGTGTAGTCTGCCAGGCGCGCGAGTGGAGACTTGCTGTCGCTGCTGATGACGACTACGGTGGCACCGCAGTCGCGAGCCGCTTTTGCCATGCGATTCAGTCGGCGCGACTTGCCGGAGTTTGAGATGAGCACGATGACGTCACCCGGGCGCAACGTGAGCGCAAAGCCGATTGATGTCTCGCTAATGGTGCTCGCCATGCAGCGCAGGCCCAGCTGCGAAAACTTAAACGTCGCATCGAGCGCGACCGCGTTCGTATTTCCCACAGCCGCAAACTCAATAACCCCTGCATGCTTAAGGGCATGCACAACAGCCGCCAACGTATCGTGGTCGATCCCGTCGATGGTCGCATTAAGCTCGCTCACCTTGGCAGCCAGGATGTTCTTAAGGCTCTGCTCCATATTGTCGAGCGAGACTTCGTCAGTCAGGCCCTCGTTGCGCTGGCTTTCCAAATCCCTCGCCAACGAAAACTGAAAGCTGCGGAAGCTGCCAAAGCCAAGCTTGCGGCAGAAGCGCGAAACGGTCGCCTCGGACGTGGCGGCGGCGCGCGAGAGCTGAGCCGCCGTGAGGCGTGGCGCCTCGGACTGGTGCTCCAATATATAGTCGACAATGCGCTGCTCGGATTCGCTGTATCCCTGATGGGTACTAATGAGGGAAAGTGCGCTCTTGCTACTATCGGTCATGGATGGCTCCTGGTTGGCATGATAATCGGACTCGTTTTGTACTGTCATAGTATAGGGGGATTTTCAATTACAAGATACACCTTGCCGTTTCAAGTGTTGATGGTAAACTTTCACCTACCGTTTACGGTTATGAAAGAACCTTTCACCGGAGAATTGCTCCTTGTCTCTTCTCACGCGGCCGGTAGGTTGGTATCTTTCAGTTGTGGAAAAGCGCGCAAGGACGCGCGTGTAGGGGAGCGCCTGCGGGCGCAAAACTTAAAAAGGAGGGACACATGGCTAAGTTTGACATCATCGCCGCCACCGGTTGCCCGACCGGTATCGCGCACACCTTCATGGCGAAGGAAGCGCTGGAGAAGGCAGCTGCCGAGCGCGGTCTGACCATTAAGGTCGAGACCCATGGCCAGGTCGGTGTCGAGAATGAGCTCACCAAGAGTGAGATCGCCGGTGCCAAGGCCGTCGTCGTCGCAGCCGATAAGGATGTCCAGGCGGAGCGTTTCGCCGGCAAGCGCATGGTTTCCGTTGGTGTTTCCAAGGCCCTGTCCGTCGAGGCAGCCGGTAAGCTGATCGACCGCGCGCTCGCCGCCAAGGGTGACGACTCGGTTGCGGCTGCTGCCGATGTCGAGGATGAGGTCGAGGAGAAGGAATCTATCGGCCACATCATCTACAAGCACCTCATGAACGGCGTCAGCCACATGCTGGTCTTCGTCGTCGCCGGTGGTGTCCTGACCGCCGTTTCGTTCCTGTGGGGCATCACGTCCTTCGATTCGACGGCGTCTGACTACAACAGCTTTGCCGCTATGCTTAAGATCATCGGCGGTATCGCCATGAACCTCATGGTTCCCGTGCTTTCCGCCTATATCGCCGAGTCCATCGGCAAGCGCCCGGCGCTCGTCCCCGGCTTCGTTGCCGGTATGATCGCCATCCAGGGCCTGCCCGTTAACGCCGAGACCGGCATGATCGACGCCGGCGGCGCCGGCGTGGGCTTCGGCTTCCTGGGCGGCATCGTCGGCGGCTTCCTCGCTGGCTATGTCATCCTGCTGCTCGAGAAGGTCTTCTCCAAGCTGCCCAAGAATCTGGACGGCCTCAAGGCTATCTTCCTGTACCCGCTGTTCTCGACCGCCATCGTCGGCCTGGTCATGCTCGGCATCTCCGGCCCCATGGCTGCCATCAACACCGCCATGATGGACTTCCTCAAGGGTCTGTCCGCCTCTGGCGCCATTGTCCTGGGCCTTGCCATCGGCTGCATGTGCGCCGTTGACATGGGCGGCCCGGTCAACAAGGCTGCTTACGTCACCGGTACCGCTATGCTCACCGAGGCCTTGGCTGCTGGCGTTGGCACCGATACCTACAACTTCGGCACCAACTTCATGGCTGCCGTCTCCGCCGCCTGCATCGTTCCGCCGCTGATCACCACCTTCGCCGTCGTCGTTGGCAAGAAGTACTTCAGCCAGGAGGATCATGACGCCGGTATCGTCAACCTCATTCTTGGTTGCACCCACATCACCGAGGGCGCCATTCCGTTCATGACCAAGAACATCTGGCCCGTCATGCCCATCATGATGCTCGGTTCCTCCATCGCCTCGATCCTGACCATCATGTTCAACGTTCACGATCCGGCGCCTCACGGTGGCTTCCTGGTCCTGCCCGTTGTCGAGAACGGTCCGCTGTGGGTCCTCGCGATCCTCATCGGCGCTGTGATCGGTGGCATCCTGTTCGTGGCCTTCAAGAAGTACGACTTCGAGAAGAATCAGAAGGCCGCTCCTGTAGCCAAGCCGGTTGAGGCTTCCAAGGCTGCTGCCGTTGAGGCCCCTAAGGCCGATGCTGCCGACTTCGTGAAGGTCGAGAATGTCTTTGTCGCCGAGGACTTCGCTTCTCGCGACGAGGCTCTGAGCTTCGTTTCCAACCAGGCTGTCAAGGCCGGTATCGCCAGCGACGCCGACGCCGTGATGAACGCCTTCCTGGCCCGCGAGGCCGAGGGCACCACGGGCATGATGGAGGGCTTCGCCATCCCGCATGCCAAGTCCGACGCCATTACCGAGGCTGCCGTCATCGTCGTTAAGGACGAGTCCGGCGTGACCGGTTGGGATACCATGGACGGCGCTCCCGTCAACGTGGCCATCGCTCTGCTCATCCCTGGTGCACAGGCTGGCACCACGCACCTCAAGATCCTGTCCAAGGTCGCCGAGGCGCTCATGGACGAGGGCTTCCGTGCCACCGTCAAGGGTTCCACCGACGCCGCCGAGATCGCCAAGACGATCAACGCCCGCCTGGTCTAATTCCGCAGTACGCGAATAACATCGCCCCCTGTAACAAAGGCGAGGACTCCCTACGGGTCCTCGCCTTTTTTCATACCACCCGGCACTCAGGGACGTTCCTTTCCTGCCGGCACCCCGGGACACTCCTTAGTCCCCAACAGGGCATAAATAGCCCTCATCGACTGAATCACCCACGCGAACAATAATTCAGCCAGAATTCCTTTTGCACGATATTTCTTGGACGGAAGCATGTTCCCGCAGCTCGCCTGCCGGGCGGGGCGGTTAAGTTTGTCGCGAGTTCCGCACGCAAAGGAAAGCACTTAATGTGCTTTCCG
>UQYE01000062.1:0-12052 GCA_900545145.1 uncultured Collinsella sp. | reverse complement strand
GTAAGCGAGCCATCGCCCAGGTTGAGCACACCGAGTGTGTTGGCGTGCAGTGCCGATGCGGGCGCCATCATTGCCGCAGCATAGTCACCATCGCAGTAGTACAGCAACGTGCCCAGCGGCAGCGTCCACGAGGCCGTGGGCTCAAGATCGATATCAACAGCTTCGTACTCATCAGTGATCGAGACAATCTTCGAATCGTCCTTGATAACCTGCGGCTCGCCGGCGGCATCGTCGCTGCTGCCCGTTTTTTTCGAGCAACCGGCAAGCACCGTGGCAGCGCCCGCGGCAGCACCGCCGAGCACAAAGCCACGGCGCGATATTCCATTCTTGATGTGGTCGGCGATACCCATTAGGCGATCTCGGCGCGAGCGGCCTCGATAGCGCGCGTGAGCTGATCGGCGCAAGAGGTCTTTTTCATACCGCAGGTATTACCGGCGAGAACCTCGATTACGCGATCGGCAGGAGCACCCTCGACCAACTTGGAGATTGCCTTGAGATTGCCGTCACAGCCGCCGGTAAACTCAACGCCCAGCACCTTGCTGCCATCGTCAGAGAGATTGAGGTGAATATTGCGAGAGCATACACCCTGCGGCTTGTAGTCAAAACTAATCATTGAGATCCCCTCTCAGAAAGAAATTTCAGACGTCTATTATCCCCGCCTGGGCCGACTTATTATCGCAAGCACCGATTCAACATCCTACGATGCATGAACTCGTGGGGGCAAGATTAGCAGCCCGCACCCCGTGCGTGGACCGTGCGCTTCTCCCGATACATATCATGGTCGGCGACACGATATACATCGGCCAGCGTATTTCCAGCCGTCTCGACGGTCGCCACGCCAATCGACGCGCTGACCGTCAGGGCCTCATCACTTACCGCGGCAAGACCGAGACGAAGATCCTGTTCCAGCCCGAGCGCAGACTCGTTGTCAGTATGGGGGCAAACCAGCAAAAACTCGTCGCCGCCAACGCGCATCGGCAGGTAATCCGCACCAGCCACCCGCCGCAGCACGGACGCCGTCCGTCGCAGCAGTTCATCCCCCATCTCGTGACCATAGATGTCGTTGGTCCGCTTGAGATAATTGCAGTCCACCATAATCACGCTCACGGGCAAGCCCTCGTTTACCAGGCTATCTCCGCGCGATTCAAGATAGTTACGGTTGCGAAGCCCCGTCAGTTTATCTTGGTATGACAGCTCCTCGGCATGCTTGACCATCGATATGTTGTGCGTCGCCACGACGACCGACTCCAGCCGGCCTTGCTCATCGCGATGCTGGGGGACAACCTGTAGCGAGTACCAAGCACCTCGACAATCTCGCACCTCGGCAGCCAAGTACGGTACGCCCTCCATACGTTCACGGAGCGTACTTATATCTACGAGTTCCACAACCGCTTCGCGGCTTTCGGGGCTCACGATATCCCGGCAGACCGTGTCCATAAAGTCATATGCCTCGCTGTGCTCGGCAAATATCTTCGCTATCGCCGGCGACATATTGATTCCCTCGATCTCGAGGGCGTCGAGATGCAAAAGGAAGGTCGAATCGTAGATAGCGCTTATGGCATTGATAATGCCGAGCTGTTTATCCTTTTCGGCCAAATTGCGGTGGTCAACGATATTTTGAGCCAACAGCACCACGACCCAAAACGCAAGGCTCACCAAGACGCCAGCGGCGACAAATGTGATCCTGCCAGACATGACCTCAGATTTGGGATACAGCGCAAACAGGCGGTAGTCCTTATACGCCGCACGCACGGCATACCAGGTAGCCCCCCGATATTCGACACGTGTTAGACCTTCGTCTTTCCAGTCAATTCCACTATCGACGAGAAGTCGAGCAAGGGTTATATCGACGGTCGAATCGTTTGAGGAAACGATTTGCGCATCACACATCACCAGCACCGTTGGACTCTGGTGAAACGTGTTGTTCACGAGCACGTCGGCTATCGTGTACGAATAATCATCGGCGGAATCAGCCGCAAGCGATCGATACCCCAGTGCTACGCCATCGCCGTACGGAACGGCGGTCACGGCAAAGTCAACGCCGCGACGCTCTACGACGGTCGAGTAGGACACTTTGGAGCCTCGATACATCGATGCGACCGACGAACAGGCCAGCTCCTCTCGCCACAGCATCAGCGGATCGCGACCGTCGACATCGTAATGAGCGATCATATGGCCGTCGGCGTCCATGACCAGCATTCCCGAAAGGTGCTCGTTGTGGACATACTCCTCGACCAGTGCATCGTTAATTTCGACGCGGTCAGACGGCAAGAACGTCGCGAATGACTCGACCGCGGCATCCAAATTGTGCGTCGCCTCGGTTTTTCTTCCCTGCTCATATCGGTCATATTTTTCGCAGGCGGCCTGTAAAAACACCATGGCTTCCCGGCCAAACCCAAGCGTCTTATCGAGGCAGCGATGCGTGCCGACCGTATACAGCAGGCTCAACAAGACAATGCTGGTCACAACGGCGACAGCCGCGGTAACTAAATGCTTTCGATGCAAGCGGCGCCCATCATTTGTCATGATTCCGCTCCTTGCCTGCCTGTCGTCGCCCCTGCCTTGTAACTGTCCACAATGCGCTCAATCGTGCCATCTCGGTCCATGTCGAACAGCACGGTATTGAGGTTTTTGACGTACTCCCCCTCATAGCTGTTCTCAAACGCAACGCCCAGGTCAACTGTCATAACGTTGTCGGCAAACACGCGATAAACACCGGGATACTGCGCGACGAGCCGGTCGAGCGATTGAACGTCCGCCATCCAACAGTCAACATAACCTTTGACCAGGGCAGCTTTGCAGAGTTCGGCAGAACCATACGATTTGATGTGCACATCCGGCGAGATCCCTAGGTCCCCGGCAAGCAATCGGCGTTCACTCACCGAACCCGCAATCACCGCAATGGTCTTGCTTCCATCGAGAGACTCCAAACCCTTGATACCACTCGTTTTCTTGGCGGCAACCGAGACTGTCACGGTCAGATACGGCTCAGTCCAGTAATAATCATCTTCGCGATAACAGGGCGAATAGTCGCACCACAGACAATCGATATCGCCGTTTTTGAGCAGGCGATCGCGATCATTCCAAGATATGTCAACAAATTGCGGTTTGATTCCAGCACGCTTGCAGGCCTCACGCGCGATATCGATATCGATACCGGCGTAATCGCCCGTGGTATCGATATACACATAGGGATCGTTATCCGTAACGCCGATTTTGAGTACCGGGAGATCCTTGTCGGTTTCATTCGAGGAGGGAGAGCTGTTTCGAGCGGTATACGTCAGGGCGACCGCACAGGCGGCAACAAGGAGTATGAGCACAGACGAGACAATGGTGGCTCGCTTGATACGTCTGGGCACGCGCCTCCTTTCATCGAAACAGCAGTAGGATTCATTTTATTACCGGGAGCCGATTCAGCAGCGAAAAAAGCGCCTCGCCCAAGACGGGCAAGGCGCCAATGGTTGAAATGCATCTGCGGGCGGTCGAATTAGGTCAACCCTACTCGAAGCTCAGCTGCTCCAGGCGATCGAAGACCGTGTCGATACGGGTGAGGAAGTCCCACGGGTCAAAGATCTCGTCGAGCTTCTCCTGGCTGACGGTGCAGCGCGGGTCGGCCTCGAGACGCTCCTTAAAGGTGGGGCCGGAGACGCAATCCTGCACCTCGCGCCAGGTTGCCATGGCGTTCTCCTGCACAATGGCGTACGCGTCCTCGCGGGTGATGCCCGTGTCGACGAGGGCCAGCAGCACCTTGGAGGAGAAGATGAGGCCGCGGGTCTTATTGAGGTTGGCCATCATGCGGGCAGGGTACAGCTGCAGGCCGTCGATAACGCGGATGAGGCACTGGAACATGTGGTCGAGGGCGATGAAGCTGTCGGCCTGGGCGACACGCTCGGCAGAGGAGTGCGAAATGTCACGCTCGTGCCACAGGGCGACGTTATCGAAGGCAACCTGGGCGTTGGACTTCACGACGCGCGACAGACCGCAGACCTTCTCCATGGTGATCGGGTTGCGCTTGTGCGGCATGGCGGAGCTGCCCTTTTGACCCTTGCGGAACGGCTCCTCGGCCTCGAGCGTATCGGTCTTCTGCAGATTGCGAACCTCGGTAGCGATGCGCTCGCAGGTGGCCGCGGTGGTGGCGAGAACGCCGGCGAGATAGGCGTGATGGTCGCGGCTGATAACCTGCGTGGACAGCGGGTCGTGAACCAGACCCAGGTGCTCGCAGACATACTCCTCGACAAACGGTTCGATGGAGCTGTACGTGCCAACAGCGCCCGAGATGGCACCGAAGGCAACATTCTTGCGGGCGTCCTCAAGACGATCCAGATCGCGCTTGAGTTCCCAGGCCCAAGAGCCGAACTTCATGCCGAAGGTCATCGGCTCGGCGTGGATGCCATGAGTGCGGCCGGCACAGAGCGTGTTGCGCTCCTCAAAGGCGCGACGCTTGCAAATCTCGCCGAGCTTCTTGACGTCCTCGATGATCAGGTCGCAGGCCTGGGTGAGCTGGTAGCACAGAGCCGTGTCGCCCAGATCGGAGCTGGTCATGCCATAGTGAACCCAGCGGCTGGGCTTGGGGTCGCCCTCGGGAACATCGGCGTCGATGTACTCCTTCATGTTGGTCAGGAAGGCGATGACGTCGTGGCGCGTGACCTCCTCGATCTCGTCGACCTTTGCCTTCTCAAAGTTGGCATGGTCGCGGATCCACTGGGCTTCGTCTTTAGAAATGCCGATCTTGCCGAGCTCCGCCTGGGCCTCACAGGCCAGGACCTCGATCTCCTGCCAAATGGCGTACTTGTTCTCGAGGGAGAAGATGTGTCCCATCTCCGGGCGGGTATAGCGATCGATCATAGCGGCTCCTTTTTGGTTATTGGCACGTTGGTCGTAACCCAACCATTGTACCGTGCGCAGGTGCAAGTATGGGCAGCAGGCATTAACCTAACATTTTGGAATTGGAGCGGGCAACGGGACGTCCGCGTATTTGCTTCGCAAATCCGCACCGGCTGCGGTCGATCTCCTCGGATTCACGGAGACGATGGGGAAGACTTTGTTGAATTGGCCGCCCCAAAGTCTCCCGCGCTCGATGGAGCGGGCAACGGGACGTCCGCGTATTTGCTTCGCAAATCCGCACCGGCTTCAGGCGGAAAAACTTGGCCCTACGCACACGCGCGGGCAAAACGGGTTGAATCTGACGCTCCCGGCTGTCTCCCGTGCTCGGTGGAGCGGGCAACGGGACATCCGCGTATTTGCTTCGCAAATCCGCACCGGCTGCGGTCGCCTATCGGCGACCTTGCCTGCTCGCTATAAACGCTTCGCGTTTATTTAACGCTCGCACCCTGGCGGGTTCGAGTCCCGGCACTTTATTGAAAAAAGCACGGCACCGTGATGGCGCCGTGCTTGTGCTTTTTACTGGAGCGGGCAACGGGACTCGAACCCGCGAGTGTCAGCTTGGGAAGCTGATGCCTTACCACTTGGCGATGCCCGCTTATGTGTTGGCTAGTATAACGCGGTTGTCTTGTTCGATACAAGGGTGGCGATGCTTGTTTTAGCTGTGGAGATTCGTTTGAAAATCGCATCAATTGTGGAGACGAGGACCTTTGGCCTCCTGTTCTCCTTATCTTCTACCTGCGCTTTTGCCTGATTGTTGTATTTGAGCTCAATTTGTCAGGAATTGGGCAAGCTTTTGGTCAGGCTCCGGTACTTACCCGCATGAACCTCGGGGGTAGCCTCATCCTACGCGTCGCAACCTCCTCATGCGGCGCACGAGGGATAAGGAGCAGCCATGTCCAACGCACCCACGCACTCTGTCCACAGCGCAATCGCAACAGGTCCGCTGCTCCTGCTCCTCTTCCTGCTTTTCGGCTGTCTGGCACCGGGAGCCGCATTTGCCGTCGATGGCTACGACCAGCTCGGCTTCCGCACTATTAGCGATGATTGTGGGCCCTTCTTCATCGGCAAGTATGAAGCTCAAGACGCCTCGATTGCCTACTGCATGAACCAGGAGCGCCCCGGCCCCACCAAGCCGGGCGGCCCATGGCTCAACTTTGATCAAGGCTGGGTGTGGCTCGACGACGAGTTCGCGGCAATCGTTTGTCACGGATATCCTACCGCCACGTCGTTTGGCGGTTACCATCTTTCACCCGATCGCGCCCGCGCCGCCACCCAGCTTGCCGTATGGATGCTCAACGGCACTACCCATGTCGACGGCACCTACTCCTACACAACCGCTCAGGGCAAAACCAAGAGCGGGCACTTTACCGCCGACAATGAAGTCGTGGCGGCTGCGCGGTGGCTCCACGACAGCGCAAAATCAGGAAGCATCAAAGCCGCTCCGCACCGCGCGCGGCGCTATATAGGAACCGTATCGGGCGGCAGCAAACGTCAAGACATGCTCTATGTACTGCCGGCAGTCTCTGTTTCCTTCCAAAAGCAGTCTGCAAACGCTGCCATTACCAGCGGAAACAATACTTATCAGTTTGACGGGGCAACATTCGATGTTTTTGAGAGCGCCAGCGGCGCGCGTGTCGGCACCGTCCAGATGGACAGCAACGGTCGAGCGCAGGCAACACTCCTACCCAACACGACATACTACCTAGTTGAGACAACAGCGCCAGCTGGTTATATCCCCCTGCACGATCGCATTGCCTTTACCACGACGGATAACGGCGGATACGTCACCATTGATGAACAACCCGGCACCATTACCTTGCGCATTGTAAAGCTCGACGCCGCAACGAATGCAGGCCCCCAAGTTGGGGCTTCGCTCGCAGGAGCAGAATTCGTGTGCGTATCGCAATCAACCCCTGGATGGACACAAACTCTCAGGACCGATGAAAGCGGTCGAGCTACCCTCACCGATGTCCCCCTGGGAACCTTTACCATCTATGAATCGAAGGCGCCCGAGGGCTATTTGCCCTCCTGTGACAGTTGGTCTTACACCGTTGGAGCCGACCAACTCGGCGATTCAGGCGTGGTCGAAATCGAATCTCGCGTTTCCGATATCCCCATTGCGTTTGACCTTGAGATTTCCAAATTCAAGGACTACGGCAATAGCGATCAATCCGGCCTGGAGCAGCCGGCAGGAGATGTTGTCTTTGAGGTTGTCAGTAACAGCTCTCAGCAGGTTGTTGGCACACTGACTACAAACATCTATGGCTTTGCCTCCACCAAAGACCAGCCCGAAGCATGGTTCGGCACAGGCAAGCGACCCGCCGGTGTCCACGGAGCCGTCCCATACGACCGTGCCGGCTACACGGTTCGCGAGGTTCCGGAATCCGTCCCCGAGGGTTTTAAACGTGCAGGAGAATGGACCGTCGGGGCCAATCAGATTTCCGACGGCGCCGAGCTTCAATATATCGTGGACAACCACGCTCTGTCGACGCACCTCCAAATTGTAAAACGCGATGCCCAAACAGGCGCTTCTGTTCCACTAGCCGGATTCACCTTCCAACTACTCGACAGCAATCACAAACCTGTCTCACAAACTTGCTGGTATCCAGCACATAACGTAATGGACACCTTTACGACTGACGCGACCGGGACCGTCACACTGCCCGAATCGCTCGTGCCGGGCACCTATTATGTACGCGAAACCTCGGCCAAAGAGCCCTATCTTGTCGGCGAAGAGATCGAGGTAAACATACCCGCCGACATGAACCTAACGCCCGTTGCAATCGCCTCGTATTATGACCACGCCGCGATCGGAAACATCAGGATCGTTAAAACCGATGCCGTAGACGGCAGCAGCCTCGCGGGCGCCGTCTTTGAGATCCGTGCCTCGGGTGATATCGTGCGCCCCGACGGTAGCATTGCCGCGCTCGACGGTGAGACTGTCGCTACCGTCACGACGGATGAAACTGGAGAAGCACGTGCGGACGACCTCCCGCTGGGATCTGGCACCGCGCACTACGAGGTTGTCGAGACTCAAGCGCCGGCAGGCTTCTTACTCGATCGGACATCCCATATTGTCGACCTTACTTATGCCGACCAGAAAACACCCGTTGTAGAAGCACGGCTTAACGTATCAGACGATTACACCAAGGTTGATATCTCCAAGGTCGCTGCAAGCGGAGAGCAGGAAGTGAAAGGCGCACAACTCACCTTATATGGTCCCGATAAAACCGAAATAGACTCCTGGACCTCATCCGACAAGCCGCACCGCGTCGAACATCTTGCACCCGGCACCTACTCGTTGCGCGAAATGATATCTCCGCGGACCTATGACCTTGCCGAGGAGATAACGTTTGAAATAAAGGACACGGGAGAAGTCCAATCCGTCTCGATGAAGGATGCGCCCATCGAGATCAAAGGACAGGTCGACAAGCGTCAGGAGCTTGTCCAACCTATCGAAAAGGGCCTGTTGGCCAACGGCGATGGTAAAAATCGCGCCGCGACGCAAACCAATAGTGATGGGCTTTTCTCCTATACCATCGACGCTCGAAACGATTCCGCTACTTGGGTTGATGAGTTTACGATTACCGATAATCTTGAGTGCGCCAAAGACGGCACGGCGAGATTCGTCTCAATCGAAATCCCCGTCGCCATCGGCGACCTCAACGGTCTGTGCAACGTGTGGTATCGCACAACGCCGTTGGACTCGACAGAAGCCGATGAGCCGGCAAACGCGACGCTTGACGATGGGCACGAAAATCCTTGGCTTGAGTCCGACGAAGTAAAAGAGAGCCTTGGTGAGGACTGTCGCCTCGTCGATTACGACGGCTGGCACCTCTGGAAGGCGGATGTCTCGACCACGGAATCCGCCACACTCGAGGCGAAAGAACTCGACCTTGCATCCAATACCGTCGTGACGGGCATTCGCATTGAATACGGTGCGGTAGCCGCCGACTTTACGACTCGAAGCGATACGGATTCTTGGACCCGTGATGATCTCAAAGATGAGCACGACGACCTTGACGATGCCAAAGCAATCCTTGGCACAGATGCTCGGGGCGCAGTCGTGCACATGCAGGCAACGTCGGCTTACACACCCCAAACTGCACTCACCAACAGCGCACGCGTCGATCTTTGCCGCAACGGCGGCGGCGATAAACTTGAGTCACATGACGAGGACAGTGTCATTCAACGCTGTACCCTACCGCAGGACCTACCGGCAACAGGATCAGCTTCCATCGTCGCTTGCATCACCGCGCTCCTGACCTCGGGTGCCGCAGCCCTATGGTTCGCTCGCCTTAGGTCAATCCCAAAGAAGCGCTAGCGCGATGAAAAAGCGGGCGAGCCAGTCCCCCGGCTCGCCCGCTTTCAATCATTTAAATCGCCGCATCTACTCTGCAGACGAAGATCCACCATCAACGATTGCTTGCTCGGACTCAGGAATCCCATCGGCACCCGTGCTCTGTTCTTGCTCCACCTCTTCGCTGATTGCGGAGGCGGGGGTCGAGCCCTTCGCGCCCACGATGTAGGCAGCTCCAGACCCTAACGCAATGGCAATCAAGGTCAAAATCACGTAGACAGGCCAATGGCGCTTAATATACGAAAACACGTTGACTCCTTAGAGCTCCGTCTACGAACGGCGGATAACCTCGGTCACGACCTCGGATACCGTGGCAATGTTCGTCGGGTTGACATTGTGGGGCAGGTCGTCCTCGGTACGAGCGCAAGCCAGACGCGTGCCGTCCACGCCGGCGATGGTGAGGGCTCGGCGGCTCGCCTCGAGGGCGGCGTAGGCATCGGTCTTGGCATAGGGCATCTCGAGCGCGCCACAATCGACATGGAACGACTTGCACACCTTGCTGACCAGGTTCATGATGCGGCGATCGCCCTTGAGCAGCTGCTGTTCGCCCTCAACCGTCACCACCGAAAGCCTACCGGCGCCGACGGATTCAAGATTGATGAAGAAGACGCCGCGGAGCTTATCGCGATGCGAAGCCAAGAAGGCCTTCATACCGGCGCCATCACAATCCGAGGCGCCCGTTGCCACAAACCAGATATCGTGACCGAGCAGCTCATCGTCACCCATAGAGGCGACAGCCGAGAGCATATCTTCGGAAGAAGCGCCGTCGGAAGACGTAGCGCCGCCCTTCCAGCCATCGTTATCGTCCTCGAAATTATCCCACGAACCGATGCCGCGACCGGACTTCTTGGCATCGTAATCGTCTTCGACGCCCAGCCAGTCACTCATGCTGTCCTGTTCGTTTTTCTTTTTACGACCGAACAGGCCGCCCAGGCCGCGCTTGCGAGACTTAGGTGCCGCAGGGGCGGGAGCCGAAATGGTCTCGATCGGCTGTGCGCCCGACGCAACGGGCATAGGAGGCGCAACGGGTGCCGATGTGGGTTCGGGACCCTGAGCGGTAGCAAAGGGGTCGTTGACCTGTGCGGAGGGATCGGGAAGGTCGAACAGCGACGTGCGAGACGCAACGTTTGTCTGCTTCATCGACGGCAGCGACGGATCGGGGACCGAAGCCAGCGGAGACGAGGAGGGTGCAGGCGACGGTGCCGACGCCGGATCGGAAACATTCATCTGCGGACGCGGCGATGCTTGGGAGGAAATCTGGGCCATAAGGGAATCGACCGTTTCGTCCTGAGTGGGAGCGACATCGGCAACCGTGGCACCGGAACCACTCGGGATCGGCATGGTGAAAATCTGCGTGGAGTAAGGCCTCGACCCATCTGTCTCGGGAGCCTCGGAAACCGCAGGCACTTCCTCCTGCTCGACCTCGGTTGAATCACCTTGATCGGCTGCCGCGTATTGCTCTTCGTCAGAGCTGGCCTCGACGGACTCGTCCTTGGCAGCATCCTGAATTTCGGCAGCATCAATGGGCTCGTCATCGTCTGCCGCGTCGCCCTGCTCATCGGAAACAGGAAGGGGCTCGGCAATCGCGGTGCCTTGCTTTTCAAACGTTATCGTGGAATCGAACTGCGCGGCATCAAACGACATGGTGCTATCGACATGTTGCTGAGCCTCGAAAGACGTCGTCGCCTCAGCAACATCCGCGGACGCCGGCTGCTGGGACTCAAAGGACGTCGTAGCTTCGGCAGCGTCGACAGGCACGGACTGCATAGCCTCGTTCTGCTCGAACTCTTGCGCCGCGCGCTCACGTGCCGCCTCGGCTGCCTGCTGCTGAGCGATAGCCTCCTGCTCGGCAGCCTCGCGTGCGGCAGCGCGCTTCCCCTCGAAATCGTCGACAAATTTCCTGCCCTTTGCAAGCGCACCCTTAAAGAAGTTGGAAGCGCTGGCGCCAATCGAAGAGAACGCGGATGCAATATCGGCATGGGGCGTTGCCGCGGGAATCTCGGCCGAGAAATCAGTATCGCTCTCGTAAGACACGCGCCTCGGCTGTTCAGCGTAATCGTCGTCAGGCTCGTCCGTAACGTCTTGCGCCGGCGCGGCGGGAGCCAAAATGTCCAGTCCTGCCGCGGGATCGATCGCGGACACCGCCTCGGGCTCGGCAACGGCAGCGGCAACCGCGGCAGACTCATCATCCACGGCGACAACGGGCGCAGATGCAGTCACGACGGGGGCAGGCTCGGGCTCAAACGTCGGCTCCTCGCCTTCCTCGTAATCGAGCGTGC
Source organism: uncultured Collinsella sp. (assembly GCA_900545145.1). GTDB lineage: Bacteria > Actinomycetota > Coriobacteriia > Coriobacteriales > Coriobacteriaceae > Collinsella. Next base: position 529 of record UQYE01000062.1, on the reverse strand, counting down.
AGGACTCGGGAAGCATTCCGAGCGCACGGATGGCATCCGAACCAAAGCGGATGTTGCCGGCGGCATTGCGATAGAGCCTGGGCTCGGGCTCGGCCGCGACAGGCTCCTCCGCCGGCTCGGCAGTGGGAACCTCGTCATTGAACTCTTCGGCCTGGACAGCCTGATTCTGATCCTCGGGCACGATGGCGCCAATCAGCGTCTCGTCGGCAGACGCACCCTCAAAGCCCTCGATCTGCTCGTCGAAAGCCTCGCCCTGTTCGGGCTCGGTCTGAGCGTCGGGAGCAATCGGCTGACCGAACTCGTCCTCGGCGTAGGTAGGCTCTTCATACTCGATGGTGTTGCCGTAGTCGTTTTGCTGTTGGGCCGCGGCATACTCCGCTGCTGCGCGCGCCATCTCCTCGGCACGACGCTTCTGCTCCCCAAAATAGGTATCGAACGGAACATCGTCGGGAAACTCGTTTTCGCCCTGGAAGGGAGCAACGTTGTCCATAACGCCGAGCATAGCGGCGACAGAAGACTTGTTGCACAC
>UQYE01000061.1:0-12164 GCA_900545145.1 uncultured Collinsella sp. | reverse complement strand
AACAGCCCACACGCCGGCAACGGCGAGCACCAGCAGGGCGATTTGAATGGGACTCATGCAAGCCTCCCGAAGGAATCGAAATACAGACGTTTTTCATGGTACCCCAAAGAAGGGCAAAGATACCCAAAGGGAATGCGCGAGGCGCCAATGGCCTACTTGGGAGCGTTGCCGCTACGGTCGCGCTCGCTTTGCTCCACACGCCATTCTTCCCAACCGCGGCCGGCAGGCTGCCAGAACGCGCCGCGCTCCAACCCCTCGGGCAAATAGCGCTGATCGACCCAGCCTTCGGGATAATCGTGCGGGTACTTGTATACACCGTACTCGTCGCTGCCGGGACGGTGACGATCGCGCAGGTAGCTGGGCACCTCGCGAAGACCACTGCTGTGGATATCGGCCAGCGCCGCATCGATCGAGGCCTCGCACGCGTTGGACTTAGGCGCCAGGCACACATAGAGCGCAGCCTGAGCCAGGTTGATGCGACACTCGGGATAGCCAATGACCTCGGCAGATTTAAATGCGGCATGTGCCACCAAAAGCGCCTGCGGGTCGGCGTTGCCAACATCCTCGGAAGCCTGAATCATAATGCGGCGAGCGATAAACTTGGGATCCTCCCCCGCATCAATCATGCGCGCAAGCCAATAAATGGTGGCATCGGGATCGCTGCCTCGCATGGACTTGATGAACGCGCTAATAATGTCATAGTGCATGTCACCGTTTTTGTCATACGAAAACCCACGACGCGGATTGGCGATCTTCACGTCGTCCACGGTAATGGGATAGCGTTCCCCCGCCGCCGGCGCTGGCGTTCCCTCGGTATCGGGACGCGTAACGGCAATCTCACTCGCAAGCTCGAGCGTCGTGAGCGCCGAGCGCGCATCACCCGCGGCCAGCGTGCAAATGGTCTTGACTGTATCCTCATCGGCCGAGAACTTACCGTTTAAACCCTGCGGCGCCTCGAGCGCACGCTCAATGAGCATGGCGATATCCTCGTCCTTCAGGTGCTCAAGCTCTACCACACGCCCACGCGAGAGCAATGCCGAGTTGACCTCAAAGTACGGGTTTTCCGTCGTGGCGCCAATCATAATGACGGTGCGGTTCTCGACCGCATGCAGCAGGGCATCTTGCTGCGACTTCGAAAAGCGATGGATCTCATCGATAAACAGAATGGTGCGGCGGTCGTAGGTGTTCAGACGGGTCTTAGCCTCATCGATTACGCGGCGCAGGTCCTTCACAGTGCCCGTCACGGCGCTGACCTCGACAAACTCGCTCTTGGTATGGTTGGCGATAATGTGGGCCAGCGTCGTCTTGCCCGTGCCAGCCGGGCCGTACAGAATCACGCTCGACAGCACGTCATGCTCAATCGCGGCGCGCAGCCACGAGCCCTTACCGACGGCCTTTTGCTGGCCCACATACTCGTCGAGCGAATTGGGGCGCATACGCACCGCAAGCGGCGCATTTTTAAAGGAGCGCTCGCGCGTCGAAGCAGAAAAAAGGTCGTCCATAGCCATCCCGTGCATTAATCAAAATCGTTGTTGACCAATAGTATACCGAAAGGATACGAACTACCGTTCGTTAATATAGGTGCGGTGCGGAAACTTTAGACCTGGGAACAATTTGCTCGTCAGCTCGCAGAAATAACCATCCGTCATGCTTGCGATGTAATCGACGACGGCCTGATCCTTGTCGTCCTGCCAGGCATAGGTGCGATCGTAGTAGGAAAGCTGCTGCTCAATGCGCGAAACATGATGCTTAAAGATGTAAGAGAACTCGTCGCCTTTATTTAGATCCTGCAGGCAACGGTCGTAGAGCTTTTCGAAAGCCTCACGCAACTCTGCCTCAGAATCGCCTTCGATACCGCCCTTGCTATAGATCTTCTCGTAGTTCTCGCGCTTCGCCCGGCGGATCTCCTCAAACAGGTCCTCGCTCATCTCGATACGCGGTTTGCCATAGCTATGCTCAACGATATCGATGGAAGCGTGCGTGAGAATCCAGCTGTTATAGGCGCCGCCCCGACCATCGTCAAAAGCGTCGGGCGACAGCAGGCCCGCCGCAATGGCGTCCTGACGATCACGACCGACGTAGGCGAGGATATCCGAGATACGCACCACACAGCCCTCGAGGGTCATGGGGCGCAGGTGCTCGATCGCGCCATAGCCCGTGGCGATGCAGTCCTCGACGGTACGGTCGAACTGGTCAAACGACGCCATGTCCGAGAGTTCAAAGACACGCTGCTCGTACTCGCCGTTATGGCACAGCACGCCGTCGAGCGTCTGGAGCGACACGTTGCGGCCGTACAGCGCGTCGAGCACGCGGACGGACTGCACGTTATGGAAAAAATAACGACCCGTACGCTCGTGATAGATATCGTTGAGGAAACGCTCGCCGGCATGGCCAAAGGGCGTGTGGCCCAAATCGTGGCCCAGGCCAATCGCCTCGATCAAATCGCTGTTGAGGCCCAGGGCACGGCCGATATCGCGGGCAATGCGCGAGACGAGCTGCACATGAAGGCCGCGCCGCGACAGGTCGTCGTTGCTGCGAAAGCTAAAGACCTGCGTTTTGCCTGCATAACGCGTGTACGCAGGAAGATGAAGAATCTTTTCGGTATCGCGCATAAACGCCGGACGCATAAGCGTGCCTTTGTCGGCAGCGCGATCTATACGACGAATGACCTGGTCGTCGCAGCATCGATAAGGATTAACGACACCCGAGGCGCGGTCGGCGGCGATACGCTCGACCAGCTCGGGCGACAACGCCGCGGGAATGCGGTCCATGCGCGCCTTAATGACGGCCGTTTCTTGATTAGTTGCCATGGCATGCTCCTTAAAAAGGATGCGCAATCGGTTACAAAGTGCAGCCCACAACCTCGATTATGGCAAAAATCGGCACCAAAAACGGGAGCAATGGCAGGGAGCGCGATTTTGTAAAGAGGCAGGAGAGGGCCAGGACCAGGAGCGCGACGGCAAATGCCACGATGCCGCCCAGAGGGTCGAGCGTGCAAAGCGCGAAAAGCGCCTTGGCATCCCCCATGCCGATGCCGGGGGCCTGGCGGAAACGCCGCCAAAGCGACTCGGTCAGCACAAGGGAAAGGTACACGATAACGGCAGGACCGGCGTGGTCAAGCGCCGTGTTCAAGCCCCTGTCCAGCCAAACGCCTGCAAACGCCGCCACGGCGCATGTGGCGGCAAGCGCGTTGGGAAACCGCCGTTCACGGACATCAATCACCGCACCGGCAAAGGCGCAGATCCAAAAGGGAATATAGACCATTGAACACCTCCCGGGGCAGTCACTCAAAAGCAAAAACCACCACAGAGGTGCCTGTCCCCTTCGTGGTGGTTTTGGTGGTGGTTATTTAGCGCCCTGCATGACCTCGTCGAGGGTAACGCTGACGGCATGCTGCGTCGGGACCCAGTCGACCTTCAGGAACAACGCAGCCACCGTAATGGGGATATAGCTGAACATAAAGATCGGGAAGGTAAACAAGTTGGTCACCAGGCGCCACTTTTGCGCGCAATGGATGTGCTTGTACTCGAAGATAGTCGTGAGCAGCGCCAGGATAAAGAAGGTCTGATACATCATGACGAAGGTCATGATGAGCGAAGCGGCACACGCCTGCATCTCGACCTCGGTAGCTAAGAAGCCGTGGGAAAGACCGCCAACAATGAGGAACGTCGCATTGGCAAGCATCGAAATCAGCGATAGCAGCATACCCGGTGCGATTGTCATGAACATGTCGTAGGCAGCGAAGCGATGATAGCGGAAGGTTGACTTGACCAGATGCTTACCGTAGGTAAAGAAGACCTGGTAGAAGCCCTTGGTCCAACGCATACGCTGTTTCCAAGAAGCCTTAAACGTCACAGGCTGCTCGTCAAAGAACTCAGCCGGCGCATAGCCAATACGAATGCCGTGAATAGCGCAGAACGTGGTGAACTGAATATCCTCGGTCAGCGTATGGAACTGCCAGCCGTGCATGCCCTCAATAACGCTAGCCGAGATAAGGTAGCCCGAACCCGATACGGCGCAGGACGTCTTGCAGATGTTGCGCGCGTTGTTGAGGAAACGCGCCTCGCGCAGATACCAGGTGGCATTAGCTGCCGAGATCCACGAGCTTCCGAAGTTCTTGGAGTTACGATAGCTCGTGACCACATGGAAGCCCTGGTCAAAGGCATCATTCATCTTGGACACGTAATCGCGGGCGATAACATTATCGGCATCGAAGATAAAGTAACCTTCAAAGGTGTCGGGATACTCGTTAAGGATACGGTCGAAACCAAAGTCCATGACCCAACTCTTGCCTTTACGGGCCAGGTCATTGCGCTCGTACACAATGGCGCCCGCCTCGCGCGCGAGCTGCGCCGTGTTGTCGGTGCAAGCATCGGCGACGACAAAGACCTCGATAAGCTCTGAAGGATAATCCTGGTCCTTGATGGAGCGAACGAGGTTGGCAATCACGGCCTCCTCGTTATGCGCCGCGATAAAGAAGGCATAGCGGTGCAGCTTTTTGGCCTTGGGAGGCGCGACCTCGCCGCGGAGAGCACCGATGACAAAGAAGACCACCTGGTACAAGAAGCAGACCGTGAGCAGCGTGACGACAATCTGGTTGAAGATCACGATGGGCGTGTTGGTTTGTAAAAAGGCGAGCATGCAGGCTCCCAGGAACGTGTTACGTAAACAATCGTATATCTTACCGCAGGCTTACCGAGTTCAAGAAACCACCTAATACTGGCTAGGCTTCGAGCAGGCCGAGCTGCGGTACGATTTCGTCGCCGGCAGCAGTGCGACCAAGCGAACGCGGGGCTAAGTCGTCGAGGACGGCGGCGAGATCCCACGGCAGCTCGTCGCGGCACTCAATGCGCTCTCCCGTCACGGGATGATCGAACGCCACGCGCCAGGAATGGAGGAATTGCCTGGTCAGACCCTGATCGGCACGCGCATCGCACTTACCGTAGAGCGGATCGCCCACGCAGGCGTGGTTGATATGGCGCATGTGCACGCGAATCTGATGCGTGCGACCGGTAAACAGGTGACACTCAACGAGTGTGTAGCCGTCATCAAAGCGCGTGGAATCAAAGCGCTCAAGGACCTTAAAGGTCGTGATGGCCTGGCGCGCAAAAGGATCATCGGAAACCGCCATCTTGACACGGTCACGCGTAGAACGGGCAATGCCGGTGTTAACGGTGCCCTCATCCATGGCGATATGACCGTGAACGAGCGTAATGTAGCGGCGGTCGAGCGTGCGCGTACGGATAAGATTTTGGAGCGCGCGCTGGGTGTCGTCGTCCTTTGCCGCAAGCATAAGACCCGAGGTATCGCGATCCAAACGATGTACGATACCGGGGCGGTCCTCGCCCTGCACGGTGCCCAGATGGTCGATGCCGCAGTGGTAGACCAGGGCGTTCGCAAGGGTGCCGCTCTCGTGGCCATGGGCGGGATGGCACACCAGACCGCGCTGCTTGGAGAGCACGATGAGGTAGTCGTCCTCATAGCGAATGTCGAGCGGGATGGCCTCGGGAATCACGTCGGTGGGATCGTGCGGCTCGGGCAAATCAACCGAAATACGGTCACCGGCTCGCACGGCGTACTTTTTGGACAGGCAGGTCTCGCCATTGACCACTACGGCCCCACCCTCAATCAGATGTGCGCAGGCAGAGCGCGTAGGGCAGCCGTCATTGGCGCCCAGATAGGCGTCAAGACGCTGACCAGCGGCATCGTCGGCAACAAGGATATGGATGTCGGCCATTAGCGCTCAGTCCTTTCGCGAATCTTGCGGGCACGCTCCCCACGTTGTTTAGCCTTGCGCTTGGCGCGGGCCTCGTCACGGGCGTTAAGCTCGGCGGTCGCATCGACCTCACGGGCCGCGGGGCTCAAGAACATGTAACCGAAGAGCGCCAGCACCACACCGACCGTAATGCCGATATCGGCCACATTGAAGACGGGGAAGTCGATGAAGGTGGTGGCAATAAAATCGGTCACGAAGTCAAAGGCCAAACGATCGATAGCGTTGCCGATAGCACCGCCCGCAACCATCGCCATGCCCACAACCTCAAAGCGAGCAAGCTGGGGCGCGCGAAGCAAGTACACCGCGATCGCAACGATAACGACAAACGCCAGCACGGCAAACGCGAGGCCATGTCCCTCGCCCATGCTAAAGGCAGCACCGATGTTACGCACGAAAAGGAAGTCGATCACACCGGGGATAACAGTCACATGTAGAGCATCGCCGACGGCACGAACCGCAAGCTTGGTCAGCTGGTCAACAAGCAGCACGGCCAACGCCACGCTACCAGCAACACCCAACCGCCAACGCAAAGGCGGCGTCATATCCGCAGAACGACCCAAATCAATCCCCTACCCTCAAAAACATCGAATTACGTTTAACGCAAATCAATATCTTATATTGACCAGCAACGAAATAGCCGATGATTCGCTACCAACAGCGAAAACCCGCCAGAGCGAGCAAGGTGCCTTGAAGCAAGGCGGCATAGACCTTCTGGTCATGCCGCCGAAGTTGAAAGGCAGATTGCCGCTCTGGCGGGTTTGCAGCGTCGAGCAGTTACGGCGTTTGGTAAAACGCCGTAACTAACGAGCTCCGTACTGCTCGTAGTAGGCGTCGATAGCGGCCTTGAGCTCGTCATCGATGACGACCTTGCCGTCGATCTCGTGGTTGTAGAGAGTCTCGACGACCTCGGCCATGGAAACGATGCTCGCGACGGGGAAACCGTACTTGGCCTCGATCTCCTTCTGCGCGGTGGTCACGCCACCCTTGCCGACCTCCATGCGGTTGAGGGACACAATCAGGCCCTTGATCTCGACATCGGCAGCAGCCTTGACCTTGGGATAGGTCTCGTCGATGGACTTGCCGCTGGTAGTAACGTCCTCGACCATCACCACGCGGTCGCCGTCCTGGGGCTCATAGCCCAGCAGGTTGCCCTTGTCGGCACCGTGGTCCTTGGCCTCCTTGCGGTCGCAGCAGTACTTGACCTCCTTGCCGTACAGCTCGTGGTAGGCAATGGCGGTCACGACGGCCAGCGGAATGCCCTTGTAGGCCGGTCCAAACAGCACGTCAAAGTCGTCGCCAAAGTTATCGTGAATGGCCTGGGCATAATACTCGCCCAGTTTCTTGAGCTGATAGCCCGTCACGTAGGCGCCGGCGTTCATAAAGAACGGGGACTGACGGCCGCTCTTGAGCGTAAAGCTGCCGAACTTAAGAACGTCGGACTCAACCATAAACTTGATGAACTCTTGCTTGTAAGCCTCCATGCGGGCTCCTCTCGTAATCGCGTACGTGCCTTCCAGTTTAGCGCAGGCAGGGCGCATTGCGGGGCGCGCTTTGGGGCCGCGGCATTCTGTAAAGGCTTTGTCAGGGGCGATGGTTTTCCGAACAATGGGGTTGACACGGCAAACCCCCTCATCAAGAATACGGGCGGATTCAAACGGGCACGAGATGCCCGAAGCGCGCTGCGCCCGGCCTTAAGGAGGTGTGCCATGGAAGGCAGTCATAGTCGAAAAACCTGCATGTCGCCCTCGGCACGCCGCGAGGATTCCGCGCACGCATAAGCGCCAATAGCCAATCGTCGGCACCCATCCGCCAACAATCATCCGTCAAAACCACCACAAAGGTGCCTGTCCCCTTTGCGGTGATTCGTGAGTATGACGTGAGCGACATCTAGGTTTTTTGAAGCAAATACGACACGTACGCTAACTCCCTTCAACAAGGAGGACCCTATGCTGATGCTCAAAACCGCCACGGTACTCGAAGCCATCTCCAAGCGCCGCCGCACGGCGCGCCCTGCCGCTCACACCGGCCTGTCCAAGAACACCATATTCGCCGCCACCCATAGCGCCGAGGACGCCCTCGTGCTGCTCGACGCCACGGCCGACGGGTTCACTGCCGAGCACGCCGCCGAGCGCCTGGACGCCACCGGGCCCAACACCATCGAGGCGCCGACCAAGACGCTCGCCCGCCGCATCGCCGACGCGTTCATCGACCCCTTCGCCGGCATCCTTGCCGCGCTCGCGCTGGTCTCGCTCTACATCGACGTGCTTGCCGTGCCCGAGCCGCAGCGCGACCCCTCCACGGTCATCGTCATCGGCATCATGCTGCTGGTATCGGGCGGCATGAAGTTTATCCAGGAAGCTCGCAGCGGCAATGCGGCCGAGGCCCTCAAGGACCTGGTCTCCAACACCTGCTGCGCCCTGCGCGACGGCGAGCGCCTCGAGATTCCCTTCGACGAGCTCGTCCCCGGCGATGTGATCCGCCTCTCTGCCGGCGATATGGTGCCGGCCGATGCCCGCATCATCACCGCGCGCGACCTGTTTGTGATCGAGTCCGCGCTCACCGGCGAGAGCGAGGCCGTTGAGAAGACCGCCGCCGCCACGGTCGTCGAGGGTGCCGACGACTCCGCGCTGCCACTGTCTGCCTGCAAGAACATCGTCTTTACCGGCACCTCCGTGCAAAACGGCACCGCCATGGCAGTTGTCGTTGCCACCGGCTCGGACACCTACCTGGGCGGCATCGCTAAGATGCTCAACGGGCGCGGCGAGAAGAGCGCGTTTGACCGCGGCGTCTCGAGCGTCTCCATGCTGCTCGTACGCCTTATGCTCGTTATGGCGCCGGCCGTCTTTGCCATCAACGCCGCCACCAAGGGCAACGTCATCGACGCGCTGCTGTTCGCCACGAGCGTGGCCGTGGGCATCACGCCGCAGATGCTCCCCGTCATCGTGACCACGAGCCTGTCGCAGGGTGCCAAGGATCTCGCCCGCCGCCAGGTTATCGTCAAGGAGCTGCCGGCAATCCAAAACCTGGGCGCCATGGACGTCCTGTGCTGCGACAAGACCGGCACCCTCACCGAAGACCGCATCGTACTCGAGCGCTACCTCAACACCGATGGCAACGAGGACGCGCGCGTGCTGCGCCATGCGTTTTTGAACAGCTTCTTCCAGACCGGCCTCAAGAACCTTATCGACCTGGCCGTCATCGACCGTGCCGACGTGACGCCCTCGGCCACAGCACCCGGCTCCATGCTGGGCCAGAGCCTGCGCGACCGCTATACCAAGATCGACGAGGTGCCCTTCGATTTCTCGCGCCGTCGCCTGAGCGTCGTTGTCGCCGACGCCCAGGGCAAAACCCAGATGGTTACCAAGGGAGCTGCCGAGGAAATGCTCGAGATCTGCTCCTTTATCGAGGTCGATGGCGCCGCCCAGCCGCTCACCGAAGACAAGCTCGCCCAGATTCGCAAGCAGGTCGCCGGGCTCAACGCCGAGGGCCTGCGCGTGATTGCCGTGGCGCAGAAGACCAATCCGCGCTGCGTGGGCGAGTTTGGCATCGCTGACGAGTGCGACATGGTGCTGATGGGCTTTTTGGCCTTCCTCGATCCGCCCAAAGCAAGTGCCGCGGGCGCCGTCGCTACCCTCGAAGCCAAGGGCGTGGCGGTCAAGGTTCTGACCGGCGACAACGACCGTGTCGCCGCCACCGTTTGCGAGCAGATCGGCATCGACGCGAGCAACGTCTTGCTCGGCTCCGAGATCGATGCGCTCGACGACGCCGAGCTTGCCGAACGCGCCGAGAACACCCACCTCTTCGCCAAGCTCTCGCCGCTGCAAAAGGCGCGTCTGGTGCGCGTCATGCGTGAGCTGCTCGACCACACCGTGGGCTTTATGGGCGACGGCATCAACGACGCCGCCGCCATGCGTGCGAGCGACTGCGGCATCTCGGTCGATTCGGCCGTCGACATCGCCAAGGAATCCGCCGATATCATCTTGCTCCAGAAAGACCTGGGCGTGCTCGAGCGCGGCATCATCGAAGGCCGCCGCACCTACGGCAACCTGCTCAAGTACCTCAAGACCACGGTGAGCTCCAACTTTGGCAACGTGCTATCCGTGACCGTCGCGAGCCTGTTCTTGCCATTCTTGCCCATGAGCGCTCTGCAGTTGGTGCTGCTGTCGCTGGTCTACGAGATCGTGTGCATCGCGCTGCCGTGGGACACCGTCGACGACGCCTGGACTGCCCGTCCGCGTGCTTGGGACGCCGCGTCCATCAAGGGCTTCATGCTCGAGCTGGGCCCTGTGAGCTCGCTGTTTGACATTGTGACCTTCGCCGCGCTCTTCTTTGTGGTGTGCCCTGCCGCCGTGGGCGCAAGCTGGGCAGAGCTTGCCGTCGCGGGCAACGTCGCAGGCATGGCGACCTTTACGGCGCTCTTCCAGAGCGGCTGGTTTGTCGAGTCCATGTGGTCGCAGACGCTCGTGGTCCACATGCTGCGCTCCCCGCGCCTGCCACGCCCGCGCGACCACGCCGCGCCCGCGCTGTGCCTCCTCACCGTGCTGGGCCTGGTGCTCGTCACCTGGCTGCCGGCAAGCCCCATCGCCGATGCGCTGGGTCTCATGCCGCTGCCGCCAATCTTCTTCGCGCTGCTCATCGGCATTGTCGCCGCCTACATCGCGCTCACCCAACTGGCAAAGCGCCGCTACATCGCCCGCCACGGCGAACTGCTGTAACTCCACAGGCGCTCCCGTCAAAACCACCACAAAGGTGCCTGTCCCCTTTGTGGTGGTTCGCGCTGGCAGTGGCTGCCCAAAACAGCTAAAAAAGCCCCGTCCCAAATGGGCTAGTCCTTGGGCGCCCAGGACCAGAAAAAGTTGATGAGGGCCACACGTGAGGAGGCGCCGGTCTTTTTGTTGATCGAGGCGATATGACGGTAAAGCGTGGAGCGCGAAAGGAAGAGCGTTGCAGCGATATCCTGAACGCTCTCGTTCGATGCGACCAAGGCCTCCAAAACATCGCGCTCGCGCTGCGTAAGCTCAAAGGCAGCGACGAAGGCATCGAGTCGCTCGCCGAGCGTGAGCTCCGGCACCTCTACAGCAGCGGGCTCGCTCTGAGCGGACACGAATCCCGCGCCACGATCGTCGGCAGCAAGCGTCAGGTCGCCGGGCGCTGCAGCGTCATCGGCCCGCTGCCCAGACTGTCCCAACAGCGAAATCGCGATGCCGACAAACAGCACGAGCACGACGCTCACTGCCGCCAGCACGTTTTGACTCGAGATAATCGCCACTGCCGGAGCCGTCACGAGCATCGAGCAAACGTTGTTGATGACACGGCCCATGCACGGCCACAGATACGACCAGTGCGCATAAACCGAAATGGCAGCAAATTTCGTCGTGAAAAACACCACGAAGAAGCCCGAACCCAGATAGAAAATCGCAATGGCCGCAAGCGCATTGCCGCCATTGCCGTCGACGAGCAAGACAAAGAACGAAAGCGCGGACAACATGGCAGTGCAAGTCATGGTGATGTTCATATACGAACGATCGTGCAGGTCAAATAGGGCGCCGGCGACCAGAGCGCTCACGCCCATCAGCAAGCGCGGCCAATCGCCCAAGTCGATGGCCCCGGCGGCGTGCGAGGTCGTGAGCCCTGCATTGAGGGCGGCAAACACACCGGTAAGGCAGGCGATTGCGACCGTCAGACGCACCACGGAGCGCCGAAAAGCCGCCGTTGACTCGGGATCGTCTTGCCACTTGGCGCCAAACTCCGACGCATCCACCGAAAGCTCGGAGATATCGGGCGCATGCCCAAACCCAGCTTCGCCGCGCAGCTTGGCACGACGAGCGTCGTGGAGCAGCACCACCAGCGCGATTGCGCAGACAACAAAAACCAGCAGCTGCGGAACCCCCGCTGGCATCACCATATGGTTGAGTACCTGCACCAGCACGCCCAGGGCATACGAAAGCGCCGTCGCGCGCGCCAAATACGGCGTCCGCGCAAAGCGTCGCGCAAAGTTGGCGTGGGCGGTCGATCCGCAATAGCCCAGCGTGCAGCATGCTATCAGACCGCCGGCAATTACCATCTCAAACTGAGCTGCCATAATCAACAGCAGCAGCGCCGATGCCAGCAGCACACCCGCGATGTCACTCGTCATATCGATAGCACGGGGGCGGCGATAGTACAGAATGGGGCGCACAAAAAAGCCGATCACGCTCGCGCCGATGATGAGGCTCTCGTAGACAACGACCTCACTCGGCGGCACAAACTCGGCCACACGCACGTCGAAGAGGTACTCGCCAGCCAAAAACGTAAAATAGAACAGCGCCAGGCATATAATCTCCCGAATGCCCCAACGCAAATACGCTGTTGTGTCTCCCATACCTTTCATGAATACCCCCCCCCCCCC
>UQYE01000060.1:0-12303 GCA_900545145.1 uncultured Collinsella sp. | reverse complement strand
ACCGCCACGGGCGCCACGCTGCGCGATAACGACCTCGTTATTACTGGTCGCATTATGGACTGCACGGCCCGCTTCTTTGTCAATCCGGGTGCCGCACGTCTGGATCCGCGCGTACGCAATCTGGCAGATCGCTTGGCGGCAGCCGTGAAGGACAAGCATTTTGAGCCCGTTGCGGGCTCGGCACAATAGCGCGAGCACGCACGGGCGCCCCAACGTCCGGGCGGCGGGCCGACTGGCGCCGCCGCCCGGTCTCTCGTTTTTCGAACACAACCTCGACCGATAGGGGATACCGAAATGAAGACCATCAAGCTTGCTCCCGGTGAGCGCCTCGTTACCAACCAGCTCAACCGTAAGGGCGTGCTGCCGCAAAACATCGTCGACGCCGCTCGCGATATCGTGGCCAACGTGCGTGCCAACGGCGATGCCGCGGTGCGCGATTACTGCCAGCGTTTTGACGGTGTTGAGCTGCAGAGTTTCCGCCTGCCGCAGGAGCAGATCGATGCTGCGCTCGAAGGCCTCGACCCGGCCTTTGTCGCCGCGCTCGAGAAGGCTGCGCGCCAGATCCGTGAGTTTCACCAGCGCGAGGTCGAGCAGAGCTGGTTTACCACGCGCCCGGACGGCACGATGCTCGGCATTAAAGTGACCCCGCTCGCGGCGGCCGGCATCTATGTGCCGGGCGGTCGCGCGCAGTACCCTTCCACCGTGCTTATGAACGCCATTCCCGCCAAGGTGGCCGGCGTCAAGCGCGTGGTTATGGTGACCCCGCCGCAAAAGGATGACCTGATCAGCCCCTACACGCTCGCGGCCGCCAAGCTCGGCGGCGTGGACGAGATCTATATGGTGGGCGGCGCCCAGGCCGTGGCCGCGCTGGCGTACGGTACCGAGACCATTCCGCGCGTCGACAAGATCACCGGCCCGGGCAACGCCTTTGTCGCCGCGGCCAAGCAGATTGTCTCGGGCGACGTGGGCATCGACATGGTCGCCGGCCCCTCCGAGGTCTGCGTGCTGGCCGATGCCACGGCCAAGCCCATGGTGGTCGCGGCCGACCTGATGGCCCAGGCCGAGCACGATCCGCTGGCCGCCTGCTATCTGGTGACCTGCGACGAGCAGTTTGCGCGCGAGGTCGAGGCGGGTATCGACATTCTAGTGGCGCAGTCGCCGCGTGCCGAGATCACGCGCTCTTCGCTCGACAACGAGGGCACCATCGTGGTGGCCGCCGATATGGCTGCCGCCGTCGAGGCCGTGAACACCGTGGCGCCCGAGCACCTTGAGCTGCACTGCAAGGATGCGATGGGCCTGCTCGGCGGCATTCGCAACGCCGGCGCCATCTTTGTGGGCGCTTGGAGCTCCGAGCCGCTCGGCGATTACGTTGCCGGTCCCAACCACACGTTGCCGACCGGCGGCACGGCCATGTTCTCCAACCCGCTTTCGGTCGAAGAGTTCGTTAAGCGCTCGAGTGTCATTTGCTATACACCCGAGGGCCTGCTCTCCGATGCTCCTGCCACGCAGCGTCTAGCCGAGGCCGAGGGCCTGTGGGCGCACGCGCTTTCGGCCGCACTGCGTCGCCGCGTGTTGGAGCAGGGCGAGGATGCCGTGAGCGCCGAGTCGCTCGCCGCGGCCGACCTGACCAAGGTTGCCTGGCCGGGCGACGCCGTGGCGACGGTTGCCGAGGGCGTGGACCTGGCGGCTGCAGGCGCAGATGGCGCTGGCGTAACCGGCGGGGAGGCCTAATATGGCCGAACTCACGCCTCGCATGAAGGAGCTCGTCCAGCCTTACCTGGCCGGTATTGAGCCCTACGATCCCAACTTTACGCCCACGCGCATCAACCTTTCGGCCAACGAGAACACCTATCCCGTGCCGGCTGGCGTGCGCGAGGCGGTCGACGCCGCCCTGGCTGCCACGCCGCTCAACCGCTATCCCGATCCCATGTCCAACGATCTGCGCGACGAGCTTGCCGCTTGGCATGGTGTGGCGCGCGAGAATGTCTGCGTGGGCAACGGCGGCGACGAGCTGCTCTATAACTACCTGTTGGCGTTTGGCGGCGCGGGACGGACCCTGCTCAACTGCCCGCCGTGCTTTAGCGAGTATGCGTTCTTTGCGTCGCTCTGCCAGACCGAGGTGCGCGACGTGTGGCGCGACCCCGCGACCTTTGAGCTCGACCAGGCCGCCGTGCTTGCGGCGGCACCCGAGTGTAACCTGGCAATCGTGACCTCGCCCAACAACCCCACGGGTGACGTGGCACCGCTCGACTTTGTCGCGGCGCTGTGCGATGCGTGCCCCGGCATGGTAATGGTTGACGAGGCCTACGTGGAGTTTGCCGACGATTCGTTTGGCGCGGCCACCACGGCGCAAGGCCTTATCGCCGAGCATCCCAACCTGGTGATTCTACATACGCTGTCCAAGGCGTTTGGCGCCGCCGGCACGCGTCTGGGCTATGTGATTGCGGCACCCGAGGTCGTCGACGTGTTCGCGGCGATTCGCCAGATCTATTCAGTTAACGTGCTGAGCCAGGCGGCAGCACTTGCCTGCGTGCGTGCCCGTGATGCCTACACGCCCGTGGTGGCACAGATCGCATCCGAGCGCGAGCGCGAGCTGTGCGCCCTGCGCGCAATGGCTGCCGATGGCATGCCCGTGGAGGCATGGCCGAGCGCGGCGAACTTTGTGCTCGTGCGCACGCCGCATGCCACGCGCGTGCGCGAGCGTCTGCGCGACGAGTATTCGATTTTGGTGCGCGACTTTAGCTACGCGCCGGGGCTTGCGGACTGTCTGCGCATCACTGTGGGTACGCCGCAGGAAAACGACGAGGTGCTGGCCGCGTTTGCCGCGCTGGTGAAGGAGGAGATGTAGATGGACCGCTATGCCGAGGTAACCCGCAAGACGGGCGAGACCGACATTGTCGTAAAGCTCGACCTGGACGGATCCGGCGTGTGCGATATCTCGACCGGCGTGCCGTTTTTCGACCACATACTCAACGCTTTTGGCCGCCATGGCCTGTTCGATCTGACGGTGCATGCGGTGGGCGACGTCGAGGTCGACGCGCACCACACCGTTGAGGACACGGGCATTGTGCTGGGCGAGGCGTTTTGCCAGGCGCTGGGCGACAAGGCGGGTATTACGCGCTTTGCCGACGCGGCGATCGCCATGGACGAGACACTCGTGATGGCCGCCGTGGATATCTCGGGTCGCGGGCAGGCCTATTGCGAGCTGCCCGTGCCGACTGAGCGCGTGGGCAGCTTTGATACCGAGCTGGCCGTCGAGTTCTTCTATGCCTTCGCGCGCGATGCCAAGCTCACGCTGCACGTGCGCGAGCTGGCGGGCGGCAATTCGCACCACATTATCGAGGCCGCCTTTAAGGCCGTGGGCCGCACGATGCGCCGCGCCTGCGAACTCGATCCCCGCGTGCAGGGTATCCCCAGCACCAAGGGCTCGCTGTAACCGTCACAAGGGTAAAACCACCACGAAGATGCCTGTCCTCTTTGTGGTGGTTTTGGATGATGAGAAGTGGAGGGGTCGCGTGGGCGAACCGAAGATCGTGGTGGTCGACTACCACAAGGGCAACTTGTCGAGCGTCGTGCGCGGGCTTGCGCGCGCCGGTGCTGCCGCCTGCACGTCGGACGATCCGGAGCAGATCCGCAACGCCGACGGCCTGGTCATCCCGGGCGTGGGTGCGTTCTATGACGCGATCGCCTTTATGCGTCAGAGCGGCGAGGAGGTGGCCGTGCTCGATGCCGTTGCCGCCGGAACTCCGCTGCTCGGCATCTGCCTGGGCCTTCAGCTGTTTTTTGAGCGCGGCAACGAGGGCGTGCCTGCGAACGAGGACGCGGACGCGGACGACGATGCCTCCGAGCAGGCCGGTGGTCCCTGGGTCGATGGCCTGGGCATCATGCGTGGCTCGTGCACGCACCTGGAGTCGAGCCGTCTGAAGGTCCCGCACGTGGGCTGGGACCAGGTGCGCATGACGCCCGCCGGTGCGGCCGATCCGTTGCTTGCCGGTTTTGCCGAGGGCGCCAACATGTATTTCACTCACAGCTACGCGGTGGCCGACGACGTCGATGCCGCCGATGTGTTGGCGCGCACGCACTATACACGGAGCTTCCCGTGCATCGTGCGCCACGGCAACGTGTGGGGCTGCCAGTTCCATCCCGAGAAATCCTCTGCGCTGGGTCAGCGCATCCTTAAGAACTTCGTGAGCATCGTCGAGGGGGCCGGCCGATGATTCTGTTTCCCGCAATCGATTTGATCGGCGGCAAGGTCGTGCGCCTGGAGCGCGGCGACCGGAGCCGCTGTAAGGTGTATTCTGACGACCCCGTGGCCGTTGCCCGCTCCTTTGCCGAGCAGGGCGCGAGCTGGGTGCACGTCGTCGACCTGTCCGCTGCCTTTGGCGAGGACGAGGACGCGTGCGCTGCCAACTTGGCAGCGATTAAGGCCATCTGCGGCGTCGACGGTCTGTCCGCGGACGTGGGCGGCGGCGTTCGTTCGCTCGCGCGCATCGACGAGCTGGCCGGCTACGGCGCGCGTCGCATCGCGCTAGGCACGGTGCTCGTGACCGAGCCGGGATTTGCCGAGGTGGCGGCGCAAGGCTTTGGCGAGTTACTGGTGGCAGACATTGCCGCCCGTGACGGCCAGGTCAAGGTGAATGGTTGGCGCGACGGCGCGGGTGTGGCGCTCGACGACGCCGTGGCGCAGCTCACCGAGCTGGGCTTTAAGCATCTGGTGTATACCGACATCGCGCGCGATGGCATGCAGACGGGCATCGACGTGGCGGCGTATCGCCATGTGGCCGAGGTCGCGGGCTTTCCCGTCGTGGCTTCGGGCGGCATCTCGACGCTCGACGATATCCGCGCACTGGCCGCGGTGGGCGAGGATGCCATCGAGGGTGCCATTACCGGTCGTGCGCTCTACGAGGGCAACTTTACGCTGGCCCAGGCGTTGGCCGCCGCCCGAGGGAAGGAGTAGCCCATGCTTGCCAAACGCGTGATTCCCTGTCTGGATGTTAAGGACGGCCGCGTGGTCAAGGGCGTCAACTTTGTGAGCCTGCGCGATGCTGGCGACCCGGTGGAGCTGGCGCGCGCCTACGACCGCGAGGGTGCAGACGAGGTCGTCTTCCTGGACATTACCGCGACGAGCGACAACCGCGCGACGACCATCGAGATGGCGGCGCACGCGGCCGAGGAGCTCGTTATTCCCTATACCGTGGGCGGCGGTTTCCGCGACTTGGCGGGCATGCGAACCATGGTTGCCGCCGGTGCCGACAAGGTGTCGCTTAACTCTGCCGCCGTGCGCGATCCGTCGTTGATCAGCCAGGCCGCCGCGGCGTTTGGCAGCCAGGCCGTGGTCGTGGCGATTGATGCCAAGCGCGTGGGCCTGCCCGGTCAGCCGGATGCCGACAAGTGGGAGGTCTTCACGGCGGGCGGTCGCAACGCCACGGGTATCGATGCGGTGGCGTGGGCCGAGGAAGTGGCTCGTCGCGGCGCCGGTGAGATCTTGCTCACCAGCATGGATCGCGACGGCACCAAGGCTGGCTTCGACCTGGCACTCACCCGCGCCGTGGCGCGCGCGGTGCCGATCCCGGTGATCGCAAGCGGCGGCGTGGGCACGCTCGAGCATTTTGCCGAGGGCGTGATCGAGGGCGAGGCCGATGCCGTGCTGGCGGCCAGCGTCTTTCACTTTGGAACTTTCAGCATTCGCCAGGTGAAGGAGTATATGGCCAGCCAAGGCATCCCTGTGAGGCTGGACTTCTAGTGCTGCGGCTTGCCCAGGCACCGCATCTTGCCGCTCAAACCGTCGCTCGCGTACCAAAGTACGCGTCGCTCCTCTTTCGCGGCAACCTGCGGCACCTGGACAACCCTCGCCGACCTGTGGGATTTCGTTTGTTACTTGGGAGAAATGATGACTGAGGTAATAAATGCTACCGAGCTTAAATACGACGCCCGCGGGCTGATTCCTTGCGTGGTTCAGCAGCATGACACCGGTGAGGTGCTTATGGTTGCTTGGATGAACGAGGAATCGGTGGGGCTGACGCTCAAGACCGGGACCACGTGGTTTTGGAGTCGCAGCCGTCAGGAGCTCTGGAACAAGGGCGCGACGAGTGGCAACATGCAGGAGGTCAAGGAGCTCTGGGCCGACTGCGATAGCGATACGCTGCTGGTCAAGGTGGACTCACCGGGCCCGGCCTGCCATACCGGCAACCGTACCTGCTTCTTTAAGCGCGTGGAAGGGGGAGTGCGATGAAAGTCGTGACGCCGTTCGAGGTCGCCGAATGCAACACCGAGCTCCTCCGCGCGGGCGTGCCATGCCGCGTGCACCTGACTGATGCCTGCGGGGCGCAGTCGCTTTGGCTCGAGGCCGAGAAGGAAAGGCTCGATGAGGCCCATGCCGTCATCGTCGAGTTCTTTGAGAAAAAGGGCGCAAAGCCTCGGTTCGATGAGGCCGGTACCTACTTTACGCTGCAGTAACGAGAGGAAATAACCATGGGAGTCAGAACAGCTAACGTGCAGCCGGGAAACATCGGTGAGACGCTGACGGGGCTGGCCGAGGTGATTCACAGTCGTCGCGACGCATCGCCGCAGGAGAGCTATACCGCGCGTCTGCTGACCGACGTCGAGGACGAGCTTCTCAAGAAGCTTGCCGAGGAGGCGAGCGAGGTGATCATGGCCTGCAAGGATGACGACCACGATCACATCCGCTACGAGGCCGGCGACCTGATCTACCACCTGCTCGTGACGCTCGAGCGCTACGGCATCACCCTCGACGAACTGGCCGGCGAACTCAACGCCCGCCGCCACTAGTCATTGGGGACGTTCTTAAACGACTAGTTAGGCGAGGGGCGTGGATTCCCATTCGCCGGTGGGGTGGGGGATATCGAAGGTTCGGTAGCCGCAGTCGTAGGCGTGGGCCTGGGCCTCGCGGATGTTCCAACAAATATCGCAGGCGCGGTGCGCGTCTGAGCCAAAGGTAATGGGCACCTCGGCATGGGCAAAACAGCGCAAAAGGCCGGTTGCGGGATAGTAGTCGTCGAGGCCCTTACGCGGCGCGGCGGTCGAGACTTCGACACGGCGACCCGTATCGTGCGCGCACTCGGCCATCTGCCCCCAAAACGGCGCCGGGTCAAAATCGGGCGCAAAGCCCTCCTTCGAAAAACGCATGACCAGGTCGGGGTGGGCCATCACGTCAAAGTTAAGCGAGCTTTCGCTAGCACGGCACCAGTCGTCGACGTAGTGTTCCCATACGCCGCGTACGCCTAAGTTTTCCCAAACATGCAGGTTGGTATCGTCGTCGATCCAGCCACAAAGCGAATCGGGCGTATCGGGACGAGCGACGCTCTCTGTTCCCGCCGTGCCCGCGGCGCCGGCCATGATATCGCCCGGGTCGCCAATCCAATGCACGCTGCCCAAGCGCACCACGGCGCCCTGGGACCAGCGCTCTACCAAGGGCTCGCAGCCTTCGTACCAATCGCATTCAAAGCCATAGATAAGCTCGAGCTCCGGCGCGATTTGCGCGGCAAGCTTGCGGGCGTCCTCAAATGCCAGGCGATGCGCCGTCAGGTCGTCCTCGACAACCTGCACTTCGCAGTTGGTGTCCATGCTGGCGGGCAGGGTGAGGTGGTCAGTCGAGACCATGACGCGGCAGCCGGTCGCAGCAGCGGCGCGGACGTTGTCCTCAAACGAGGCATGGCCATCCGAAAACGAGGTGTGGGTATGGCAATCGACCAGCGGGCAGGCGGACATGGCGACTCCTTTGCATTTGGCGAATCCGTTCCATTGTAATGGCGCAGCCTCGGCGCGGCGGGAACGCTGCAAGTCGAAACCGACTGGAAAGGGCAGGCGGCGCGTGCCGGCGCCGGCGACTACTTGCTTCGTGCCGCCACGCGTTTGGCCTGCACTGTTACCATCGCGTGCCTCACGGCGGTGATGGGGCGATAGCGGATCATACGCGGTCCCGACCAGCGCATGACCTCGCGGATCTTCTCGCGCATGGCAGGCCGGTAACAATGCGAAGGACAGGCCGAGCAAAATGTCTTGGTGCCCATGTGCGGGCAGTGCTCAATGCGCGCGATGGCGTATTTCTGCAGCTCGGCGCATTCGGGGCAGAGCGTAATGGTCCGAAGGCCGAGCTTCACGCGCACGGACTCATCGTCGCCAGCCTGTTCGACCGCATGCCCGCCGCCATGATGCCCGCGGCACCACAACGCGATCATCTGCGACACCATTTGGGCCTCGCGCTCGCGTTTGCGTGCCAGCTCCGGTGTGTCGACCGGGCGTGCCATTAGCTCAGCCTCCCGTGCTCGACCGAAAGCGAGAAATCGGCAAACGCGCAGGTGCTGGCACGGTGGCTTACGAGCACAATGGTCTTGCCGCGGCGCTTGAGCTCGTCGATCGCCTGCATCACGGACGCCTCGTTGAGGGCATCGAGCGCGCTGGTGGGCTCGTCGAGCAAGATGAAAGGCGCGTCGTTGAGGAAGATGCGCGCAAGGCCGATGCGCTGGCGCTCGCCGCCCGAAAGCGAGTCGCCCAGCTCGGCAACGGGCGTGTCGAGACCCTGCGGCAGGCGGTCGATGAGGGCGGTAAGCGAAGCGGAGCGGCAAGCGTCGAGCAGCTCGGCATCGGTGGCGCTGGCGTGCGCAACCAGCAGATTCTCGCGTACGGTGCCGCAGAACAGATGTGTGTCCTGGGTCATATAGGCCTCGTGGCTGCGCAGGCTCGCCGTGTTGATGTGGCGGGCATCGACGCCGCTCACCGTGATGGTGCCAGCTGCGGGGTCCCAAAAACGCATGAGCAGCTTAAGCAGCGTCGACTTGCCCGAACCCGAGCGCCCCATGATGCAGGTCATGGTACCGGGCGCAAAGGTGCAGGTCACGTCGTCGAGGATGAGACTCGCAGCGGTGTCGTTCGCGACCTGCTCTGTGGCGCCCGCACCGCCCGCGTCCACGCCGCCCACATAGCTAAAGCTCACATGCTCGGCTGCGGCGCCGGCAAACTCAACGTTCTGTCCATCGGCGACCTCGGCGCACTGGGGCCGCTCGTCGAGCAAATCGAGCACGCGTGCGCCCGAGGCGAGCGTCTCCTGCAGTGAGGCGCCCAGGCGGCTCACGGCCATCACCGAGCCAAACGACGACACAAAGGTAAAGACGGCGACAAACGCTGCGGCAAAGTCAATCGTTCCCGCAGCCACCAGCTGCAGCGCACGCCCGAGCATCACCAGATTAGCCACAAGAATAAGCGCATCGGCTACGGCCTCGCTGACCGCCTGGCGGCGCTTGAGGCGCGCGTCCACGGCGCCGACTTGCTCGGTCAGCTTGCCCAGGGCACGGCCGCGATCGGTGCCACCGGCAAACTGGATGGTCTCGCCCGCGCCGCGCAGACTGTCGAGTACAAAGGCGCCCAGCTTACCGGCGCCCTCGCGGCTCTGGCGGCCGGTGGTGCCGCATGCCTTGGCCGAGGTCAGGGGCAGCAGCACGCCCAGGACCGCGTAGGCCACGAGCGCGATGCCCGCGAGCTCGGGGCTCACAGCCAGCAAAAAGCCCTCAAACACAACGGTGCAGACCAGAGCTATGGCAATGGGCGAGATGGTGTGCGCGTAGAAGACCTCGAGCAGCTCGATATCCGAGGTGACCAGGCTCACGAGCTCGCCCTTGCCGCGGCCCTCGAGCTTGGCGGGGGCGAGCTGGCGCAGGGCGCCAAACACCAGGTCGCGAATGTGTGCGAGCAGACGGAATGCGATGTAATGGTTGCAGAGCTGCTCGCCGTAGTGGAGCGGCCCGCGCGCGATGCCGCAGGCGGCGCAGGCCGCGCATGCTGCGATAAGACCATGCCTCAAGGCGTTGCGGCCCAGCGCGGCCATAAGGCCAAGGGCGCCAAAGGCCGGCACGAACGCGGCGGTGAGCATGCCGATGCTGCCCAGCGCGACGGCTAGCACAAGCCAGCCGGCAAGCGGTCGGACGAGCCCCATCATGCGCCACATGATGGACGGCGCCGAGCGACGGGCGCGGCCGGAGTCAGGCGCCGCGGCAGCGGAAGACGAACTAGTACCGTTGAGGCCATCGGCACAGGCGGCGCTGCCGTCAACAGCCTCAACCGCGCCGGCATCCTCAGCATCACCCTCCGCATACGCATATGCCGAGAGCTGCTCCTGGCTGTTCCACATGCGCGCATAGGCGCCCGCGGTTGCCAAGAGCTCGCCGTGAGTCCCGCGCTCGGCAATGCGACCGCGTTCCAGCACCAGAATCTGGTCGGCGTCCACGATCGTCGACAGGCGGTGTGCCACCACAATTACAGTGTGCTCGCCGGCAAGCGATGCGATGACCTCGCCGATCGCGGCTTCGCTCGCAGCGTCCACATTGCTCGTAGCCTCGTCAAACACATAGATCGGCGAGTCGTGCAGCAGGGCGCGTGCCATGCACACGCGCTGGCGCTGGCCACCCGAAAGGTTGGTGCCGCCCTCGTTAATCACCATGTCGAGCCCGCCGTTGGCCTGCACAAAGGCCGCCACGCGCGTGCGGCCGAGCGCGCGCAAAAGCTCGGCGTCGGTGGCGTTGGGCTGGGCGAGCAGCAGGTTGTCGCGCAGGGTGCCGGCAAACAGGTAGCCGTTGGTGGGCACCAGCGTGACGGCGCGCATGAGTGAGGTGGCCGTGGCATCGCGCAGTTCAACGCCACCGATGCGAACGCTGCCACGGTAGGCACCCTTGCGGCCCGCGATAATCCCCGCGAGCGTGGACTTGCCGCCGCCGCTTTCGCCCACGAGTGCCACGAGCGAGCCGTGCGCAATGGTCGTGCTGGCGCTGTCCAGCACCGTGCGGTCGCCGTATGCATAGCTCACGCCCGCGAGCTCGATATTGCCGCGACCGTCAAGCTCAACATCGCCGCGCTCGGGCTCGGGCGTATCCAAAATGCCAAACATGCGGCGCGAGGCGGCCATGCCGTTCATAGCCGTGTGGAACAGCGATCCCAGGCGGCGCATAGGCAAAAAGAACTCCTGTGACAGAAAGACGATGAGGAAGGCAGCCTCAAAGCCGATCTTGCCCGTGGCGAGCTGCAGTGCGGCCACGATAATGCCGAGCGCGGCGCCCATATAGACGACCAGGTCCATAACGCAAATGGAGCGCAGCTGCATCACCAGCAGGTGCATGGTCGCTGTGCGGAAACGCTCGGACTCGGCGTTGATGCGCTCGTGCCAGCTTCGATCGGCCTGGTAGACCTTAAGGGTGGTGAGACCCTGCACGGCCTCCAGGAACATGCCGCCAAGATCGACATAGCTGCCCCAGTACTCGGCACCGATCTTTTTGGCGTTGCGCATGACCATCATAATGGAGACGGGGATGATCGGAACGCAGGCGAGCAGCAGCGCGGCGGGAAGACCCGCCTGGCCCACGAGCAGTACAAACAGCGTGATGGGTGCCAAGCCGGCAAAGAAGAGCTGCGGCAGGTAGCCGCCAAAGTACACCTGGAGTTGCGTGGCGCCCTCGACGCTGGTCTGGACGGCCTCGGCGGTGGGGACGGTCTCGGTGTAGGAGGGGCCGAGTGCGGTGAGCTTGTCGTAGACGAGCGAGCGCACGCGGCGGACGGCCTCGAACGCGGCCCTGTCGCCGGCGCGTTGGGCCAGGTAGATGGAGGCGGCGCGCGCGATGATGGCGGCGGCGAGCGGCAAGGCCGCCTGTGCGAGGGCATCGACGGCGAGCGCGGCGGAAAGGCCGTCCGTGACGATGCCGCCCAAGATACGCGCAAGCACCCACATCACCGTGATGTTTGCCATGAGCGCGATCCACTTAAACAGGACGCTTGCCATAATGTAGGGCGTTGCCTGCGGAACCAGGGAGAAGAGCCGCTTCTCGAACATGAAACCTCCTATGCCGTAACGGTGCCGGTCGGGGTCCTCGGCAGCCGCTTAGTTAGCCAAATGCAACTAGAGTAGCATCGTGCAGCCTGTAAGTATGCCGAGGGTAATTTTTTGGCCGATGAACTGCGTAGAAAGTTCAAAATTGTTGAGTGTAGTGAACTTTGTGGTGGACGGAGTGCGAGCGCAATTCTGATCGTGCGCGGCCCCGCTCCAAAACATGTACATCAGCCTCCAAAAGCTGCAAAAAATGACATGTTTGGAGGCTGGCGTACATGTTTGGATAGGGGCGAGGGCGGCGACGGACGAAAGTCACGCCTGTGCTACGTCCGATGTGCTAGCGTTTGGGTGAATAAAACGAGCCCGTGCGGAAAGGATCCGGACCGTATGCAACGTGGAAGTACATCTCCGCTGTCCCGCGAGACCGATGCGCCCGAAACCATCGTCAAGCTGGAGTGCGACATCGACGATGC
>UQYE01000059.1:0-12335 GCA_900545145.1 uncultured Collinsella sp. | reverse complement strand
CACGCCCCTGCCCACGAGAGTCAAGCGCCTTGGCGACGATCAACTCACGGATGCGGCCGCACAGCAGCGTGTAGGTCCACACGTAGCTCTTGGAGGGCAGAAGCTTAAAGAGCTCGAGCGAACGCCGCATATCGCGAGCCGAGACGGCGTTGAGGAAGTCCCAGGGTTGAACCTCGGCCGTACGAACAATCCAGCGCTCAACATCGGCAAGTTCAATCTGAGGCGACTCGACCATCTGGGCAAGCTTGGCCAAGTCGTTATCGAGCATGCGGGTGTTCTCGCCCGAGCGCGAGACGAGCTCCTCGGCGGCCGCCGTCGAGATGGACTTACCGTGTTGCGTCGCCATCTGCTGCACGCGGCGTGGGAGCTCCCAGCGCTTGGTGCCCGAGCAATCGATGACGGCCTTCTTGTCAATCTTGGCGATCGCCTTATACAGGCGCGTGTTCTTGGCGAGCGAATCGGCGATAATAAGGCAGACCGTTGTGGGACTTGGACTCGCCAGATACTCGACAAGCGGCTCGGAAACCGCCTTGGCAAGCTTGGAGCAGCCGTCAAGGATTACCAGGCGAAACTCGCTGCCCATCGGAAAGGTGTTAAGCGAACCGATAATGGACTCGATATCGGGGTCCTTGGTCATGTCGCGCTCGTCGAGATTGAACTCGACCATACCCGACTTTTCCAGACGCGCTTTCATACGCGAGACGGCGTGGTCGCGCTTGACCCCATCGGTACCGACGATCAGATATGCCGGCAGCAGACCGGTTTCGGGCATTGCGCTCCCCTCTCGCAGACTCTCGAATTCGTACCGTGCCATTTTAGCCCAGGGGCCAGCCGCGCGCCAACGATGTCATCACGGTCGCTGGCATCTCATCGCAAAGCCATTCGCAGTCGGCGTGACGGTAATGTCGCCGTGTTCGATGGTACACGCGAACACACCACCCGCTTCCTTCACGGCATCGATGCAAGCATCGGACGGATGGCCGTATCGATTCCCCTCGCCCGCGCTCGCGAGGGAAAGCTCGGGCTTCAGGACGTCCAGCAATTTACCATCGACTGAAACCTTGGAGCCGTGATGCCCAAGTTTAAGGACATCGATATCCCCCACCTCCTGCACGAATTCCCGCTCTTGGTCGAGCTCGGCATCACCGGTGAGAAGTATGCGCAGGCCCTTGCCTTCCTGAACATAAGAGAGCAGCAGGACAAGCGAGTCCTCATTTCCCTCGCCATCCACGGACTCGAACGGCCACATCACGCGGGCGCAAAATGAGCCGATATCGACCGTATCCCCACGGCGCACCTGCCGATACTCCACGCCAGGTCGGTTCAATACCTCGGCAGGAGCATCCTCCAGCGCATCCGCCGCCACGGCAATCGTTCCGACCGAAAACTGTTCGAGCACGGCAGGCAGACCACCCCAGTGGTCCTCATCCCAATGCGTCACAAAGACGGCATCGATATGGTGCACGTTATTGCGGACCAACGCCGCCACCACGCGCTCGTCGAGTCCGCAGTCGACGAGTGCTACTGCGCCGCCCTGGCGGATAAGAATCGCATCGGCCTGGCCCACATCGAGCACCGTCACCGAAGGCGGAGCGAATCGATCCCAGTAGACGTACGGAATCGCAGCCAAGAGCACCAGGCATGCAAGCCCCACCGCCATAGGACGTGCACGGGGACGCGGCCACCAGACCAGCAGAGCCGTCAGCAAACACGGCACCAGGTAAATCCACATGCTATCGGGCGGCACGCTCACGTATGCACCCGGCACGGCGGCAAACAGCTGCTCGAAGAACAGCGCGCAACGGGCGGCAATCATGGGCACAACGAGCGCCCAAGTCCGCAACGGTCCCACGAGCGAAAAGGGAGCCAGCGCGATCGACACAGCGAGCAGAACGCTCACCACCGGACCGATGACCGCATTTGCCAGCGGAGCAATGAGCGAGAACGTACCGAAGGCAGGAATGGTAATGGGAAGTGTCGCCAGTTGCGAGCACAGCGTGACGGAAAGCATGCTGGCAACGCCCGATGGCACACCCAGCTCACCCAAAGCGTAGGTCGCATAGGGGCAAAAGCACAGAATGGCTAAGACGCTGGTGCATGAAAGCTGAAAGCCCATCTCGAACAGCACCGTCGGCCGCAGTAGCACAAAGATGGACATGGTTACGAAGAGTGCCGAAAGGCCGTGCCGACGACGCCCCGCGCCGTTTACGACAAGCGTCGCGAACACCATGCAGCACGCACGCACGGCCGAGGGAGACGCGCCCGTAAAGGCAGCATAGCCCACAAGCGTTATCGCCAATATCGCCCGCTGAAGACCACGTGAGCACCGAGTCTTTTGCAATACACCCTCGATAACAAACCCCACGATAGCCAAATGGCTGCCCGAGACGGCGATAAGATGCGCCGTTCCCGTCACCGAAAACCAGTCGCCCGCCGGCTGGGCGCGCAGCTCGGCCGAACGACCGCAGACGACACCGGCTATGAGCGCACGCGCCGGGTCGGTCGCAGGCGCGATGGACGCAAGCAGCCCATTTCGCAGCCGAAGCAGCGGCCTCGGAGAACCCTCATCGACCGACACAATCCGAACGGCTTTAACCTTGCGCACCTCGCCTCGAAGCACGCGCGATCGTCCATACGCATCGTTCTCAAAACGTGACACGCGACCGATAACACGCACGTGCGCCCCGACCTTGAACTCACGGTCACACGATAGGCGAACCGTTGCCAAGTTCTTACCGTCCGAGCGTGCCTCGCAGGTATAGGAATACACGTCGTCATTTATGGATGGGTCACCCTGCACGACAAACTCGAGACTGCTTGCCGCTCGACCGTCGAGCGTCTTCGAGGCGTTGAGCGCACCCACGGCCCACCACGCCGAAACGACCGCACCCGCTATGAGACCGACGGACGCGGCATACAGCCACCGCTTCAAAGGGGCAAGCCGCGCACAAGAGTGAGCCAGCACAACGAAAACCGCTGCCGCAACGGGAATGGCCCATAGCGGCCCGACCGCCGGCGCCCGCTCCCTCAGCAGCGCATCAGCGGCCACGTTGAGCACCAAGGCGCAGCTCATGCACATGCCGGCACACAGGGCCATCGTCCACGGAATCAGGGGCCGCGGAGGCATCACGTGCTCTCGCTCGGTCGTACTCATACGCAGATGCAATCTTTGATTTTGGCAAGCTTCTTCTCGCCGATTCCCGACACGCGCATCAGATCGTCAACCGAAGCAAAAGCACCGTTCTTTGTCCGCTCATCGATAATCGACTGTGCCATTGAGGGACCGATTCCCGAGAGCGTCTGCAGCTCTGCCGAGCTTGCCGTATTAATGTTTACTAGGCCTGTTGCGCCACCGACGCCTGATGATGCGGAAGCCCCACCATCAACACCGGCTTCCGCAATGGACACCTGCTGCTCCCCTACCGTTGGAACGTGAATTTTTTGTCCATCAGTGACCTTGGATGCACGATTAAGCCCCGTAACGTCTGCTTCGGGCGCCAGCCCGCCGGCGGCATCAATCGCCTGAGCCACCCGCGCCCCGTCTTTGAGGCGATATACACCGGGTGACACCACGGCGCCATCAACATCGACATAGACCTCTGCCGCGGCAGACGCCTTAGGCGAAGAGCCTTCGGATGTCTTTCCGCTCGAAGCATCGCCGGATCCCGGCTCCACTAACGTGCCCGAACCATCAGTGCGCTCAAACGACACACCGCCGGCACCGCCGCCAAGGTTCGCCATCGCCAGCCCACTCGCCATCGCAATGACGACCAGTATCGCCATCACCACTGCCTTATGACCGAGCAGTTTGCCCGCCCAGCGGTCCATCTTTTTGACTCGTTCGTGTTGTTCGCGCTGCGCCATAGCAAAACCTCCCAACATCATCGTGTCAGGAAAGGAGCTCCGCAACAGCCACGCCCCAAAACCGGTTTTCGAGGTCAAAACAAAAGCTGACCAAAACCTTGCACAAATCTGTCCATTTTTTCAGGCACACGTCAGCAAATGAACACTTAGCCGCAAAATGCCCAGATAGCAAAAGACCGACGATGCAGGCGCATCGTCGGTCTATGCACAAATTTACTCGTGATCTTGGTAAATCTCACGCGGAGCAAGCTCAGAATGTTTGTGTTTTAAGGTCTTAGGGGCCTTATATGTGTTGCTCTCGAAGTCGATGTACTCGGTCTGCTTGAGCAGGCGCTCAATCATCTCCTCGTGATCAAACAGTTCCCAGGCCTCATGCACGGCATCGAGTTTAGCGTGTGTCTCGGGACGGCGCGGCATAAACAGCGTGCAGCAGTCGGGAGCGGCCTCAGTCGAGATATCGAACGTACCGATCTCCTCGGCGCGCGCGATGATCTCCTGCTTGTCCGAACCGATGAGAGGACGGAACACGGGGATCTTCACGGCCTCGTTGACGGCCATGATGTTCTCAAGCGTTTGGGAGGCAACCTGTCCAAGCGATTCGCCCGTAACGATGGCCTTGGCACCCTCGATGTGTGCAATGCGCTCAGCAACCGAATACATAATGCGGCGATACATGATCACGCGCAGGTTGCTGGGACAGGTGACCGAAATCTCACGCTGGCAGTCGCCAAACGGCACCACGTACAGGCGGCCGATCTGGACACCCGGCTCAAGCGCACGGATGATATCCTGCACCAAATACTCACTCGTATCGGGCGTCTGCGGACGACCGGAGAAATGTACCGGCACGCAAACCGCGCCGCGGCGCGCGAGCATCCAGGTCGCCACCGGAGAATCGATACCCGAGGACAGCAGCGTCACGACCTTGCCGGCAGAACCCACCGGCAGACCGCCCACGCCGCGCTCGGAGCACGCGTACACATAAACGCTACCCTGGACCACCAGTACGTGCACCATCGCATCGGGGTCGTGCATTTGAACCTTTTTATCGGGGAAGGCCTCACACAGTACCTCGCCCACCTGACGATTGATATCGATCGAGGTGAGCTCATAGTCAGTATTGGAGCGCTTGGCGTGCACCTTAAACGAATCGAAGGAACCAAACTCGCGCAGCGCCTTCACGGCGGCGGCGCAGTACTCCTGCGGGTCGCGGTTGGTGTGATACGCCAAAGACACACGGGCAACGCCGGGAACGGTGCGAATGACACGCGCCGCCTCGTCGGCCTGATGTTCGTTAAAGGTCACGAGGATATAACCGGAAATTCGAGACACGGCATTCACGGAAAAGGCGGCCAAGGCCGCCTTGATGTTATCCATGAGGATATGCTCAAAATGTGCGCGGTTCTTGCCCTTCAGTCCAACCTCGTGATAGTGGACCAGGCAGACGCGAGCCGCCATTTAGGCTTCAGCAACCTTGTGGCCGAGCGCCTTCTCGTAACGGGCCTCGTCGTAAGAGATGTCGCCGTCGACAATCTCGTCCATAGCCATCGAGATGGTATCGGCACCGGAAAGCCCGATGGTGATGTCATCGACATCCTGGACGGCAAGCACGCGGTTGTGCTGGCCACGCAGCATGCTATTGATGTCGCAGGCGCGCTTAGAGGCAAGCGAAGCGAGCAGGAAGCGGTTGTGATCGGTCTTCTCCAGAAGATCGTCAATGCAAGGCTTTACAACGGACACGGACCTCAGATCCTTTCATGCATATCGAGAACGCGAACGAGCTCATCGGTCGCGCGGTCGAGATCGTCATTCACCACGACGTCGTCGTAGCGGTCGGCAAGGGCAAGCTCATCGGCGGCGTTTGCCATACGCAGCTCAATCGTCTCGGGCGTCTCGGTACCGCGACCGACCAGACGCTCGCGGAGCACCTCAAGCGAAGGCGGCTTGATAAAGATCAGCACGGCCTCGGGGAAACGCTCCTTCACCTGCAGGGCGCCCTGGACATCGATCTCCAAAATCAGAGACGAGCCCGAGGCGAGCTTGGATGTGACCTCGCTCACCAACGTGCCGTAGCAGTTACCGTGGACCTCGGCCCACTCAACAAACTCACCGTTTGCCACGCGGCGGTCGAACTCCTCGCGCGTCAGAAAAAAGTAGTTGACGCCGTCGACCTCACCTTTGCGTGGTGCTCGCGTGGTAGCCGAAACCGTCAGACCCAGGTTCGAGCGGCGCTCGCGCACACGAGTGACGAGCGTACCCTTGCCTGCGCCTGACGGTCCAGAAATCACAAAGAGCTTGGAATCCTGAGCGCTCACTTATTTGGTCAGCTGCTCGAGAAGCTGCTCGCGCTGACGGACGCCGAGGCCCTGGACGCGACGAGTAGCGGAGATACCGAGCTCCTCCATGATCTTGGCGGCCTTGGCCTTGCCATAACCGGGGAGAGACTCGATGAGGGTGGAAACCTTCATGCGGGAAGCGATGGGGTCATCGGAGTTGAGCACGGACTCGAGGGACTTCTCGCCCTTCTTGATCTGCTCGCGAAGCTCAGCGCGGGCGTGACGTGCGGCAGCAGCCTTCTCAAGAGCCTGCTTGCGCTGCTCGTCGGTAAGCTGAGGGAGTGCCATTCGTACCTCCAAATAGTTGGGTTATATCTGATTCAATAATTGGCATTTTAGCACGTAGAACGCACAAAAAGCCTAATCGCGGCTCCATAGGTTAGACGATACCCGCAAAAAGTGCAATATACTGCGCCCAAAGTTAAGCCCCTGACCTGCGATTCCACACAAAGGATGGGAAAGTTTACGCAGGCACAGGGGCTATTTTGTGCTAATGAGACCCAAAAGTGGTGACTTAGGGGAATCTTTTACGCGACGTTTTCGACCAGCTCGGCGACGATGGCGTCAAAGGCGGCAACCGGATCGTCGGCA
Organism: uncultured Collinsella sp.; assembly: GCA_900545145.1. Taxonomy (GTDB): domain Bacteria; phylum Actinomycetota; class Coriobacteriia; order Coriobacteriales; family Coriobacteriaceae; genus Collinsella. The sequence continues at coordinate 5,544 of UQYE01000059.1, read as the reverse complement.
CCGGTGATGGGACGGCCCACCACAATGTGGCTTGCGCCACGCTCGATAGCCTGGGAAGGCGTCGCCACGCGGGACTGGTCACCAAGGGCGGCACCCACCGGACGCACACCCGGAGTCACGATCAGGGCATCAGGACCCAGCAGCTCACGCATGTCGTGAGCCTCCATCGGTGAGCACACGATGCCATCGATGCCATTGGCCTGAGCAAGCTTTGCCAAGCGGGCGGCCTCCTCGGCCACGGGAGACTCGACGCCGATCTCGCTCAAGGCATCCTGATTCATGCTCGTGAGCACGGTGATGGCGACGAGCTTGGCGCGGTCCTCACGCGCCTCCTCGGCACCCTCGCGGCAGGCAGCGAGCATAGCACCCGAGCCCAGGCCGTGGACCGAAAGCAGGTCGGCACCGGCAAGCGAGGCCGAGCGGGCAGCGCCGCGCACCTGATTCGGAATGTCATGGAACTTAAGGTCGAGGAAGACCTTAAAGCCAAGGTCCTTAAAGGTCTTGACGATCTGGGGACCCTCAGCGTAATAGAGCGTCATGCCGACCTTGAGCCAGGCGGCATGGCCCGAAAGCTCGTGGGCGAGCTCGAGCGCGCGCTCACGGTCGCAGTCGAGGGCGACGATAACACGGTCGCGGGCATCATTCTCTAGCATTCGAAAGCACCCACCAGCTCGTTGATGTCCTTTACGCCCTGGGACTCGGCCCAGGCCTCGAGCTCATGCGCGATCTTAAGCGAAGCGCACGGATCGACGAAGTTGGCCATGCCGACCGACACGCAGGTGGCGCCGGCCAGGATAAACTCAGCCGCATCCTCGCCAGTCATGACACCGCCGACACCGTTGATGGGGATATCGACGGCCTGGGCAACCTCCCAGACCATGCGCACGGCGATGTGGTGGCACAGCGGGCCCGAAAGGCCGCCCTTGGGCTTGGCCACGCGAGACTTGCGGGTATGGACGTCGATGGCCATGCCCTGGATGGAGTTGATGACCGAAAGGCCGTCGGCGCCGGCGGCCTCGAGAGCCTTGGCAATCTCGGCAACGTTGACCGGAGCCATCTTTACGAACAGCGGCTTATCGGTCACCTTGCGGCAGGCAGCCATAACGGAAGAGGCGCCCTCGGGCGTTGATCCCATGGCGGCACCGCCGGCGGCAATATTAGGGCAGCTCACGTTGATCTCGTAGCCGGCAGCCCAGGGGCACAGCTCGACATACATCTCGAGTGCGCGGACAAACTCGTCAACGGAGTGGCCGGCAACCTGACAGATGACCTGGCAGCCGTCCTTGGACAGCTGTTCGAGCCAAGGACCGGACTCACGGGCAAAGGCGGCCACGCCGGGGTTCTGAAGGCCCACGGAGTTGATCATGCCGCCCGGGATCTCGGCCATGCGAGGCGCGGGATTGCCGGGCCAGGGCTCGGCAGCGCAACCCTTGGTGGTGATGGCGCCCAGCTGGGAAACATCAAAGAAGTTCTGGAACTGCCAACCGTAGCCAAAGGTACCGGCTGCGGTGTTAATGGGGTTCTGCATCTTGACGCCGCCGAAATCGACGGCCATGTTCACGGTACCCACTAGAAGACCACCACCTTGGAAGCATCGAACACGGGGCCGCACATACAAGCACCCTTCATACCGTCGACCGTCTCGACATTGCAGGTGTTGCAGGCGCCAAAGCCACAGCTCATCATGCGCTCGAGCGACACCTCGCAGTACACACCGGCCTCGGCGGCAGCGGCGGCGACCTTCTTCATCATGACGGCGGGGCCGCAGCTGGCGACGTAGTCGTAGCCGCCCTCTCCAAGCAGCTCGGCTGCCGGATCGGTGCAAAAACCGTGCGTGCCGAGCGAACCGTCGTCGGTGCACACGTTAACCGTGGCGCCCAGCGCACGGAACTCATCGACACCCACGACTTTGGAAGCGGTGCCGAAGCCCAGGCACACGTCCACATCAACACCCTGCTCGGCAAGCATACCGGCAAGACAAAGCACAGGCGGAACGCCGATACCACCGGCGACGAGCAGTGCCTTCCTGGTGCCCTCGGGTACCATCCAGCCACGGCCACCGGGGCCCAACAGGTTAGAGGTGGAGCCAGGGCCCATCTGGGACAAACGGCGGGTATCGTCGCCCACGACGGCGTACCACAGCTCGACGGTGCCGGCCTCGGCGTCGGCGCGGTAGAAACTCAAGGGCACACGAAGCAGAGAAGACGCATCGCCGGGGACGGCGATGTTCACAAACTGACCGGGCTTGAGCGCACTTGCAAGCTTGGGGGCCGAGATGACGAGCGAGAAGATGCCGTCGGCGATCTCCCGGTTCGAGACGACCTCGAAGTCGTGCATGCGTGCAGTGGAAGGTGTGGGCATAGACGCTCCAATCCCCCATGCGGTTGCATGGTCTAAACGAACAGAAAGCGCGGCACCGCAAGGGCGCCGCGCACAAAAGCGATAAAGCTATGCTAGCAGATGCAGCCGTCGGCGAGCGTCTGCTTGCCACCGACAAATACATCGGTGGCACGACCGGTGAGCGTGCGGCCGGCAAAACCGGAGTTCTCGGCGCGCGACTCGTAACCGTCCTCGCCAACCGTCCAGGTTGCGGAGGGGTCGAACACGGTCAGGTCGGCGACAGAGCCCGCCTTGACCTGAACCTGATCGAGGCCCAGAATCTCACGCGGCTTGATGGCCATGAGCTCGACCATGCGGCTCACGCTCATCTTGCCCGTGTTGACCAGCTCAGTGAGCACGAGCGACAGCGAAGTCTCGAGGCCAATCATTCCAAAGGGCGCGAGCTCGAACTCGCGGGCCTTCTCCCACGGGGTGTGGGGAGCGTGATCGGTGACGATAGCGTCGACGGTGCCGTCGATGACACCCTGACGGATGGCCTCGGCATCCTCGTCGGTGCGCAGCGGCGGATTGACCTTGAGAGAGGTGTTGTAGGTCTCGTCCAGGTCGTTCTCGGTCAGGAACATGTGGTGCGGGGTGGCCTCGCAGGTCACCTGGACACCGGCAGCCTTACCGGCACGCACGAGCTCCAGGCCATGAGCGGTGGAGATGTGCTGGATGTGCAGCTTGGCACCGGTCAGCTTGGCAATCTCGATGTCGCGGGCAATCTGAAGCTCCTCGCCGGCGGCCGGCCAACCCTCGAGGGCCAGACGGGTCGAGACCTTGCCCTCGTTGATCTGGCCGTGGCCGACCAGATCCTCGTCCTGGCAGTGGCTCATAAAGACCTTGCCGAACATCTTGCCGTAGTCCATGCAGCGACGGAGCATGCCCGCACCCTGCACGCCGCGACCGTCATCGGTGAAGGCGACGGCGCCGTGGGCGACCATATCGCCCATCTCGGACATAGCCTCGCCCTTAAGGCCGCGAGTCATAGCACCAGAAGGATAGACGCGGCAGTGGCCGACCTCGGCAGCGCGGGACTTGACGAACTCAACGACGGTGCCGTTATCGGTAACGGGGTCGGTGTTGGGCATGGCGCACACGCCGGTAAAGCCGCCCTTGGCAGCAGCGCGGGTGCCGCTCTCGATGTCCTCTTTGACCTCGTAGCCAGGCTCGCGCAGATGCACGTGCATATCCACCAGGCCGGGGACGAGATACTTGCCGGAAAGGTCGCGGACCTCGGCTCCCTCGGCGGCGAGGTTCTCGCCGACCTCGGCGATCTTATCGCCGTCAATCAGGACGTCAACGACACCGTCAAGCTCGACGGACGGGTCGACGACGTGGGCATTCTTAAGAAGCAAGGCCATTATCGGCACCTCCAAGCAGCAGATACAGGATAGCCATACGCACGCAGATACCGGCGTAGACCTGCTCCAGGATGACGGAGCGTTGCGGGTGGTCGGCCATATAGGAGTCGAACTCAACGCCGCGGTTGATGGGGCCCGGGTGGCAGATAATCGCATCGGGCTTCATGAGCTTCTCGCGGTCCTTGGTCAGACCGAAGAGCTTGTGGTACTCGCGAATCGTGGGGAACGGTGCGCCCTCGAGGCGCTCCTGCTGCACGCGCAACATGTAGACGACGTCCAGCTCGGGCAGGACGGAATCGAGGTCGCTCGTCACGTGGTCGCAGCCCAGGACCTCGGGCGCCGGCGGCAGCAGCGTGCCGGGGGCGACGGCGTAGGTCTCGCAGCCCATGATCTTAAGTGCGGGGATCAGCGAGCCGCAGACGCGGGAGTGCGCGATATCGCCGACGACGGCGACCTTCAGACCGTGGAAGTCACCCTTGTGCTCCCAGATGGTGTACAGGTCGAGCAGGGCCTGCGTGGGGTGGTTGTGCTTGCCGTCGCCGGCGCAGATGACGCTCGCGGGCGAGTTCTGCGTGACGATGTAGGGAGCACCGGCGTGCTTATCGCGAACGACGATGCAATCAATCTTGTAGGCGTTGAGGGTCTCGACGGTGTCGACGAGGCTCTCGCCCTTGACCGTGGAGGTCGAGGAGCCGCCAAAGTTGAGGCTGTCGGCCGAAAGGCGCTTCTCGGCGAGCTCGAAGGAGCTGCGGGTGCGCGTCGAGGGCTCGTTGAACATGTTGACGATGGTCTTGCCCTTGAGCGTGGGGACCTTCTTGATCGCACGCTCGTTGACCTCGGAGAACGCCTTGGCGGTCTCGAGGATGAGCTTGATGTCCTCTTCGGAGTACTCAGTAATGTCAATCAGGTGCTTATGGTTGAACGCCACGGTACTACTCACCTCCCAGCGGCGCGGAGCCCACGTGGGAACCCGGCGCGACGTCGTTAATCTCGACGGCGGTGTGGCCGTCGACTTCCTTCATATATAGGTGCACGTTCTCTTCATGCGACGAGGGAACGTTCTTGCCGACAAAGTCCGGCGAGATGGGAAGCTCGCGGTGACCGCGGTCAACGAGAACTGCCAGCTCGATGCGGCTCGGACGGCCCAGATCCATAACGGCGTCCAGAGCGGCGCGAATGGTACGGCCCGTATACAGGATGTCGTCCACCAGCACGACGCGCTTGCCGTCGACGCTAAAGGGAATGTTGGTGGCGTGGATCGCGGGAGCGAAATTGGTCGCATAGTCATCGCGGTAGAAGCTGATGTCGAGGCTGCCGAGCGGAACTTCGACGCCCTCGATCTCCTTGATCTCCTCGGCGAGTTTCTTTGCCAGAAGGTCGCCGCGTGTGACGATGCCGACCAGAGCGAGGTCTTCACAGCCCTCGTTGCGCTCGAGAATCTCGTGCGCGATGCGGGTCATCGCTCGATTGACGGCGGTCTCGTCCATGATGACCGCCTTGGGGGAAGTCGTGCCCATCGATCTCCTTCCTCACATGTCTTGACTGCTGACACAGTCAAAAAAATAGATGCCCGACCGCTTAAAGCGGACCAGACACCCACAGGAAGGGCTGCTCTTTGGCAGCTATGTGATTCCATGTGGGTATCTCGTACCCCTTTAATGGTCAAGTGATAGTGTAGCCAACCTCGAGCTTAATTGCGAGCATAAATACAGAGCAATCCGTAAAAGGAGCCCTACGCTCAATAAAGGTTGATTTTCAATCTCAACGCAACAGCCTGAACGGACCCCGCGTTTCCGCAGCT
>UQYE01000058.1:0-12981 GCA_900545145.1 uncultured Collinsella sp. | reverse complement strand
AAAGGAAAGCACTTAATGTGCTTTCCGTCTTGCGCAGGACTGCCCGAGCAGCGAACTAAACAGCCAGGCACGCCAGGAGGACCCACATGATCAAGATCACCGTCCCAGCAACAAGCGCAAACCTAGGCATCGGCTACGACACCCTCGGCATGGCCGTCAGCCTCTACTCGCACTTCACCTTCGAGCGCGCCGATAAGCTCACCATCACGGGCTGCCCCGAGGAGTTCCAAAACGAGAACAACCTGGTCTACGTGAGCTTTGTCGATGCACTGGCCGCATGGGGCGAACCGGCCTTCCCCGTCGCCATCGACATTCAGACTGACGTTCCCGTCGCCCGCGGCCTGGGCTCCAGCTCCACCTGCGTCGTCGCCGGCATTATGGCAGCCGCGGCGCTGACGGGCCACACCGTCGATCGCGCCGAGCTCGTCCGCATTGCCACCGAGGTCGAGGGCCATCCCGATAACGTCGCTCCCGCCATCCTGGGCGGCGCCGTCTGTTCCTTTACGCCGACCGATTCGCTGCCCCAGTGCCTGCGCTACGAGGTGAGCGATCGCTTGCGTTTTATCACCGTTATTCCGCCCTACGAGGTACACACGAGTGAGGCGCGCAAGGTCGTGCCGCAGGAGATTCCGCTCTCCACCGCCGTGTGGCAGATGGGCCGCATCGCCGGCATGACGCGCGGCTTGGAGACCGGCGACCTTGACCTGATTGCCGCCGCCAACGACGACCGCATCCAAGAGCCGTATCGCCGTCGCCTGATTCCCGACTACAACGCCGTGCGTGACACCTGCCTTAACGGCGGCGCTAAGACCATCTGGATCAGTGGCTCGGGCTCGACCCTCATGGCTGTAACCGACGACACCATCGTGGCGAAGTTCCTGCAAGTCAAGCTGCGCGAGCAGTTCCCTAAGTGCGATACGCATATTCTGACGTGCGACACGGAAGGCGCTCAAATCGAGTACCTGTAGACATCCTCCTCATATACCTGTCCGGGACGGTCGGGATGTTCCCTCAAAATCGTCCTCGCGCATGAAGGCCCCTTGTCCTGCTCCTACGGAGCGACGGACAAGGGGCCTTCGCGCTGCGGAATGATTTTGAGGGAACATCCCGACCGTCCCTGCGCCTACCTTGCTGAGGATGTCTACAGGGACCCACGCTTTGAAGGGGCGCCGGGCTGATGGTTTGGCTTTTTATTGGTGGGGGCCCTTACTGGGATGGGACCCTTACTAGAGGCAGGCCTCGGCGATGCGGCGTTTGAGTTCGTCGATGCCGGTGCCGGTCTGGGAGCTTGTGATGATCACGTTTTCGGCAGGGACGTTGAGCTGCTTTTTGATGGCTGCTGCCTGGCGGGCCTGCTGGGTGCGGCTGAGCTTGTCGGCTTTGGTGAGGCAGACGATAAAGTTGAACTCGTTGCCCTGCAGGTAGTCGATCATGTCATGGTCGAGCTTACTGGGATCGTGGCGAATGTCCACCAGCGACACGACCAGGTTAAAGCTGCGCTCGGAGTCGAAAAAGTCGCCGATGAGCTCGGCCCAACGGTCGCGCTCGGCCTTGGAACGACGGGCGAAACCGTAACCCGGCAGGTCCACGAAATGCACGTCGTCGGCCTCAAAGAAGTTGATGTTGCTCGTCTTGCCCGGCGTGCTGGAAACCTTGACCAGGTTCTTGCGGCCAAAAAGCTTGTTCATAATCGACGACTTGCCCACGTTGGAGCGGCCGACAAAGCTCACCTCGGGGCAGGTGGACTCGGGAATCTGCGAAACCTTGCCATAGCTGGCAACGAACTTGGCAAGCTGGTAGTTAATGGAATCGGCCATGGACACTCCTTGGTCGTAGGTTCTTACAAAAGAGCGCGCTAATAGATAGCAGCGATACGGCGAACGATATCGAGCGTAATGCCACTCGCGGTACGGGCATACTCGAACAGGTCGAACTCGCGGTCGCAAATCGCATCGTACGCCTCGTCACAATTATCGCTGATAGCGCGCAACACCAGGCAATCGACACCATTTTTGGTTGCGACATGGGCAATTGCCGCGCCCTCCATGCCGACACAATCGGCATGCGTCGCCTCGATAGCGTCACTGCGCATGGCGGCACCCGTCACAAAACGGTTGCCCGTGGCAATTGTGCCGACCAGAAACTGCTTTGCACCCTCGTTCGAAGCGGCTGCATTTGTCGAAGCATCGACAAAGCCACGCTCAGCAAGCACGTCGGCGGCAATATCGACCAGCGAAGGCGTCGAGGCAAACTCTTCGAGTCCCGGTGCAGACTCGGCGATAAGCGCGGTATCGGTATCCAGATAGCGCAGACGTTTGCCGATGACCACATCGTCGATATGGAGCTTGGGGTTCAAACCGCCCGCAATGCCCGAAAACACAACAGCCTGCGGAGCATACTTGCTAATGAGGTGCTGTGTCGCAGCGGCAGCGTTCACCGTGCCCATGCCCGCCGTTGTGGCGACAACTGTCAGGCCGTCGAGCCCACCGCTCACAACGGTCAAGCCTGCCTCCCGTGCCTCGCAAACGTCGCTCAGCTCTTCCTTAATCTGCATGATCTCTTTTTCGAGCGCACCGATAATCGCGATGGTAGCCATACCATTCCCCAAACCTATACGAAATTCTCAACCACGGTATGGTACCAGCATTTTGTTTGACCTCGCCAAACGAACACGCTAAGCCAGTGCAGCTCGCGTATCAAACAGCGCCTTTGCAATCGCGGCCGTAACCTCACTCGAGCGGTCGCTCCACGGCATCGATGTCATGACGCTCATGACATAGGTACGGCCATCGATGTCGATAGCAGGCATTTCTTTCCAAAGATATTCAGCCGCGTTTGAGGTGTCTCTAAACAATAAACAGGCGTTTCTATGCAAAAGCACCGATTCCGTTGCGCATCTTTGCCCAAAACGCAGTTGCGGTGAAATAGTTCCTGTTTGGGCGGCATAAGCCGAAAACAAGAACTATTCCACCGCAACTTGACGGGGCTCCTTAGCAATCAACTAGGTGCCCGGGGGCACTCATTTAAGTCTGTCCCCAATGAGTGCCGCTAGCCGATGGCGTTTTTGAGTTCGGCACGGCGCTTTTTCATGCCGGCCATGACGGCGTTGCGCAGCTCGGGCATGCGCGCGGTATCCATCTGGGGCACGCCCTCGAGCTTATAGGGAATACCCAGTTGCTCGTACTTGACGACACCCATCGTGTGATACGGCAGCATTTCCAGGCCCACCACGTTGTGCCATGGAGCGATCAGGCGACCGAGCTTCTCGCATTCCTCCGCCGTGTCGGTGATACCCGGCACCACCACATGGCGAATAACAACCTTAATCTTGCGACGGGCAAGCTCATCGCCAAACGCCAGGATGCGCGCAGGATCGCAACCGGTCAGCTTTTTATGCTCAACCGGATCGGCATGCTTGATGTCGAGCAGCACCATATCGGTCTCGTTGAGAACAGCATCGAACTTCTCCGGATGCTTGGGATCAAATGCATAGCCACAGCTGTCTAGGCAGGTGTGTACGCGGCCATCGGGGTTGTTGTGCATCACGCGGAACAGGTCGGCCAAAAACTCGGGCTGCAGGAGCGGTTCGCCGCCCGAAACGGTAATGCCGCCGCTACGGTAGAACTCATGGTTGCTCTGGAACTCGTCCATGAGATGCTCGACGGTCACCATCGTGCCGCCGTTAACAGACCAGGTATCGGGATTGTGGCAATACGCGCAGCGCATGGGACAGCCCTGAACAAACACCACAAAGCGGATGCCGGGTCCGTCGACCGTTCCCATCGTCTCGATCGAATGCACGCGACCCAGGGCATACGCAGAGTCCTCGGGATGAGCATCCACACCCTCAAGCGTCATCTCAGCCATTCCCGCTACCTTGCCTCTCTTTGGTTTTAGCTACATACATGCCAGAGCCATTCTAGCCCATACGCATGATGCTGAAACGGTTTAGCATTCAATTGGATTGCCCTATTTGACCGCACGCAAAAGCGGCGGGAAGGTTATCGCAACCCGCCCGCCGCCGTGGCAATTGATATCGATTACGCCAGCCCTTACGCCTTAAGCGTAAGCACCGCACCAAAGGCTGTCGGACCGCAATGGCTCGAGATGACGCCGCCGACCTGAGTCCAGGTGACGTCCTTAAAGCCCAGGTCGTGCGCATAGACTTCCATGTCGTCGCGCAGCTCCTCGGAAAGGCCTACCGAATACGCCAGGCCAATGTGCGAGTAATCAATATCGCCCTTGGAAACCATGTGATCAATAAAGGCACGGGCGCATTTGAGCATAGAGCCGCGGAACTTCTTAGTCGCCACGAACTTGCCGCCCGTCACCTCAATGCAGGGCTTAATCTTGAGCAGATGGGCACCGAGGAATGCGACGTTGGACAAGCGACCGCCTGCCTTAAGGAAGGCAAGATCGGTAGGAACAAAGCCCAACAGCACGCGATCCATCACCGAATTGGTGAATGCGAATATCTCGTCGACGGTGGCATCGGGGTGAGCCTCGATATATTTGGCGGTCTCGACGGCAATAAGCGACTGGCCCACCGAGACAAAGCGCGTGTCCATGGAGAACACGTAGTCGCGCCCCTCGGCCGCAATCTTCGAGGACTGATGTGAGCAGGTCGTTACCTCGGAATACGCAAGGTGCAAAATGGTCGCGTCGGGCTGCTCGGCATGGATGCGGTCGTACACGTGAGCAAAATCCGCAGGCGCGCAGCCACTGGTCTTGGGCATCACGCCAAACTCGTTGCAGCGCGAATAAATCTCGAGCGGATCGATGGAACCGTCATCGACGGTCTCGTCACCAATCGTGACATGCATGGGCACGCGCACGATGCCATAGCGCTCGCAGAGCTCCGGCGTCACATCCGACCCAGACTCAACCACGATTACGTACTTGCCCATTATCATCACGACCCATCTCGACGTTGACTTTTCAATACATGGCACGCGCCGCCGCACCGTTGCACAACGGCTCCAAGCGCCAAAGAGACGCCGCCCCTTGCACACAACAAAGGACAGCGTCTCCCTGGAAAACTCCGTGCTTATCTGAGATTCTACACGGTTTATTAAGGAGTGTTACTTATTCCGCAAACGGTAGCTATACGCGATAAACGGTAGCAAGCAAGAATCCAGAACGCTCAACCCATTAGGAGAGTTCCGCCTAAAGGGTGACTACACAGGACCCCGCCGGGGCTGTTTGGGCTACCTCCCAAAATATTCCGCAGGACGCAAGAAGCCCTCGCCGCACGAAGTGCGCAGCGAGGGCTTCTTGCATGTCCGAGGACGTTTTGGGAGGTAGCCCAAACAGCCCCAGCGATCCTGCGGGAGTTAAACCCCTTTAGAACTTGTTGTGGAAGGTACGCGAAATGACCTCGTCCTGCTGCTCCTTGGTGAGCGTGTGGAAGTTCACGGCGTAGCCGGAAACGCGAATGGTCAGCTGCGGGTACTTCTCGGGGTGAGCCTGAGCGTCGAGCAGCGTCTCACGGTTGAAGACGTTGATGTTCAGGTGGTGGCCACCCTTCTCGGCGTAAGCGTCGAGCATGTGGACCAGGTTATCGGCCTGAGTCTCGGAAACTTCAGAAACCTTCATAATGTGTCTCCTTCGATCGATAGGCGCCGGCCGAAACCGGCGCACTAATCAGTAATCGTTATTGTTAGTATAGCACTAACAATAGTTACTCGCCCAGCTGATCAAGGTCGATATCACCAAAGAACACCTGGTCCTCCTTGCCGAGCGCGCCCGGGATGATGGAGAAGGTGTTGGAGATGCCGTCCTGAGCATCGCGGAACGGGAGCTTGGAAACCGAAGACAGCGAAGCGATGGCGCCGTGGCTATCGCGCTTGTGCATGGGGTTAGCACCCGGGGCGAAGGGCTGGCCAGCCTTGCGGCCATCAGGCGTAGAACCGGTCTTCTTGCCGTACACGACGTTGGAGGTGATGGTCAGAACCGAGGTCGTGGGCACGGAGTTGCGGTAGGTGTCGTTCATGCGGATGTACTCCATGAACTGGTGCACAACGTCGTGAGCGATCTGGTCGACGCGGTCGTCGTCGTTACCGTACTTGGGGAACTCGCCCTCGGTCTCGAAGTCGACGATGATGCCGTTCTCGTCACGGACGGGGTGGACCTTGGCGTACTTGATGGCGGACAGGGAGTCAGCCACGACGGAAAGGCCAGCGATGCCCGTAGCGAACCAGCGATGCACGTGCTTGTCGTGCAGAGCCATCTGGATGCGCTCGTAGCAATACTTGTCGTGCATGTAGTGAATGATGTTCAGCGAGTTGACGTACACGCCAGCGAGCCACTTCATCATGTCGTTGTACTTTGCCACAACGTCGTCGTAATCGAGCGTATCGCCCTCGACGGCGCGGTACTTGGGGCCGACCTGCTTCTTGGAGACCTCGTCAACACCGCCGTTGAGTGCGTACAGCAGGCACTTGGCCAGGTTGGCGCGAGCGCCGAAGAACTGCATCTCCTTGCCGATGCGCATGGAGGACACGCAGCAGGCGATGCCGTAGTCGTCGCCGTGGTAAACGCGCATGAGGTCGTCGTTCTCGTACTGGATCGAGGAGCTGGCGACAGAAGTCTTGGCGCAGAACTTCTTGAAGTTCTCGGGCAGACGGGTCGACCACAGAACGGTCATGTTGGGCTCGGGGCTGGTGCCCATGTTCTCGAGCGTGTGCAGGTAGCGGTAGCTCATCTTGGTAACGAGCGTACGGCCGTCGACACCCATGCCGCCGATGGACTCGGTGACCCACTGCGGATCGCCGGTAAACAGGGCCTGGTACTCGGGGGTGCGGGCAAACTTGACCATGCGGAGCTTCATGATGAAGTGATCCACGAACTCCTGGATCTGCTCCTCGGTGAAGGTACCGTTGGCAAGGTCACGCTCAGCGTAGATGTCGATGAACGTGGAGGTACGGCCGATGGACATAGCGGCGCCGTTCTGCTCCTTGACGGAAGCGAGGTAGGCGAAGTACATCCACTGGATGGCCTCCTGCGTGTTGGTAGCAGGGTTGGAAATGTCGAAGCCATAGGTCTCGGCCATCATCTTGAGCTCGCCGAGGGCGCGGATCTGCTCCTGCAGCTCCTCACGATCGCGGATGTTGTCGGCGGTCATGACCGTCGGGGTGGAAGCCTTCTGGGCCTCCTTGTCCTTGATCAGGTAGTCGACGCCGTACAGGGCGACACGACGGTAGTCGCCGATGATGCGGCCGCGGCCATAGCCATCGGGCAGACCGGTGATGATGTGGGCCGAACGGCAGGCACGCATCTCGGGGGTGTAGACATCGAAGACGCCGGCGTTGTGAGTCTTGCGCTCGAAGGTGTAGCGCTCGACAACGTTCTCGTCGATCTTGTAGCCGTGCTGGCTGGCAGCCTGGCAAGCGATGCGGATACCGCCGTTGACGTGCAGCGCGCGCTTGAGCGGCTTGTCGGTCTGGAGGCCGACGATGGTCTCCTTGTCGCGATGGGCGTTATCGATGTAGCCAGCGGGGTGGCTCACGATACCCGTGACGGTCTTGGTGTCCATATCGAGGACGCCGCCCTGCTCGCGCTCCTTGAGCAGCAGGTCGAGAACTTCGCCCCACAGCTCCTTGGTACGCTCGGTCGGACCGGCGAGGAACGACTCGTCGCCCTCGTAGGGGGTGTAGTTCTTCTGGATGAAGTCTCGGACGTCAACCTCTCCCGTCCAGATGCCTTCCTTGAAGCCTTCCCATGCCTCCTGCATTGTGTAACCACGCTCCTAGTTACGTGTAATGCGGCGCTCTCTCACACCGCTGCTTATTGAATTCTTGAATGTTAGACCTGCATGACCGGCTTCATTCGCTTTCCGCCGCACATTAGCACAGGGAAAAACGTTTATTCACCTTGGTCTTGCAACCCTAAACCCAAGATTTCACCCGTCTGTGAAGGATAACATAGCCACCCCCTTCATCAGGGCTGTTATATGTTCCTTTTTTTGTGTCATTAGAGCGTTTTCAACAAATCCGCAGGAAACGCGCCCGCCATCATCTACCGTTCACCGAATTATTTGATATTTCCCCTTGCCTTTATACGTCCTTCACTCTAGCTGTTATGCCAGCTTTAGCAGGGTAAAGTACCCACCGATAGATTTTTGGGACATGCCTAGAAATCTACTTTTTCGCCGCGACGGAGGCGGTGGCATGAAATGCCCACGAAGGTAGATTTCTAGGCATGTCCCAAAAATCTACTGTATGAGGTGTGCATACAGGGGTATCATCTTTCACCAAAAATAGTTTCTAGTGTTAGGGGTTTTCGGTGGAAGATACCGATTTCCATGAGCTTGGGCGTCAGCTCTTTACCGAGTTTGGCAGCATGCACCAGCACGTTTCGCGTTTTGTCGACCAGGCGATGAGCGGCGAGATGGCCGTCATGCGCGCCCTCATGCTCGCCGGCGGTTCGCTTACGCCGAGCGAACTCGCCGATCGCGCTTGGGTCTCGAGCGCCCGCATCGCCAACATCCTGCGCGCCCTCGAGGGCAAGGGCTGGGTCGAGCGCGAGCACTCAAAAACCGACCGTCGTCGCGTACACGTCACGGTGACCGACAAAGGCCGACAAGACCTCGAAATCAAACGTCGGGAATTCGAGGACCGCACCGCGGCCTTTCTCGAGCAGCTCGGCGAAACGGATACCCAAGAGATGGTGCGCCTTCTAAGGCGTGCCAACGAAATTATCGACCGCAACCAAGAAAGGAGAGATGCCGAGTGAGGATTCTCAAGCTCTTTAAAAAGCATGTCCTGGCGCTGCTCACGGCTATCGTACTTATCGTAATCAGTTGCAATGCCGACCTAGCGCTGCCTACGTATATGAGTGACATCGTCGATGTGGGCGTGCAGCAAGGCGGCATCGCCTCACCCGTGCCCGACACCATTCGCGCCGAATCGCTCGATGACCTCAAGCTCTTTATGGGCGCCAAGGACGCCAAAGCTGTGGATGCCGTGTTTAGCAAGGCGGACAACAACGGCATTCGAACGTACAAGGGCACCGAGGAGGAGCGCGCCGACGGCGGCAAGATTGCCGATATCATGAGCCTGCCCGAGACCGTCGTCCTTTCGCTCAACCAAGGCATCGACGCCAGCTCCATGGGCGACATGATGGGCGCGTCCAGCGAGAAAGGCAACAGCGACGCCCAAGCCATGCCCACGCCCGAGCAAATGGCAGCGATGACGCCCGAGCAGCTCGCCGAGATGCAGCAAAAGGCCGCAGCCGCGCAGAGCATGCAAAAGCAGATTGATGCCGACGGCGGCAAGATCACCATGAAGAGCCTGCGTCTAGGCGTTGAAGGCGGCCTAATCGACCAAGGCAAGCTCGTCGAGGGCGCCAACGGTATGGCGGACAAAATGGGCTCCATGTCGGGCTCCATCGTGACCCAACGCGCCGTGAGCTATGTGCAGGACGAGTACAAGGCACAGGGTATCGACCCCGCCGACGTGCAGAACGCCTACCTGGGCCGCATGGCGACCACGATGTTTGGTCTGTGTCTGGTGTCGCTGGTCGCCACCATCCTGACCGGTGCCGTGGCTTCGCGCACCGCCTGCTCCATCGCCCGCGACCTGCGCCGCGAGACCTTCAACAAGGTCATGCACTTCTCGCCGGCCGAGGTGGGCAAGTTTAGCCAGGCCTCGCTCATCACCCGCTGCACCAACGACATTCAGCAGATCCAGATGGCAGCGACTCTGTTCATTCGCATGTGCCTCATGGCGCCTGTCATGGGTATCGTCGCGGTCATGCGCGTCCTGGCCAACCACACCGGCCTGGAGTGGACCATCGCCGTGGCCATCATCGCGGTCTCGGCCGTCGTCGGCGTGCTCATGGGCCTTACCATGCCCAAGTTCAAAAAGATGCAGAGCTTTGTGGACCGCGTGAACCTCACCGCCCGCGAGCTGCTCGACGGTCTTATGCCCATCCGCTCGTTCAACCGCGAGGAGCATGAGCTCGAGCGTTTTGACAAGGCATCACTCGACCTGATGACCACGCAGCTCTACACCAACCGCGCCATGAGCTTTATGATGCCGCTCATGATGCTCGTCATGAACTGCATCACCGTGCTTATCGTCTGGTTTGGCGCGCAGGGCGTGTCCGACGGCGTGATGCAGGTCGGCAACATGATGGCGTTTATCTCCTACACCATGCAGATCGTCATGGCGTTTATGATCCTCACCATGGTTTCGGTTATCCTGCCCCGTGCCGAGGTCGCAGCCGAGCGCGTGGAAGAGGTCATCACTTGCCCCACGAGCATCAACGACCCCGCCTCGCCCAAACTGCCCGCGGCCAGCGCGCCGCACGGTGAGCTCACTTTCCGCGACGTGAGCTTCCAGTATCCCGATGCCCGCGCCGACGTCATTAGCGGCGTGAACTTCACCACGCATGCCGGTCAGATGCTCGGCATCATTGGCTCCACGGGCTCGGGCAAGTCCACGCTCGTGCAGCTGATTCCGCGCCTGTACGACGTCACGGGCGGCAGCATTTCGCTCGACGGCATCGACGTGCGCGACATGACCCTCTCCGAGCTTCGCCGCCGCATCGGTTACATCCCGCAGCAGGGGCGCCTGTTCTCGGGCACTGTCGAGAGCAACCTCAAGTTTGCCGGCGACATGGTGAGCGACGAGGACATGCACCGGGCCGCGCGCATCGCCCAAGCCGAGGACTTTATCGCCGAGCGCGAGGGCGGCTACGACTCCCCCATCAGCCAGGGCGGCTCCAATGTCTCGGGCGGTCAGCGCCAGCGTCTGGCCATCGCCCGCGCCCTGGCCAAAAAGCCCGAGGTCGTGGTGTTCGATGACTCGTTTAGCGCCCTCGACTACAAAACAGACGCGCGCCTGCGCGAGGAGCTTGCCAAAAACGTTACCGACGCCGCGCTCGTGGTCGTGGCCCAGCGCATCGCGACCATCATGCACGCCGACCAGATCATCGTGCTCGACGACGGCCACGTGGTGGGCACCGGCACGCACGAGGAGCTGCTGCACAGCTGCCCAGCGTACCTGGAGATCGCACAGTCGCAGCTTTCCGCCGAGGAGCTGGGGCTCACCCAAGAAGAAATTGAAGCCGTCATGGAAGGAGGCGAGCACTAATGGCAGACAAGACCAAGACTCAGATTCCCAAGCCCACCCGCCGGCGCGGTCCCATGGGCCGCATGGGTGGCATGGGCCGCGGCGAAAAGGCCAAGGACTTTAAGGGCACCATGAGGCAGCTACTCGGCTATATCGGTCAGCACAAAATTGCCGTGTTTGCCGCCGTCGCCTTTGCCGTGTGCTCGGTCATCTTTAACATTGTGGGACCCAAGGTGCTCGGCCAGGTTACGACCAAACTGTTCGAAGGCCTGGTCTCCAAGGTCAACGGTACCGGCGATGTCGACTTTGCCTGGATCGCCAAGACGCTCGGCTTTTTGCTCTGCCTGTATCTGGCAAGCTCTGTCTGCAGCCTCATCCAGGGCTGGCTCATGACCGGCGTCACGCAAAAGATTTGCTACCGCATGCGCAAGGAGATCACCGCCAAGATTGCCGTCGTGCCGATGAGCTACTTCAACGGCCACAGCAAGGGCGACGTGCTCAGCCGCATCACCAACGATGTCGATACGCTCGGTCAGTCGCTCAACCAGAGCGTGACGCAGCTCATCACGTCAGTGACGCAGATTATCGGCGTGCTCGTCATGATGCTGTCGATCAGCCTGCCGCTCACCGGCGTCACCGTGCTCACGCTGCCGGCAGCCGCGATTATCCTGACCGTGATGATTCACTTCTCGCAGCCGTACTTCCGCGAGCAACAGCAGGTCCTGGGCACCGTCAACGGCATTATCGAGGAGGACTTTGCCGGCCAGAACGTCATTCAGGTGTTCGACCGCGCCGAGGCCTCGATCGAGGAGTTCGACCGTCAAAACGACCGCCTCTTTATTAGTGGCTGGCGCTCGCAGTTCCTGTCGGGCCTGATGATGCCGCTTATGAGCTTGGTGGGCAACATGGGCTACGTGGGCGTCGTCGTGGTGGGCGCGCAGCTCGCGCTGACCGGCAATGCCACGCCTGGCGATATTCAGAGCTTTATCCAGTACGTTCGCAACTTTACGCAGCCCGTGCAGCAGCTGGGCAACGTGAGCAACACGATGCAGTCGATGGCCGCCGCCACCGAGCGTGTCTTTGAGTTCTTGGCCGCGCCCGAGGAGGAGCAGAAGGCCGACGCGCAGATCCCCGAGAAGCGCCCCGGCCACGTGGAGTTTGACCATGTCAAGTTTGGCTACACGCCGGACAAGACCATCATCCACGACTTTAGCTGCGAGGCCGAGCCCGGTCAGACCATCGCCATCGTCGGCCCTACCGGCGCCGGCAAGACCACGCTCATCAAGCTGCTTCAGCGCTTCTATGACGTGGACGGCGGTTCGCTGCGTGTCGAGGGCATCGACGTGCGCGACTGGGACCGCGCGGCACTTCGCGGCGAGTTTGCCATGGTGCTGCAGGATACCTGGCTGTTTAACGGCACCATCCGCGAGAACATCCGCTACGGACGCCCCGATGCAAGCGATGCCGAGGTCGAGGCCGCTGCACGCGCCGCACGCTGCGATCACTTTATCCATACGCTCGCAGGCGGCTACGACTTCATAATCAACGAGGAAGGCACGAACCTGTCGCAGGGCCAGCGCCAGCTCGTGACCATTGCCCGCGCCATTTTGGCCGACCGTCCGGCGCTGATTCTGGACGAGGCAACTTCCAACGTGGACACCCGCACCGAGGAGCTCATTCAGCGCGCCATGGATGCGCTGATGCAGGGCCGCACCAGCTTTGTCATCGCACATCGCCTGTCCACGATTCGAAACGCCGACGTGATCTTGGTGATCCGCGACGGCGACATCGTCGAGAAGGGCACGCACGACGAACTGCTCGCCCAAGGCGGCTTCTACGCCGACCTGTACAACTCGCAGTTCGACGAAGCGGCGTAAAACCGGCGGCAAACAACCGCAATACCCAA
>UQYE01000057.1:0-13722 GCA_900545145.1 uncultured Collinsella sp. | reverse complement strand
GGGGTGAGCTCCCGCGCCCTCGCCCGCGAGGCCGGCCTCGCCAGGAGCTCGCTCACGGGCTACCTGACGGGCCTCCAGCTCCCCTCGCCGCCCTTCCTCGTCCGCCTCTCCCGCGCCCTCGGGGTGTCCACGGACTGGCTGCTCGGGTTCGACTGCCCGCCCGGCGCCGCGCGCGCTCCGGAACCATCATCCCCGCTGGTGTCTGGTACCGGGGAGGATGACGGTGGCCGGGAAGGGGCACCACGGGCCCGCTGTGGGGATTCGCCGAGGTAGGCGGCCCGAGGGGTGGTCCTGTTCTCCGACGCCGCCCGGGCCCCAAGGCCGCGCGACGGAGAATCGGATGGATGGAAGAGAGAGGGGAGGCGCCATGGCGAGCTTCGAGGAGGACCTGGACCGGTTCCTGCGCGACCCGGACTGGCGTCCGTCCCGCAACGCGCTCTACGTCTGCGACACCCCCGCCTGTATGGTGATGCTCGGCATGAGGCAGCTGCCCATCTACGTCACGAGGTCCCACGTCGCCAACATGATGCACGAGAAGTCGGACAGGAACGCCCGTTGGCACGGCCTGAGCGAGGACGACCTGCTCCTTCTCCCCTCGTCCATGGCCTCACCGGCGATGATAATCGACTCGCTCCGGACTTCGCACCGCGGCGACGTCGTGGTGCTCCTGCTCGACCAGACGGACCTCGACGACCTGCCTCTAATCGCGGCGATCCGCCCGAACGGCTCGAGTACGTACGATTTCGAGCTCAGGGAATCGAACCACATGCTGAGCGCGTACGGGAGAAACGGGATAGAGGGCTTCATCGGGAACGCCCGCGACCAGGGCGCGATCCTGTACATCGACGAAGAGAAGACGAGAGACCTTGAAAGCCAGACTCAGCTACGCTTGCTGCAGGGGCTTGAAGGTCTCCCGTTGAACCGGATTATACACCAGTCAAGCTCGATCATCAGGACGCTCGGCCTTGAGCCCGGTCCCGTGCCCGTTGAGTCATTTGGGCGAGATCGGTTCGCTGCTCAATCCTTCAGAGGACGAGATCGACGAACTCAAGGCTGCCGCGGCGAGCTGTTCCGACGATCTCTTTGCTTCTGCGACCAAAACTAAGCTCGAAAGCGCTGCCGCCATCTGCGAGAAGCTGTCCCATCGTTTTACCTGCACCGTTGCGAATCCTCCGTATATGGGCAGCAGCAGCTTTAATCCATTCATGAGCAAGTGGATCAAGAAGAACTACCCCGACGTGAAGAGCGACCTGTGCACGTGCTTCATTGAGCGCGGCTTCAGCCTTGCCGGGGACCGCGGCTACGCGGCCATGGTCACCATGCAGAGCTGGATGTTTCTGGGCAGTTTCGAGAAGATGCGCTCCTTGCTCATCGGCGGCAAAGCGATCGTCTCGATGGCGCACCTCGGCCCCCGCGCATTCGACGCTATCGGCGGCGAGGTCGTCAACGTAACCGCCGACGTCATCTACAACGGCCTCGCGGCATGCGAGGGCGCTTACGTGCGCCTTGTCGACATCAACGGAAGCGAGGCGAAGCGCCTCAAGCTGCTCGAGGCGATCAAAAACCCCGACTGCGGCTGGTTCTTCCGTCGCGACGCCCACACCTTCAAACAAATCCCCGGCACCCCCATAGCCTACTGGTTGGGGGATGGGCTATTGGAGGCTTATTCCTCCGGACGATTTATTGACGAGGTGGCCCATCCTAAAGTCGGGATGCAAACTTCGAATAACGAAAAGTTTCTACGTTTGTGGTGGGAAACAGATTGGTCACCGACTCAAAATGATTCGAACCATAAGTGGATTAAATACCTTAAGGGAGGTAAATATCGAAAATGGAACGGCAATCTAGAGTATTTGCTTTTCTACAACAATGATCCGAATTACATCCTCGAGCAACCCCATGCTCGCGTTTTACCGCTCGAAATGCTGCGAAAGTCTAAGATTACATGCACAATGCTGACATCGGGAAGACCTGGCTTCAGGTCTGCTCCTGAAGATTCTTTTTATGACATTGCGGCACATTGTTGTTTTCCGAAGGAGCCACAATTCAATTATATATTGGGCCTGTTGAACAGCTCTCTTTCTGCTCTGTGTCTTTCGGCGCAGAATCCAACGATGAATATGCAGGTGTCTGATATAGCTTCGGTCCCCTATGTTGAAGGCGATCCGAAATCGGTGAGCGAAGTGAGTGGAATCGTTGCCGAATCGTCAGATATTTCGAAGACCGACTGGGACTCGTTTGAAACCTCCTGGGATTTCAAACGCCATCCGCTGCTGTAGGTGAGTATTGTGGCCAAATCCTACAAACTCGTCGAAGAGACGAAACGAACTACGGCGGAGTGCGCTGAAAAGTGGAACGCCGATAAACGAGATGTTTCCGCCTGGTGTAGAGCTGATTTGATTTCAGGTGCGGTTAAAGAAACCTCCTTCCCATTCAGATGGATCATCCCTTGCGATGCGAAGCGTCCTATTGATGCATGCATCATTAGGGAGTTGCTGTGGCAGATTATCGAGCTTGAAAATGGGCGTATTTCTGAAATCGACGTTTCTGCTTGGGGTATTCCGGCAGTCGATGTTGCTGGGTGTATTCAGTCGTTGAAAGATGCCGATTATTTGGCGTTTTCACAAGAAGGTGTTGGCTTACAAGTAACGAAAAGGGGTCTTGCTTTGATTGGCCGCGGTCAGCATGGCGAGACTTTAAAAGAAACGCCTACGGCACTGAAGTGGACGGCCGATGTCGCGGGCATTATTGCTGGAAGTGCAATAGATAGAATTATTTAAAGATAAGCTGCTTCCGCAAGGACACTGTAGTTTCGAAAGGTAATAACCATGTCTGATTGTTGTATTTATGAACCACAAAATTACGACCGACAGGCGGTCGATTGTTTTCTGCGTGGTGAGACTAGAGAAATATGCATTGAGCTGAAGTGCGTTGAGCAGGAAAAGTCAGAGGACTTTGCGATTACGGATGCGGTTTTGCAGCTCGATTTAATAAAGTGTAGGGAGCCACACATGTGCGACGTTCCCGCTCATAATACCCCTTATTTTGATCCATCTGGTTTAGCGAAGCTTTCTTTTTTGATTACCGAGAAGACAGTCGGTTCGCAAGATTACCATGCGATTTGTCGCTGTGGGGCCGCTCACCATCTGTTGGGGGGCTCTCGATTGCTCCTTGTAATTTCGGAAGGGAGCGAATCTCGAGAATGCGCATTTGAGTTTAGTCCAGCATCGGGAGTGTTTGGCAAATACGTGTGGCATGAAGTCGATTTGCAAGCTTCCATTGGATAGGCGAGCGATTTCATATCGCGCAACTAAGACGAATCAGCTGCTTTCGAGCGAGAGATGCACCGGCATCGCGCGGTGCATGGGGCTGAGCTTCGAGTCTGATTCCTTCACGGCGACCGATTAATTGAAAGACCATGGGAAACGGAAGGCGGCACAATGACAACGCTTTTGGCCGATAAATACGAGGCTCGCAAGGCCGAGGTTAATGCTCGCTTTGAGCAGCTTCGCGCTAACGAGGAAGAGCTCAACCGAATCTTTGCCAAGATCTACAACATGGAGGGCGAAGTGCCCATCGAGGTCGAGGATAAGTACGTTTCGGTGGCGCGCATCTTCGATACCGCAGATGAGATTCCCGAGAGCTATAAAGGCAACAAATACGTGCGTACCAAGCGCGACGAGATCACCTCGCTCATAAGCTATGCCGTGGGCTGTATGTTTGGCCGCTATTCGCTGGATGTGGACGGGCTGGTCCTGGCCGATCAGGGCGCCACGGTCGACGACTATCTGGCAAAGATGCCCAACCCTGACCACGTGACCTTTATGCCCGATGGCGATAACGTGCTGCCCATTACCGATGACGAGTACTTTGACGACGACATCGTGCGCTACTTTATCGACTTTGTGCGCACCGTGTACGGCGAGGAAACGCTCGAGCAGAACCTGGCCTTTATTGCCGAGGCGCTCGGCAGCAAGGGCACCTCGCGCGAGGTAATCCGTTCCTACTTTTTGAAGGACTTCTTTAAGGACCACTGCCAGACCTATAAGAAGCGTCCCATCTACTGGCTGTTCGACAGCGGCAAGAAGAATGGCTTCAAGTGCCTTGTTTACATGCATCGCTACCAGCCCGACCTGTTGGCTCGCATCCGCACCGACTATGTGCATGAGCAGCAGGAGCGCTATCGCTCCCAGATCGGCTATGCCAACGACGCCCTTGCCAGTGCCGAGCGCGGCGAGCGCGTGTGTTTGGATAAGCGCGTCAAAAAGCTCAATGACCAGCTCAAAGAGACCATTGCCTACGAGGAGAAACTACACCACTTGGCAGACCAGATGATTAAGATCGACCTGGATGACGGCGTCAAGATCAATTACGCCAAGTTTCAGGATGTGCTGGCGAAGATTAAATAACTGCAGATACGGTAAGGATATTCATGCCCAAGATCGATGTAGAAGAACAGCTCAAGCTGCGATTTTTGCAGCCGTTGACCGCATGTATGCTGCGCCGTGTGGTGATTTGGCACGATGCGGACGGCGAGTTTGCTCCTGAGTTTGAGCGATTGGCTGCCGAGGGTTTCGATGGCGCGGGGGCCGATGACGGCGTTATGCCCGCTCACGGTGACTTTGAGCGCCCGGTGCGGTTTGTTGAGGCTTGCGAGGGCTGCATGTTTGCCGTAAAGAAGCTCATCAACCGCGATGACCTTGCGAACGATATCTTGCTGTATCGTCGTTGCCCGCGCGGCAGGCTTGAGGGCGATTGGCTTGCCGATGTTGAGCTGTATGCCGATCAGTTCCAGGCTGACTATCTTTCGCTTTTGGCCGATCAGCTGGGAATCGAGAATATCGACGCCGTGCGCGAGAGTCTGCGCGAGCACAAGACGTTCTTTGATGCCAAGACCCGCTGCGTTAAGTTTGCCGCGTGTGTTCCGCATGCTTCGGGCGCATCAGATATCGAACTCGGTATCCTTACGGTGATTTTTGGCGGTAAAGAGGTTGGCGACGCGCGCCCCGC
Source organism: uncultured Collinsella sp. (assembly GCA_900545145.1). Taxonomy (GTDB): domain Bacteria; phylum Actinomycetota; class Coriobacteriia; order Coriobacteriales; family Coriobacteriaceae; genus Collinsella. The sequence continues at coordinate 8,712 of UQYE01000057.1, read as the reverse complement.
GTTTGTGCTGCGCGGCTGCATGACCACACTGCTGCACGAGGGTCCCGAGGCGCTGGCCGCGCTGGTGTATAAGTACAGCGTGCGCGACGTCCTCTCTGCCTTTATGCTGCGCTGCTATGGGTTTGATGAGCTGCTGTACGAGCGAGACTCACTGCTTATGCTTGCATCCCATGTGCTCCTTACGGCGGCATCCACCGCGCTTCCCGAGGGGGCGCTCAAGGGGCTCGAGAGCTACGTGGCTCCCGCCTACGGCCCCTATTGCCTTGAAGCGGTGCGTACGTGGGATCAGGCCGCCGATGCCCGGGCATCGAGCGAGGATTTATTTGAGATTTGCCGTTTGGTCGAGGATGCCCGTGGACTCTTTGCACGGTTTGAGGCCCTGCCGATCGATGTGCTGGCCTCGCTTGACGTGTTCCCGTGCGTCAATGAGGCCGTGCTCTCGCAGCTGTTCTGTTCGTTTGCCCGGGGCGCGGACCGTGTTGAGGACGCACGCACCTTTGCGGCGCGTCGCTGCGACCTAAGCTGGTACCGCCGTGTCGAGAGCTACTTTGGCTTGCTTGCCGCTGTGGCCGATATGTGCGCGTTTAGGCAGGCACACGCGGGCGGGTTCCATCTGGCGCAGCCCCAGCAGGTGTGGGATGCCTACACGTCCGATTGGTATGCCATGGATGCCGCCTATCGTCATATGTGCACCGCGTATCTGCGGGCGCGCTCTGTCGAGTGCGATGTGCTCGAGGAGCCTGCCCGAGCCGTGGTGTACTGGGCGGAGAATCTCTACAGTAACTGGTTTTTGGCCGATGCCAATGCCTGCTGGACAGCCGCTGCGCAAGGGGAGTGGGCCGATTGCGGCTACATCGATGGCCCTGCACGGCAGGATGAATTCTACTGGCATGTGCTGCCCACCTTTGTGGGGTCCGCCAAAACGACGGTCGTTATCGTGAGCGACGCGCTTCGCTATGAGGTGGCCCGCGACGTTGCGGCGCTGCTCGAGCGCGAGCGTGGCGGCAACGTCAAGGTCTCTAGCATGCAGGCGGTCTTTCCCTCCATTACCGAGGTGGGCATGCCCGCGCTGCTGCCGCACCAAGCGCTTAAGCTTGCAACGGACGGCACGTTCGTGCTGGCTGACGGCATGCCCACCGCAACGACTCCGCAGCGCGAGGCCGTGCTTGCCCACGTTGAGTCTACGGCCCGCGCTTTGCGCTCGAGCGCATACCTCAACATGGCGGGAACCGAGCGCAAAGCGCTGCTCAAAGACTCCAAACTCGTTTATCTCTACCACAACAAGATCGATGCCACGGGCGAGAAGGCTGCTACACAGGATGACGTCTTCGATGCCTGTGCGGACACCGTGGGGGAACTTGCCGCGTTGGCGCGCCGCGTGTGCACCGATGCCCCGGGCGCGCGTGTTGTTATGACGGCGGATCACGGCTTCATCTACACGCGTCGTGAGCTCAACGAGTGCCAGATGCTCGGCAAGCCAGACCTTCCCGTCCTTGACGCCCCCGTCATGCACGGCAAGCGTCATCTGGTGGTGCCCAACGAGGCCGTGGCCAAGCTATCGGACGAGGCGCGCGAAGTGTTTGTTAATGTTGACATGGGACGTTTGGGTGCCGGCTTTGAGGGATTTGCCCCGCGCGAGAACGTGCACTTTAAGCGTCCCGGCGGTACTAACAACTACGTCCACGGCGGCATGAGCCTGCAGGAGCTCTGCGTGCCCGTTATCGGTTTTTGGCGTGCGCGCTCGGGTTCCAAGGACTTTGTCGACACGCGCGCGGCGACGCTGCGCGTGCTAAGCGAGGGACGCCGAGTGACCAACTCGCTCTTCTCGGTCAACTTGATCCAGGAAGAGCCTGCCCAAGGTAAGGTCTTGCCGTGCGAGTACGAGCTGGTGTTTACCGATGCAAGTGGCAACGAGGTGAGCGATACGGTCAAGGCGCATGCCAACAAGACTTCTGTTAACTCGCAGGAGCGCGTGGTGCATGCCAAGTTTGCGTTGCATGCAGCGGATGGATTCTCGGCCAAGGGTCCGTACTATCTGGTCTGCCGCGAGCGCGAGACGGGCAAGATCGTTTGGCGCGAGACGTACACCATCGCTGTTTCGTTTGCCCCTGTTGCTGACTTTGGTTTTTAGGAGTGTGCCCTATGTTTGATAGCCATGACGACGATCTGTGGGAAGTTCCCTCGATTGATGTGGATGTGCCGGCGCAGGCTGCGGTGCCTGTAGGGGAGGCTGTGCCTGCCCCGGAGGCTGAGACTGCCGCGGAGGCCGTGGCCGCCGCGCCTGTTCCGGAGCCGACGGAGACCGCTGCGCCCGCTGAGGCCGAGGTGCCCGCCGAGGACGAGTCCTCGACCGATGGCTATGCCCAGGCCGTGGCCGACGCTCCCGAGGACGACGGCTACGACATGGATGTACTGGACGGCAAGCTGCTCGAGCACTTTGGCGGCAAGATCGTGCGCAAGGACCTCACGGCCCTTATGAAGCGTGGCGCCAACGTGCCTACCTTTGTGCTGGAGTACCTGCTGGGCATGTACTGCTCAACCGACGACGAGGACGCCGTGGCGGAGGGCCTGGGGCGCATCCGCAAGATCCTCACCGATAACTACGTGCGTCCCGACGAGTCCGAGCGCATTAAGTCCAAGATCCGCGAGCTGGGTCGCTTTACCATCATCGATAAGGTGACGGCCAAGCTCGACGAGTACAAAGACATCTACGTGGCGTCGTTTGCCAACCTGACCATTGAGCCGTTTGTGATGCCGGCCGAGTACGTGCGCGACTATTCCAAGATTCTCCAGGGCGGTATTTGGTGCATTATGAGCATCGAGTATCGTCGTCCCATGGAAGAGGAAGACGAGTTTGGCATGGAAGTCTTTGGCGACGATGCGCCGCGCCGCTCCAAGGCCAAGCACAAAAAGCGCGGGCCCGAGGACTCTCCGTTTAGCGTGGCGTCGCTCACGCCCATCCAGATGCCCAACCTGGACCTGGACGCCATGATCGAGGAGCGTCGGTATTTCTCGCGCGACGAGTGGCTCAACATGCTGCTGCGCTCTGCCGGCTATGAGCCCAGCGAGCTTTCGGAGAAGGAGCGCCTGCACTTTATCGAGCGCATGGTGCCGCTGATCGAGCGCAACTACATTCTGTGCGAGCTTGGTCCCCGCGGCACCGGCAAGAGCCATATCTACAAAGAGGTTTCGCCCTACGCCATTTTGCTTTCGGGCGGGCAGACCACCACGGCCAACCTGTTCGGCCGTATGAACTCCATGCGCGCCGATCGCGTGGGCTTGGTGGGTCATTGGGATTGCGTGACGTTCGACGAGGTCGCCGGCATGCGCTTTAAGGACACCAACGCCGTACAGATCATGAAGGACTATATGGCGAGTGGCAGCTACGCGCGGGGCCGCGACCAGATTAACGCCGATGCCTCCATGGTTTTTGAGGGCAACATCAACGACACCGTGCAAAACGTCCTTAAGACCACGCACCTGTTTGATCCGTTCCCGCCGGAGTTTAACAACGATTCGGCCTTCTTCGACCGTATCCACTATTACCTGCCGGGCTGGGAGATTCCCAAGATGCGTTCGAGCCTGCTGACCGGGCATTACGGCTTAATCACCGACTGTCTGTCGGAGTTTTGCAAGGAGATGCGCCGCAAGGACTTTACGCATCATATCGACCGCTACTTCCGCTTTAACAGCGACTTTAACAAGCGTGACGAGATTGCCGTGCGCAAGTCCTTTAGCGGCCTGGCCAAGCTGCTGTTCCCTGACGAGGCTATGGACAAGGACGACGTTCGTTGGCTGCTGGACTACGCCATCGAGGGCCGTCGCCGCGTAAAGGAGCAGCTCAAGATTATGGCGGGCGTCGAGTTTATCGACGTCAACCTGGGCTATATGGATGCCGACAATCCGCAGGACGTGCACGTGGTGCGCGTGCCCGAGCAGTCCGAGGATACGTTGATTCCCGATGGCCCGCTGCTGTCCGGTCACGTGTTTGGCGTGGGCAGGTCGCAGAGCGGCGAGGTTGCCGTGTACAAGCTGGAGAACAAGGCTGTCGCCGGCGAGTGCAAGTTTAAGCACGAGGGCGTTGCCTTTAACAAGCCGGTGCGCGATACGCTGGAGGCCGCGTTCGACAACTTTGTGAACCTGGCGAACCGTGTGGCGCCGGGCATGCACATTGGCTCAAAGGACTACCTGCTGTTCTATAACGACCTGCAGAGCAAGGGTCTGTCCGAAGAAGTCTCGCTTGCCGAGTTTGTGGGCCTGTGCTCCGCGGCGTGCAACCGCCCAGTGATGCCTGCGCTGGCGGTTCCGGGAATCTTGCGCATGTCGGGCTCTATGGATGAGATCCGCGGGCTCGAGGACATCATGCGCGTGGCCAAAAACGCCGGCGCCAAGCGCGTGATATTGCCGCTGAGCGCCATCGCGGGCCTGCAGAGCGTGTCGTCCGAGATTATCTCGGGACTGAGCCCGGTGTTCTACATGGATGGCGACCCGGTCGATGCCGCGAAGAAGGCGCTGGATCTGTAGGGGTGCGGGCGTGCGGGCTTGCGTACGCGTGGGCCCGCGAGCGTGTTGGCGTGTTCGGGTAAGGAGGCCTGCCATGGCAGACGAGCGTTCTGTTGGTGAGCTGCTCGACGAGCTGTTTGGCTTTGAGTCGGTGGCCAAGCGGCAGACGGCGCTTGAGCAGTACGATCGCGGGGAGTTGGTGCGCAATGCGCGCTCCCGCGAGCTGCTGGGCGTGCTTAGGGGCGTCGAGGCTGCCGAGCACGCTGCGCGCGAGTCTGCCGTGCGGGCTGTTGACGGGTATGTTCGCCGTGTTGAGGGCGCTGCGCTTGCACGCGCTCGTAAGCAGGCAGGTGTTGTGGGCCCGCTGCAGATGGAGCGCCGCTATGCTGCCTTTTTGCGCATGGAGGACAAGGCCGAGCTGTTGACCCGTCTGGAGCAGACACTTGCGTTTATCGAGGTAAAGCTGCGCGCCAATACGGCGGACAGGGTTCGTGCGGCGTACGATGCTGCGGGGGCTATGGTGCTGCAGGACGTGGCGCGTCTGAGTGACGTGCGCGTTGTGGATGCCGCACCCTTGGATGCCGATCTGCTGTGCACACAGTTGGAGCAGTTGCGTTGCGCCCATGATGCGACGGACCTTGCCGGAATGATTACGGCGACGTTTGAGTCCGAGTTGAGTGCGACCGGGCTGCAGGGTGCTGACGGGTTTGCGAGTGATTTGGCTGGCGATGTGGCGCTGGAGTGCGAGCTTACTAATGTGCGCGGCGCTGCGCAGCGAGCGCGCTTGGCAGCCCAAGCGTATCGGGCCGAACGCGCTGCCCGCGTTGCAGGGAGCACGGTGGAGCCGGTATCGTTGCCCGAGCCTGCGCGCGTTGCGATCGAGACTACGTGCGATACCGGAGAGCTTTCCGAGTTGCTCGCTCAGGTAAAGAAGTCGTTTAAGACCTATAGGCGCGTTGTTGCCGACGGCGGGTTGTTCTGTGCCTTTGGCGCCGGTTCGCCGCATGGGATTTGCCGCGGCAGTAGTTATTTCGACTACGATGATCGGTTTGACGAAGACGTGTTGGTGGGCGAGTACGACGGTGCTACCAGGCATAATGTTCGGCGCGAGGTTGTGATTCCCGAACTTGCGGACGAGGCTTCGGCCGGCGGCGGCGACTCGCTCGAGGTTGCCGTGGCGCGCATGCGTGAGTTTAACGGACGGCGCTACGATGGGGTGCTGGACGAGGATCCCGCACGCCATGTGAATGCGTTTTGGTATGGACTCAAAAAGCTCAGCCAGTATTGCGAGGCCGCTGTGCGTGTGGATGAGCGTGCCTGGGATTGCTTTATCGATAAAGTACAGTTTGCCTACGACGAGCCCGTGGGGCGTTTGGCCACGCAGATGGATGACAATCAGGTTGCGGCTTTTGTTGCTGCTGTGGACGCGCTCGGTGCTAGTGAGTAGGGTCCTGGTCTGGTAGGAGGTTTCATCTTGAAGATCGACGTTGATGTTGACCAGCTGCGCGAGAGTCTGCTCGATCGTGCGGGGAGTGCGGCAGGCGTTGGCTTTCCCGCTGCCATGCTCGACGTGATGGATATCGAGGACGAGTCGCCCCAAGAGCTCCTGGCCCGAGCCGAACGCGAAGGCCTCGACCTCCGCGACTTTGCTGCCGACGACGACGCTGAATGATGGCCACCTTTGCTATTGACGAACATATGTTTGTATTTTATACTCATGCTTGAATATACGCCCAGCTTCATGGTATAAATTAGGTGGTCATCTCTTAAGAGAGGGCTTCCAAGTGCCGGGGACGTTTTCCCCGGCTTTTTTATTAAGGATTGCCCATGCGAGATCTGAGTATCTTTATTGATGAATCTGGAAGCGATGATCTTCGTGAAAAATACTATCTTGTTGCCTTTGTTTTTCATGAACAAAATATTCCCATCGCTGAGGGAATAGAGAAATATGAAAGGGCGGTAGCCGATAGCGGATTGCCGCTCCTTCCGTTCCATGCTTCTCCTCTCATGAATGGAAAAGATCAGTTCAAAGACTTGGACATCTGTGAGAGAAAAAGGCTGTTTTCACTATTTCGAGTTATGTTTCGACATTTGCCCATCTCGTACAAGGTGTTTGTATTCAAGACGCATCGGTACCGAACTCTCAAACAGATCGCTGATGCGATGCGGCGTGAAATCATCGATTTCATATTCGATAATTTGAGTTGGTTTCAGCAGTTTGATGCTGTGAAGATTTACTACGACGGAGGACAGGGTTCGGTTTCGAGTGCGCTTCACAAGGCAATCGATTACGCTTTGGCTAAAAATGCAGTTATCTATAAGCCGACAACTTCATCGGATTACTATTTGGCTCAGGCTGCGGACTATATCTGTACCATTGAGTTCACGAGTCTGAAATATCAGGCGAATAAGCAGACTAATACTGACCAGAAGTTTTTTGGTGGTAGTACTGCGTTTAAAAAAGGCTTACTAAAAGAAATAAGAAAGAAGGCTGTCGTCTAATGGGCAGGCCTCGTATTGCATAAAAAATGCCGGAGGTAAGACCCCGGCTCTTGGAGGCCCCTCTATTCGAGGGTACCGACATCTTTATAACAGAAACCGCATGTCTGGTCTACACGAGACATTTCGCTCGATTTCCTGTTGACCTAAAAACAAAAATGCCGGGGGGATCCCCCGGCCCTTGACTGCCCTCCATAAAGGAGCGCAATCCATTTATACCATGGTTGCGATGCGAGCGGTGGCTCATTCGGCCTTCTTTTTCCTCAGCTTCTTGCTGAAGTTCTATTTAATGTGACAAAGGGACTGCCCCTTTGTCATATGGGGCGACGGGGTGTTTGTGCCCACGGCTGTGCGAAAATGCATGATAAACCGTCGTAACGGAGTCCAACGACGTCGCGGCGGTTCTATTATGGCCACCCGCTGGCTAAGTGAGTAGGCTTTTTTGGAAATGCTGAGCACCCGAAGTCTTTTCTTCAACAAACCCGCAGGTCACAGACTTGTGCTTTGGTGACGTAGTCGGCGATTCGACAAAAGCCTACTCACTTAGTCTCGAGAGACACTAACTGTCCTCAACGAGACCCCTGTCGGGGCGATTGATGCTCAAATGTAGCCAATACGGGACGGCTGTCCCTGGCCGCTACGACGCCAGCGTGGCAATGACGGCTTCGTCGCCGGCGTGGACTTGGGTGTTGCCGTCGGGGATGATCGTTTGGCCGTCGCGCTTGAGCATCACGACGATAAAGGGGTGCTTGCCTTGCGGCACGTCGCGCAGGCGCTGACCGGCCAGGCGACCGTGGGGCGTCACGGTGACCTCGCGCAGCGTAACCTCGGCACGCTCCTCAAACGTCGGCGCGGCCATAACCAGAAGGTCGCCTTCTTCGATCACGGTATCCCCGTTGGGCAGCACCGGGTGCGCGCCATCGCGCAGCACCAGGATGACGAGCATGTTCGTAGCGCTGCCAATATCGGCAAGCGAGCGCCCGGCAAACGGATGTCCAGCTCCCACCTTGAGCTTAACAAACGACATGCCGTCTTCGTCGCGGTAGTCGTTAAACGTGCGGCGCACGTCGCCTTCTGCGTCGATCATGTCGAGCTTTTTCGCCACCGCCGGCAGCAGCGAGCCCTGCACCACGATGCTCGATACGGCAATCACAAACACCAGGTCAAATAGGTCGTGACCGCCGGGAATACCGGTCACCACGGCAAAGAGGCTAAAGACGACCGAAGCCGCGCCGCGCAGACCCGCCCAGCTTATGAGCGCAACCTGGCGAGGGTTCGTCTTAAAGGGCGCCAGCAGCACGCCAACGGCGATGGGGCGGCTCACGAAGAGCATAAACGCCATGAGCGCCAGACCCGGTAGCAGCATTTGCGGCAGGCGTGCGGGCGTCACGAGCAGGCCCAGCAAGAAGAAGATGGTCATCTCGGCCATTTCGGTGAGGGTATCGAAGAAGTGCGCCATCTCGACCTTGCCGGTAATGTCGCTGGCTCCCAGCACAATACCGGCCAGGTACACGGCCAAAAAGCCATTGCCGCCCAGGTAACTCGGCAGCGCGTAGGCCACGATGGCCACCGCGAACAAGAAGATGGTCTGCGCGCCCTCGGCCGTTGCGCGTGCGCGCTCTATCAGGCGGCTGGATGCCCAGCCGATGGCAAGACCCAACCCCACGCCTAGGATGATCTGCTTGGCCAGCAGCACGGGGATGTTAATGT
>UQYE01000056.1:0-14491 GCA_900545145.1 uncultured Collinsella sp. | reverse complement strand
CCAAGACCTCCGCGTCCGCCTCTGAGCAGCTTCACTTCCTGCCCGTCGTCGGTCAGGCAGGCCCAGTGCGATGACTTGCCGACGTCCAGGCCGAGCACGGCCGCGGGCCTGGTGGATGGCGCTTTCACGGTGGTATCCTTCCGGTAGTCGTTCGACCGGATGGCCTCCCCCTCGGCACTCACATTACCAGCCGCGGCACCTGCCCGGCACTTTCCTATCAGCCGTCGGGGGCGGCGCGTCCCGCGCCGGCAGCACCCAACGGGCCCTCTCGGGGGCAGGGACGTTCGGCCGTGCGCGGGCGCCCGGTCGGCGGCCCGTTCTGGGCGCGCCTCAATCGTAGCCCGAGACGGTCCCGGGCTGACAATTTCGACTGTAATGGACGTACTTAAATGAGTGCCCATCGCTCAAGGTGGCACCTGGGGACGTTCCTTATGTGCCGGCACTTTGGGACACTCCTTGTCAAGGTTTTGTTCCATCGTGCGGGTTGCTATTTAACGTGCGACAATGCCGTGTGGAAATCGAAATGTCTCCTGGGGGCTATCTATGCTGTACGAGTTTTGTGCCGAGAACTTTGAGCGTGTGCCGGCGGCTATCGATGCCGGTGCTAAGCGCATCGAGTTGTGCGACAACCTTGCCGTCGGTGGTACCACGCCCTCGGCCGGCGTTATCAGCACTACGGTCAGCTATGCTCACGAGCATGACGCGCGAGTGATGTGCATGATTCGCCCGCGTGGCGGTGACTTTCACTACAACCAGGACGAGCTGCGCATGATGGAGATGGACTTGGGTCTTGCCGTGAGCGCCGGCGTTGACGGCCTGGTCTTTGGCTGCTGCAAGCCCTGTGCCGGCGGCTGGGCGCTCGACGAGCTCACCCTCGGCGCCCTCGTGATGGCTACGGGCTGCGCGACCGAGGAGTGCAAGCGCGGGGCCATCGATATCACCTTCCACATGGCCTTTGACCAGCTCTCGCCCGAGGCTCAGCTGGACGCCATTGACACACTCGCCGACTGCGGCATCACGCGCATCCTGACGCATGGTGGTGCTGCCGGAACGCCGATCGAGGACAACCTGGAGCACCTGTCGCGTCTTGTCGAGTATGCGGGCGACCGCCTGACCATCCTTCCCGGCGGCGGCATTTCTACGGCCAACCGCGATACCGTGGCGGCGGCATTGAGCGTCTCCGAGCTCCATGGCACCAAGATCGTGCCGCTGGAGGCGTAACCCGTGGCGCTGGTATTTGACGTTCAGCAGGCGAACGGTAAGCCCGACGACAACCGGCGCCCTGGCACCGCGTGTCCCTTTTGCGATACCGAGGAACTTGCCGATATCATCCGGCGCGATGGTGACTGCATCTGGCTCGAGAATAAGTTCAAGACCCTGCGCGCCACCCGTCAAACCGTGCTGATCGAGTCGGCCGATCACGATGCCGACCTGGTGATCTATGAGCCGGATGAACTCCACCATGTGATACGGTTTGCCCTGGGTTGCTGGCAGCAGATGATCGATTCACAGCAGTATCGCAGCGTTCTCATGTACAAGAACAAGGGTCCGCTCTCGGGCGGTAGTCTCGTTCATCCGCACATGCAGATTGTGGGTTTGGAGCAGGAAGACGGCTACACTTCGCTGACTTCTGCCAATTTCGAAGGCATCAATGTCTGGCAACAGGGGAGAATCTCGGTCAATATCTCAACCGAACCGATCATGGGGTTCTTTGAGATCAACGTTTCAGCCCCGCAGGGAATCGCCGCCAGCGATGACGCACGAGACCAAGCCGAGGCGGATCTCTTTGCCGATGCGATCCAGGTAGCTCTGCGCTATATCCTAAACGAGCACCACGGTGGTCGCGCAGAGTCGTACAACTTGTTCTTCTATCACCTGGGCGGTCGGACCATTGCCAAGGCGCTGCCGCGTTGGGTGGTTTCGCCCTACTTTGTCGGTTATCGTTTGGCCCAGGTCAATGCCGAGACCACGCTCGATATCGATGCAGAGCGCCTGCGTGCGCATCTGGAAACGCTCGTATAGCAAGACTAACACCCGCGTAATGCGGACAGCCTAGCGCGCCATGGCGTCGCGGCCGGCTTCGACCCGCTTGCGCTGTTTGGTGCGCTCCTCGCCGGTCAGACGCTCAAAGAGATGCCCGATAATCGAGGCCAGCACCTGCTGAAACAGCGTGCCGCACATGACGGGGAACACGACCTCGCCCGGAAAGTACTGCGTGGCAATGACGGCACCCGAAGAGATGTTGCGCATGCCGCAGGTAAAGCACATGGTAGTCGTCTCGCTATATGGCAGATGCAGCGCACGTGCGACCAGAAAACCGACGACAAAGCCGCTGATGGCGAAGACCAAAATAAAGAGGGCGACTTCCAGGCGCACCGCGTTTATGTGCAGCACGTACTCGCTCATAGCGGTGGAGTTGGACGCGATGACGCCCATCATCATGAACTTGCAGGCGGGCGAGAGCACGGGAGAGAGTTTCTCGTGGCCCCAGCCGCGCGTGAGTTCATTGATGGCAATACCGAGCACAGCGGGGATGGCGATCATAAAGGCCATGTTCTGCATCATGCTCGGCACGTCGATCGAGACGGTGGCGCCCAGCAGGAGCTTGAGCGTAAGCGGAATCGTCACAGGTGAGATAACCGAGGACGTCAGGATGATGGTGAGCGCGAGCGGGCCGTTGCCGCCGAACATGCTGATCCACATAAAAGCGGTGACGGCCACGGGCACGCTGTATTCGAGCACAATGCCGCAGACAAGGTTGGGGTTGGAGCCAAAGAAGAGTGACCCCATGGCATACGCCGCGATGGGAATAAGCACCGCCGAGACGAGCAGCGCCAAGACTAGGTGCAACGGACGGCGGAACACCTCGGTTACCTGGTGAAAGGTGTTGCTGAGCGCACCCTGAAACGTCATAAAGGCAAACAAGGTGGGAACGATGGGCTTGAGTACGCCAATCTGTTGGGGAAAGAGCACGCCGAGTGCCACGCAAATCGGAACGATGACCTGCATGTGCCCCGCGAGAAACTTGCCCAGTCCAACCCATTGCTTCATATGCGCTTGTGACTCCCTTTGCCCGTGAACCCGTTTTGAATGGATATGCTAGACGCTCGCATGCGTCCGTGCGTCAGAAACGCTCGAATATTTCGAGGCTATTACCGCCCTCGTTTATCGAAACCGCGGCGTGCTGGACGTTGTGCGTCCGTGCCGCACGGTATAATAAATCCGTTCAACAGATCTGCCTGCCGAAGCGGGCATACACAGAGGACTCATCGCTATGAACCGTGAGAGGTATCGCGGCGACCTGCCCCTATCGGGGGTGGGCGCCTATGTCATCGCTTAAGACGACGCATCGCTGGGCGGTCGCTCGGCAAAACCCCGAGCTCGAAAAGGAGTTTTCGGCTGGCCTGGGCATACCCGGGCTGGTGGCGCGCATTATGGTTGCGCACGGCATTACATCCATCGAAGAAGGTCAGCTGTTTTTGACGCCTTCGCTCGATCGCGACTGGGCCGACCCACTCATTATCCCGGGCATGTCGGTCGTTGCCGACCGCGTCGAGCGTGCTATTTGCAACCACGAGCACATTGCGGTCTTTGGCGATTTTGACGTTGACGGTATTACGTCGACCTGCCTGTTGACCGAGGCATTGCGCACGTTTGGCGCCGATGTCACGCCGTTTATTCCGCATCGCTTTGACGAGGGCTACGGTCTTTCGCGCGCGGCGCTCGACCGCGTTAACGAGCTCGCTCGCCCTCAGCTGATCGTGACCGTCGATAACGGTATTGCCGCCAAGGAAGAAGTCTCCTATCTGGAGAGCCTGGGGATCGATTTGGTGGTCACGGACCATCACGAGCCCTCCGACCAGGTGCCGCAGGGCGTGCCCCTGACCGACCCCAAGCTCGAGGACGAGGGCCCCTCGCGCGAGCTTGCCGGTGCCGGCGTGGCACTCAAGCTGGTGCAGGTCCTGGGCGAGCGTTTGGGCAAGCCGTCGTATTGGCGTTCGCTGATCGAGGTCGCGGCGCTGGGCACCGTGTCCGACATGATGCCGCTCACGCCCGAGAATCGCGCACTGGTCGCCGAGGGCATCCAGCAGATGCGCGTGACGGCCCGTCCCGGCTATATCGCGCTTGCCGCACTTGCCAAGGCCGACCTTTCTACCATTACGGCCGACGGCCTGTCGTTTTCGCTCATCCCTCGTCTGAATGCTGCCGGCCGCATGGCTGATCCCAAGCTGGCGCTCGACCTGCTGCTTGCCCGTGATCCTATCGAAGCAAGTGCACTGGCAGCCGAGCTCGAGGAAATCAATCGCCAACGCCGTGAGATCGAGGCGGAGCTCACGCGCGATGCCATGGCGAAGGTCGAGGAGACTTATGACGGCGGGCGCGCAATCGTCGTGGGCGGCGAGGGCTGGCACGAGGGCGTCAAAGGCATCGTGGCGAGCCGCTTGACCAATCGCTATCACGTGCCGGCGCTGCTGTTCTCGATCGAGGACGGTATCGCGCGCGGCTCTGGTCGCTCGGTGGGCAAAGTTAACCTGTTTGACGCCGTCGAGCGTTGTTCCGACCTGCTGATTCGTCGCGGCGGACATGCCGGTGCGGTGGGTGTGACCATCGAGGCATCCAAGCTCGATGAGTTCCGCCGCCGCCTTTCCGCCGTGCTATCGGAGCTTTCCGCCGAGGACTTTGAAGACACCGACGAGGTCGCCGCCACCGTCGACCTTTCCGAGCTGAATATCGAGACCATCGAGCAGATCTCCCGTCTTGAGCCGTTTGGCCAGGGCAACAAGGTGCCGCTGCTGGCTGCCGAGGGCGTGACGATGTGCGACCGCGCCGTGGTGGGCAAAACCGGCGAGCACATGCGCTTTGTGGCGACCGATGGCGCCGCGAGTGTGCCGGCCATTATGTTCCGCGTGCCGCAAATCGATAAGCTCATCAACTGCGATAGCGCTGTCGACTTGGTGTTCGAGGCCGTTGCCGAGCATTGGCAGGGGCGTGTGAAGCCCAAGCTCATGATCAAGGATGTTCTGGTTCGCGATACCACGCTGCCCAGCGTCGATGATCCGGCATGCGAGCTTCGTCGTGGCGTGCAGCCGGCGGATTCCGGCCTGCGCCTGGAGTCGCGTAAGCGCGAGACGCTCGCCCAGCTTTCCTATACCGAGCTCACGCGCTCGCTCATTCACAGCTTTATCGGATCGAACCAGCCGCACCGCGCGCAGGTCGAGGCGCTTGACGCCCTGGCTGACCACAAGAGCGTCTTGGCCGTTATGGGAACGGGCCGCGGCAAGTCTCTCATCTTCCATGTACATGCTGCGCGCGAGGCTGTCCTTCGCGGACGTGCGAGCATCTTTGTCTATCCGCTGCGCGCGCTTGTTGCCGACCAGGCCTATCACCTCTCATCGACGATGGCTGCGCTCGGCATTGGCGTGGGCGTGTTGACCGGCGAGACCGTGGAGGCAGCGCGCGATGACGTGTTTGCCGGCCTGGCTTCGGGCCGCACCGGCATCGTACTCACGACGCCTGAGTTCCTGTCTATTCACCGCGACCGCTTTGCGCGTTCGGGGCGCATCGGTTTTGTCGTTATCGATGAGGCGCACCACGCCGGCCTTGCCAAGGGCGGCGACCGCAGCGCCTATCTCGACATGCCCGATATCCTCAAAGCCCTGGGCGATCCGGTCGTTCTGGCCACGACTGCCACCGCGACGGCTCCGGTCGTGGCAGAGCTCGCTCGCGTATTGCCGATTACCAGCACGGTGGTTGACGAGACCGTTCGCGAGAACCTGCAGCTCGAGGACGATCGCGACCTTGCGAGCCGCGAAAATCGCCTGGTGTCGATTGTGGCGACGGGGGAGAAGACCGTCATCTACGTTAACTCGCGTGATCAGTCCGTGGCGCTTGCCAAGACGCTACGCAAACGCGTTCCCGACTACGCGTCGCATATCGCCTTTTACAACGCGGGCCTTACGCGCACCGACCGCCATCGCGTAGAGGAGGCGTTTCGTGACGGATGCCTCAGCTGCATCGTCTCGACCTCTGCCTTTGGCGAGGGCGTCAACCTTCCCGATATTCGCCATGTCGTGCTCTACCACATGCCGTTTGGCGCGATTGAGTTTAACCAGATGAGCGGCCGCGCCGGTCGCGATGGCCAGCCCGCCGTGATCCACCTGCTCTATTCGTCGCGCGACGCCCGCATTAACGAGCGCCTACTCGACTGCTATGCGCCTGAGCGCGACGAGCTCGTCACGCTCTATCGCGCGCTGCAAACCATGTGGCGCTCCAACCGCGGCAAGACCGGGGACGATTCCTTTAGCGCGAGCGATATCGACATCGCGCAGATGTGCCTTGCCATCGATGCTCGCACGCCGGTCGACGAGCGCTCGGTGGAGAGTGGCCTGGGAATCTTCGAAGAGCTTGGTTTCTGTCGCGTTTCGGGGTTTGACGACACCCGTCGCATCGCGATGGCCGAAAACCCCGGCCGTGTGCAATTGAGCAGGTCAATTCGCTATTTGGAGGGGTTGCGTTCGCGCATGGAGTTCTCGGCTTTCCGGAGTTGGGCGCTCGATTCGTGCGCTTCTGATATGCTAGCCAAAGTTAACCGCCCGATCGTACCGCGGGCCTAGGGGAAGGGGACCTCGATGGATGCCGCAGCCCGTACCGCCCATGATTTCACCCTCCAGCCGTTCTCGGAGATGGAGCACTATAAGCATGCCGATGAGCTGCCGCCCGAGATTATGGCGGACAGCTACGACAAGCTGGAGCGCCTGTGCCTCAAATATATGAATGAGGACGACTTTTCTAAGGTGGAGCAGGCCTATTGCTTTGCTGCCGAGAAGCACTGCAACCAAAAGCGCCGCTCGGGTGAGATGTACATCAACCATCCCGTCGAGGTGGCCATCATTTTGGCCGATCTCAAGATGGACTGCGATGTGGTGTGCGCCGCGCTGCTGCACGATACCGTCGAGGATACCGAGACCTCGCTTGCTGATGTTTCCGGCCTGTTTGGCGATACGGTGGCCGAGCTCGTCGATGGCGTGACCAAGCTCACCAACATCGAAGTCGACAGCATGGACGAGAAACAGGCGCTCACGCTGCGCAAGATGTTCCTCGCCATGTCCAAGGACATCCGCGTTATCATCGTCAAACTCGCCGACCGCCTGCATAATATGCGCACGCTCGCCGCCCTGCGCGAGGACCGTCGCCTGTTTAAGGCACGCGAGACTATGGACGTGTACGCGCCCCTGGCCGACCGTCTGGGCATGAGCTCCATTAAATGGGAACTCGAGGACCTGTCCTTCTTCTACCTTGAACCCGACGCCTACCAGCGCATCGCACGCATGGTGGCGGAGTCGCGCGAGGTCCGTGAGCGCTATCTGGCCGAGACCATCAAGACGCTCACCGATGAGCTCAACCGCATTGGCCTGGAGGGCTTCCAGATCAACGGTCGCTCCAAGCACTATTGGTCCATCTACCAAAAGATGAAGCGCAAGGGCAAGGAGTTCTCCGAGATCTACGACCTGGTGGCGCTGCGCGTTATTACCCATTCGGTGCGCGATTGCTACTCCACGCTCGGTGCGGTGCATACGCTGTGGCACCCCATGCCTGGTCGCTTTAAAGACTATATCGCCATGCCTAAGGTCAATAACTACCAGTCGCTCCACACGACGGTCATCGGCCCTACGGCTCGTCCGCTCGAGATTCAGATTCGAACCTACGAGATGCATGAGCAGGCCGAGTACGGCATTGCCGCCCACTGGCTATATAAGAAGTCGGGCGGATCGTCTGCTTCCAAGACCAATGACGCTCAACGTTTGGACGACCAGATCAACTGGCTCAAGCATTCGCTCGATTGGGCGGCTTCCGACGAGATCACCGATGCCAAGGAATACCTGCACTCGCTGAAGGTCGATCTGTTCGATCAGGAGATCTTCGTCTTTACGCCCAAGGGCGAGGTCATGGCGCTTCGTGCCGGCTCCACGCCGCTCGACTTTGCCTATGCCGTTCACACCGAGGTGGGCAACCACTGCGTCGGCGCTAAGATCAACGGTGCGGTGGCCCCGCTCACGCACGAGATCAAGACGGGCGACCGCGTTGAAATCCTGACTAACAAGAGTTCCAAGCCGTCGCGCGATTGGCTCAAGATCGTTAAGACACCTTCCGCCAAGTCAAAGATCCGCCGCTATTTTGCCGCTGCGACCAAGGACGACGACGCTGCCGCCGGTCGCGATATGCTGGCCAAGGACCTGCGTAAGCGTGGCTATGGCATTTCTACGCCGCGTTCGACGCGTGCACTCAACGCCGTGGCGGAGCAGTTTAACTTCAAGCAGCTCGAGGACCTGTTTGCCGCCGTCGGCGCCGGCAAGGTTGCCCCGCGCGCTGTGGGCAATAAGGTCGAGCAAATCTTGGACCCCAAGCCCGAGGAACAGCTCACCAAGGCCGAGGCTATCGCCGAGGTCGTGAAGCAGCCCGCTCGCGGCTCCAACCGCAAGCCGCAAAAGCGCGGCAAGAGCGCCAGTAACGGCATTATCGTCAAGGGCGAGAGCAACAGCGGCCTGCTGGTCCGTCTGGCTCATTGCTGCAACCCCGTGACGGGCGACGACATCGTCGGCTTCATCACGCGCGGTCGCGGCGTTTCGGTGCATCGCGCCAACTGCCCTAACGTCAAGGGTCTTATGGAACATCCCGAGCGCATGATCGATGTGGAGTGGGACGGCGCTGCCGACACCCTCTTCCAGGTCGAGATCGTGGTCGAGTGCCTGGACCGCATGGGCCTGCTCAAGGATGTCACCATTGCCATTGGCGATGCGGGCGGTAATATCCTTTCTGCCGCCACGTCGACCAACCGCGAGGGCATTGCAACCCTGCGCTTTATGGTCGAGATCTCGGACGCGAGTGGCTTGGATCCGCTGCTGGCCTCTATCAGCAGCGTTGACTCGGTCTACGACGCTCGTCGTCTTATGCCCGGCGAGGGTGGAGCCCAGCTTAAGCGCCGTGTTTAGTCGCGACGAACGTGTCACATTATCGATATTCGCTACACTCGAGGCATCGTTTGATGCCTCGAGTTCTATAGAGAGGAGAGGGACATGAGTGCTGTGTCCTTGGATTTAACTCCCAAGGGATCGGTCGAGATCGAGACGCTCGTAAACGGTCCCATTCAGACCAATAGCTATGCTGTTATTTCGGACAATGAGTGCGTGATTATCGATCCCGCATGGGAAGGCGAACGCCTGGTGGAGCATATTCGAGCCGAGCATCCCGGCGTACGCGTGTTTGGCGCCGTATGCACTCATGGCCATGCCGATCATGTTGGTGGTGTTGCAGGCGTGCGAACCACCGTTGGCGAGGGCTGCCAGTATGAGCTGTGTGCTAAGGATGTGGCGGTGCCGCATGCGAACATCGAGGAACAGCGAGCTATGTGGGGCATTGAGACGCCTGACCCCGGGGAGCCGACGCACCTGCTCGCCGAGGGAGATGCTATCAAGGTGGGCGATATCTACCTGCAGGTGATCGAGACGCCAGGGCATACGCCGGGAGGGATCGTCTTGTTTGCTGCCACCGAGCAGGGGAACATTGCCTTTGTGGGCGACACGCTATTCCCGGGCAGCCACGGCCGCACCGATCTTGCCGGTGGCGACGAGGCGGCGATTCTGCGCTCGCTCTCCAAGCTCGCCCGGCTTCTCCCGCCCGATACCGTTTGCCTAACCGGTCATGGCGATTCGACCACCATGGCACGCGAGCTCATGCAGAACCCTTTCATGCAGATTTAGCTTAATAGTCGGCTTTTGAAGCACGAGAAGCGTCCAAACGTCAAGCTATTTTTCCCCAACGGGTCGATTTCGTAGGGCAAACGGTCAAAAAAGTCTGTTTGGACGATATTCGTGAACAAACGAACGTTTATGCTCGGGTGCGCCGTGGTAAAATCTCAGGCGTTATCGGAGCAACCTTACAGGAGGTTTCTTTTATGCTCGTCAACGCAGCAGACATGCTCAAGAAGGCCGAGGCCGGCAAGTACGGTCTTGGTGCCTTCAACACCAACAACCTCGAGTGGACCCTGGCTATTCTCCAGGCCGCCGAGGAGGCCAAGTCTCCGCTGATCCTTCAGTGCACCGCTGGTGCCGCTAAGTGGATGGGCGGTTTCAAGGTCTGCGCCGACATGGTCAAGGCTGCCGTCGAGGCCACGGGCGTTACCGTTCCCGTCGCCCTTCACCTCGATCACGGTTCTTACGAGGACTGCTTCAAGTGCATCGAGGCCGGCTTCACGTCCATCATGTATGACGGCTCTCACGAGGAGACCTTCCAGCTTAACCTCGACCGCACCAAGGAGCTCGTTGAGCTTGCCCACTCCAAGGGCATGTCCATCGAGGCCGAGGTCGGCGGCATCGGCGGCACCGAGGACGGCGTGACCTCCAGCGGCGAGCTCGCTGATCCTGCTGAGTGCAAGCAGATCGCTGACCTGGGTGTCGACTTCCTCGCCTGCGGCATCGGCAACATCCACGGCGTGTACCCCGCCGACTGGGCTGGTCTTTCCTTCGAGCGTCTGGGCGAGATTAAGGCCCAGACCGGTGACCTGCCCCTCGTTCTGCACGGTGGCACCGGCATCCCCGAGGATCAGATCAAGAAGGCCATCTCCCTGGGCATCTCCAAGATCAACGTCAACACCGACCTGCAGCTCGTCTTCGCCAAGGGCGTCCGCGAGTACATCGAGGCTGGCAAGGATCAGCAGGGCAAGGGCTTTGACCCCCGCAAGCTCCTCAAGCCTGGTCGCGACAACATCGTTGCCCGCACCAAGGAGCTCATGGAGGAGTTTGGCTCCGTCAACAAGGCGTAAGTAGCGGTTTAACTTTCCCGCCGGAGGCCCCGTTTCCCCTACGCTGTTTCCCTCGCGCTCACCTGGCTTCGCCAGAAGTCGCGCGACGGAATCAGCTCCGGGGAAACGGGGCCTCCTTTGTTAACTCGCTACAGGGTTACTGGGCTGAATTAAAATGGCTACTGGCTTTGCCAGAAGTCGCGCCAAGGAAACAGCTCCGGGGGACGGGGCTTCCTTCGTTTAACGCCGCAGGGTTACTGGGCTGAATTCATTTTTTATAGGCACCGTTTATCAGTGTTGGGGGCTCCTTAATTGGGGCTTTCTTTTTTATCTCGCTACAATGGGCTTCAAGCGTTCTAGTGACTTGGAGTTTTGGTATGGCTGTTATTAATGTGCTGCCTTCGGATGGGAAGGTTATTGACGAGGGTCCAGTTGGTTGCTCTGCTGATGTTTGCTGTGATGACTTTCGTCATCTCGATGTTGGACTGCCGCCTGAGATTCTTCGTCTTATGGATGCCGGGTATTTGACGCAGGCTGTTGCTGCCTGCGATCGCCTTTTGGAGCAGAACCCCGAGCCTTCGCTGGCTGCTTGTGTTCGTGCCGAGCGGTATCGCATGCTCGAGACGCCGCTTCATTTTTCGGTGTCGCGCGACCAGGCTATTGCGATGATTCGCGAGGAGTGGCCAGAGTTTACCGAAGAGCAGTTTGATGACCTGATTAATCGTAAGCGTATTGACTGGCGCTTTATCGATGGCGAACTGTTCGTTCTCGACAACTTCCTCGATTCGCTTCGCGTATATCCCAAAGAGGTTCCCGGCATGCGGCCCGATTCTACGGACGGAATAGCACTGCGCAACGAGATGCTCAAGGAGATGGAGTCACAAAACGGATTGGCTCGCGTCATTACGCTTAAAGCGTCCGTGTCTGTCCCCGGCGCTCTGGAAGGGGAGACCGTTCGCGCGTGGCTACCCGTTGCCGCCGCCTGTCGTCAACAGTCTCATATCGAGGTTCTCGATATGACGCCGGAGGGTGCTGTTGCCCCCGCGAATGCTTCGGCGCGTACCGCCTCGTGGTCTTCTTCGAGTGAGCGCTCATTCTCGGTGACCTATCGCTATCAAATTGATGCCGCTTATCGTGATGTCTATGGGGGTGCGCTTCCGGTGCATCCTTGCATGGACGCGCCACTGCCCGTGGACACCTCCGAGGACCGTCCGCACATTGCATTCACGCCGTATCTACAGCAGCTGACAGCCCGTGTCATTGACGGGCTCGAGGATCCGCTCGATCGCGCCCGTGCTATCTATGATTACCTGACGCAGTACATCGACTATCGCTATCAGCCGCCGTACTTGCTTTTGGGATCTATTGCCGATGACTGCGCGCATTCGCTCCGCGGCGATTGCGGCGTTATGGCGCTCACGTTTATCACCATGTGCCGTATCGCGGGCGTGCCTGCCCGTTGGCAGAGCGGCCTGTATGTTGCGCCCGATTCGGTGGGGTCGCACGACTGGGCAGAGTTCTATACGCCGCAGACCGGATGGCTCAACGCCGACGTGTCATTTGGATCTTCTGCTCGCAGGATGGGGGAGGAGTGGCGCCGCCGTCACTACTTTGGCAATCTCGACCCGTGGCGTATGGTGGCCAACAATCGATTCCAGGCAGAGTTTGAGCCCTCTTTCGACGGCATGCGCGAGGACCCTTACGATAACCAGATGGGTGAGGCTTCGGTCGACGGTCGCGGATGCCGTCGGCGCGAGATGCTCCGCACGGTCGAACTCATCGAAATGCTCGAAGTTCCATTTTCGGACTAATCGGTAGAAAGCTGTGATAAACTAACTCACGCATTGCGTGCCCGAGTGGCGGAATTGGCAGACGCAGTGGACTCAAAATCCACCGTTGGCAACAACGTGCGAGTTCGAGTCTCGCCTCGGGCACCATTCATGCAAGCGAGCGTTCAAGGGGGTCAAGGCCCCCTTTTTCGTGTACGTAATGTGATAACGCGCTGTACGTGTTATTATTCGCAAGGCGTTGTTCCCGCAATGCCCTGAAGAGGAACCTGAGGGTTCCCACCTTTTGGCGCCAATGAGCAGCTGACTGGTCATACAACTTAGATTCCCTTCCTCAAATCGAGGAAGTCTATGTGTACGACCTGGTTGCTGAGAAGCGCCGGGTTATTTTTTTATGAATGGAGGTAGGGAAAATAGCTAAGTCTGATGACACCCGCATCAACGACGAGATCACTGCATCTTCGTGTCGTTTGATTGGCGTCGATGGCTCTCAGCTCGGCCTGTTCGCCATCCGCGATGCCCAGCGCGTCGCCGACGATCAGGGTCTCGACCTGGTCGAGATCGCTCCCAACGCGGAGCCGCCGGTCTGCAAGGTCATGGACTACGGTAAGTTCAAGTACCAGCAGGCCATGAAGGCCAAGGCTGCTCGTAAGAACCAGTCCAAGGTCGAGGTCAAGGAAATGAAGTTCCGACCCAAGATCGACGTTGGCGACTACGAGACCAAGAAGGGCCACGTTCTGCGTTTCCTCAAGAAGGGCGCACGCGTTAAGATCACCATCATGTTCCGCGGCCGTGAGATGGCTCACCCGGAGCAGGGCCTTAACGTTCTCGAGCGTCTCGCCGAGGATCTCAAGCCTTACGCTACGGTCGAGTCCAAGCCTAAGATGGAAGGCCGTAACATGCTTATGCTGCTCGCCCCGATTAAGGGCGCCTTCGATGAGGATAAAGCGGCAAGCGATACCAAGTAACTAGTGTTCTGTAACCGATTAAGGAGTATTTCATGCCTAAGATGAAGTCCCACAGCGGCACCAAGAAGCGTTTCCGCAAGACTGGTACCGGCAAGCTTATGCGCGCCAAGGCTTTCAAGAGCCACATCCTGAGCAAGAAGTCCACCAAGCGTAAGCGTGGCTTCCGTCAGGAGACCGAGATCGCCGCTGCCGACCGCAAGGTCATCAAGTCGCGTCTCGCCTAAGTTCGCGTTCCCGTTTTTCGTTTTACCGTCTAGGAGTTGATAGAACATGGCACGTATTAAGCGCGCTGTTGCCGCCAAGAAGAAGCGCCGTACCGTTATGCACCGTGCGAAGGGTTACTACGGTGCCGCTTCGCGTACTTACAAGCATGCTAAAGAGCAGGTCCAGCACTCCCTGCAGTATCAGTATCGTGATCGCCGCAACAAGAAGCGCGAGATCCGTTCTCTCTGGATCACTCGTATCAACGCTGCTGCTCGCCTGAACGATATTTCTTACTCTCAGTTCATGCACGGCCTGAAGGTTGCCGGCATCGAGCTCGACCGCAAGGTCCTGGCTCAGATGGCTTACGAGGACATCGAGTCCTTCAACGAGCTGGCTACCATCGCCAAGAAGGCTCTCGAGGCCTAATAGATTCTCTTGAATCGCTAGGGGAGTGTCGCGTTGTGCGCGGCGCTCCCTCTTTTTATCTGAAGCGCGGTTTTCATTGCTAAAAGCGCGGGTAGATAAACACTTATAGGTGACCGATCTCTATATATTCCTGAACCAAAGGGTCATCATCTGATACGTGCGGAAGATCCGCACCAGTCTTTCTATTACCTATAGAAAGCAATATGTTGTGTAGGACTTGTGAAGAGTGGAATTGACGTCCCACAGGGCTTCGCGGTCTGGCAATATATCTCCTTGCCGCGCGGCCCGGTCGGACCGGATCAGCCGCC
>UQYE01000055.1:0-15053 GCA_900545145.1 uncultured Collinsella sp. | reverse complement strand
AGCAAAGCACCCATCAGCGAAGACGCCCATCCCTGGCCCGACGGCACCCGGGCGAACCGAGCCAGAACAACGCAGTCCCCGGTGCTGAGCGCCCACATATCGTCCCGCGCGCAGTTTCGCAGCAAAGCGAGAATGTTTGAGCACGGGATGATATGTGGGCGCTCAGCACCGGGGACGGTGGGCCCTACTCCGTCTCGCCCGGTCGAGCGCCGCGGGCCAGGGCGTCCTGGTACTCCTTGACGGCCTTGAGCCTCTGCATGGGCTTAAGGCGCTCGAACATGGTGTTGCCGTGCAGGTGGTCGATCTCGTGCTGCAGGCACACGCAGAACAGATCGCCCGAGGCCTCATAACGAATCAGGTTGGCGTCCAGATCATACGCCTCGACGACGACATGGTCGGGACGCTCAATCTCGCAGCTAATCCCGGGGATAGACAGGCAGCCCTCGCTAAACGGCACCAAATGGTCACTCTGCTCAACAATGACAGGGTTGATGAGCACGTACGGGTCGTAGTCGTTCTTGTCGCTGTAGTCGCAGTCGATGGTGACGAGCTGAATAAGCTCGCCGATCTGCGGAGCAGCCAGGCCGCAGCCGCCGTTCTCGAACATCATCTTCTTCATCTTCTCGGCAAGCGCCTCGATCGCCGGGGTGATCTCCTCGATGACGGCGCACTCCTGGCGCAAACGAGGGTCGGGCGACAGTACGATTCCGTTGGCTTCCATGGCCATCCTTTCAGGTTGTTACATCAAATCATAGGCGTCGACGTCAACGCTCACGCTCACGCCGCGCACGGAGCCCACCTCTTTGAGGCAGGCGTCGATATCATCAGAGACATGGTACCCCACGGGCGACTTCACAAGCAGATGGAAGCGGTAACGGTCCTTGGCTCTCTCGATTACACACGAAGCCGGGCCCAGCACCTGCGGCACGGCACTCCCTGCCCGCAAAAAATCGGGCGCGGCGGCATGCCAGCGACGCTTGAGGAGCTTGGCGATGCGGCCGATGTAGTCTTGCGCGTCGTCTCGGTTCGCCGACCACACCAAAATGTTGACCAGACGCACGAACGGTGGATACAGGGCGTCGCGGCGCTGGTCCAGGTCGTAGTCGGTAAAGATCGAACGGTCGTGCTTAGCGACGGCGCGAATGACCGGATCCTCGGGCAGGTAGGTCTGGATGATTACCTCACCGGGACGATCGCCGCGACCGGCACGGCCGGCGACCTGCTCCAGTAAATCGTAGGCGCGCTCCCCTGCGCGGAAATCGGGCAGCTTGAGGGCGAAGTCGGCATTGACCACGCCCACGAGCGTGACCTCGGGAAAATCGAGACCTTTAGCGATCATCTGGGTACCCAGCAACACGGCGCAATCCGCCGCATCGAACTGCTCGAGCAGCTTTTTGTGCGCATCCTTGCCACACGTGGAATCGGCATCCATGCGAATGATGGCAACGTCCTCGGGAAGCAACTGGTGCAGAGCGTCCTCGATCTGCTGCGTGCCCAGGCCCATTTTTGCCAGGTAGCGGCTGCCGCACTTGGGGCAACGACTCGTGGGCGCGGGATACGGCTGCACGCGCCAGGAGGATCCGCATGTGTGACACTGCAGCGTGTGTGTGCGCTCGTGATACGTAAGCGCTGTGGAGCAGTGGTTGCAGGTGGGGACGCAGCCGCACTCGCGGCACATCAGGAATGGCGCAAAGCCACGGCGGTTATGCAGCAACACGGCCTTCTCGCGGCGCTCGACCACACGCTCCAATCCCTCCATCAAGGGTTTTGAGAACATGGAGCGGCTGCCGTGTGCGAACTCGCGACGCAGGTCGGCAATGCGGACCGTAGGCAGCACGGCGTGTCCGGGGCGCTCGGGCATCTCGACACGCGTCCAGGTGGCACCGTTATACATGCCGCGGCGGCAGCGGTCGAGGGCCTCGGCAGAAGGCGTGGCAGAGCCCAACACGAGCGGGCAGCGATAGCGCCGCGCCATCTCGGCCGCCACCTCGCGCGCGTGGTAGCGCGGACTGGAGCCCTGCTTGTAACTTGTCTCGTGTTCCTCGTCGATGATGATGAGGCCCAAGTCGCTGAGCGGGCAAAAGAGAGCCGAGCGGGCGCCGACCACCACGCGGGCCGCACCGCTGGCGACCATATCCCACTGGTCCAGACGCTCGCCAGCCGAAAGACGCGAGTGGAAAACCGCGACCGTCTCGCCAAAGCGCGAGCGAAAGCGGCCGACGGTCTGGGCCGTCAGTGAGATCTCGGGCACCAGCACGCAGGCAGAGCGACCGGCTGCGAGCACGCGCTCGATGGCGGAGAGGTAGACCTCGGTTTTGCCTGAGCCGGTGACGCCGTCTACCAGCACCACGTCGCCATGAGCGTCCAGACGGGCACGCTCGATCTGAGCAAGTGCTTGCTGCTGGCCACTGGTAAGGGAGACCGGCGCTTTGCCGCTTGCCGAGGAGAGCGTGGTCTGTTCATTGCAGCCACGCCACGCACGGCGCTCCTCCACCACCACGACGCCGCGTTTTTCGAGCGCCTTGATGGTAGCCGACATGCTGTTATAGAGCAGGTTGAGGTCACGCGTCGTGACCGGGCCGCACCGCAGTGCCTCGATGAGCTGGCGCTGGCGGACCGCGGTCTTGGGCGGCGTATAGTCAAAGCCCTCGGGCGTGAGCATGACCCAGCGGTTTTGGATAGGCTTGACGGCGGGACGTTCAACCGTCCACACGCCGTCGTCGCCCTTGACCACGCGCGGGCTTCCACCCGGGGGCAAAAACAGGCGCAGGCACTCGGAAAGCGTTGCGACGTACTCGCGGCTCATCCAGCGTGCGATACGGGCGGCCTCTGCGGTAAAGAGCGGCTTGCTGAGGATAGCCTCGATAGGCTTGATACGCGCGGGATCGAGAGCGTCGTAACCTTGCAGGTCGGCCAGCTCGGGCGCGATGTCGACGATGTAGCCCGCGGCCGCACGGTTGCCAAAATGAACTAGGACGGTGGAGCCGATCTGACCATCGTTGGCGAGTGACTGCGGAATGCCGTAAGCAAACGGCTCGGACAGTGCACGCGTCGGGATGTCGAGGACTACGCTCGCATAGGCGGCGACGGGTTCGGGTGCGGGCTCGGGCTGCGCCGGGGCGGCGGCAGGAGCCGCGGACTTCGGAGCTTCCTCCGGTTCTGGCGAACCAAACAGCGAAAGTTGCTCGGCCATGGCCCCAGCACCTCCTATCCCATACGTCTACAGAAACAAGAGCCCCGCTCGGGTGAACGGGGCTCGGATACAAACGTTTGCGCAGCGACTACAGCGCCATCGTGCGGGCGCGGTCGATGCGCGCCAGGCAGTCGTCGCGGCCGACGAGTGCCATGGTCTCGCCCAGCGGAGGGCTCACCATGTTGCCGCAAACGGCCACACGCACGGCCTGGAACACCACGCGCTTCTTAAGGTCCATCTGCTCGGGCAGCGGCTCAAGCGCGGCGTCGATGGCCTCGGCAGTCCACTCGTCCACGCCCTCGAGCGCGGCCTTGGCGGCGTCCAGGATGGCACCCATGCCTTCCTTGGCCAGGCCCTTGTTGACAGACTTCTCGTCATACTCGAGCGTCTCGGCGGTAGCAAAGATGGGAGCGGCGACGGTCACGGCGTCGGCCGGCATCTTGGTGCGCGGCTTGACGATGGCGGCAAGCGCATCGATCCAATCCTCGCCGTACTCGACGTTGCCCTCGATGAGACCCGCCTCGTGCAGCTCGGGGACCATGATCTCGTCGGCAAACTGGGCATCGGACATGCCGTTGATGTACTCGGCATTGACCCAGTCGAGCTTCTTGGGGTCGAAGGTCGCCGGGTTCTTGGAGATGCGGTCGAGCGAGAACTTGCTAGCAAGAACATCGCGCGGGATGATCGTGGTCTCGCCGTCGAGCGACCAGCCGAGCAGCGCCAGGTAGTTGACGAAGGCGTCGGAAAGGTAGCCGGCGTCGCGGTACTCCTCCACCGAAGTTGCGCCGTGGCGCTTGGAGAGCTTCTTGCCGTCGGCGCCCAGGATCATGGAGATGTGGGCGAACGTGGGCACGGGCGCGCCGAGGGCCTCGTAGACTATGACCTGGCGCGGGGTGTTGGACAGGTGGTCGTCGCCGCGGATGACATGGGTGATCTTCATCATGGCGTCGTCGACGACGGTCGCAAAGTTGTACGTGGGCGTGCCATCGGAGCGGAAGATGACAAAGTCGTCGAGCTCCTTGGCGTCGAAGGTCACCTCGCCGTGAACGGCGTCGTGGATGACGACGTCGCCGCGGTCCTCGGGCACCCTGATGCGCAGGACGTAGGACTCGCCGGCCTCGATGCGGCGGCGGGCCTCCTCGGGATCAAGATCGCGGCAACGACGCTGATAGCCCTGGAAGGGGTCCTTGCGCTCCTGCGCGGCCTTGCGGTCGGCGTCGAGCTGCTCCTTGGTGCAGAAGCAGGGATAGGCCTTGCCCTCGTCCCAAAGTTTCTGGGCGGCCTGCTTGTACAGGTCCAGGCGCTCAGTCTGGGCGTAGGGGCCAAAGTCGCCGCCTACCTCGGGACCCTCGTCCCAGTCCAGGCCCAGCCAACGCATGGCGCGCAGGATGATCTGCGTGTTCTCGTCGGTGGAGCGGGTGGGATCGGTGTCGTCGATGCGCAGGATGAACGTGCCGCCGTTAGCACGGGCGAAAGCCCAGTTATAGATAGCGGTGCGGGCGCCGCCGATGTGCAGCTTGCCCGTCGGTGAGGGTGCAAAGCGGACGCGAACGTCTGATGCCATGGAAATCTCCTCGATTGCAGGATGGATGTCTAACCGCACCAGTATAAAGCATCAAAGCAACCTCCGCACAAAGGGCACCGACCCAGTCATTGGGGACAGACTTAAATGATCAGTCTTTGGGCAACCTGTCGACACTTAGGTAAGGCTGGTCATTTAAGTCTGTCCCCAATGAGTAGGTGCGGAAAGGGTGTGAATGTTTGATTTACGCGCTATGATGTGCCCTTGCATAGAGAGCCCGGCGGAATGGTAACGGTCGCCGGGACACGTTTTTGAAAGGACAATCATGTCAGAAGAACTTCGTTCCATTCCACCCCAACACGGGTCCTTTGTTTTTACGTCGGAGTCGGTGACCGAAGGTCATCCCGATAAGATCGCTGACCAGATCAGTGACGCCGTCCTCGACGCAATCCTCGCCAAAGAAATAGAGCTCCAGGAGCAGGGCTACATCGCCCCCAACGGCGTGCCTGCCAACGTGGAGAACGTCCGCTGCGCCTGCGAGACCCTCGTGACCACCGGCACCGTCATCGTCGCCGGCGAGATTCGCACCCAGGCCTACGTCGACGTACAGGAAATCGCCCGCGGCGTCATCCGCCGCATTGGCTACAACCGCGCCAAGTTCGGTTTTGACTGCGACACCTGCGGCGTTATGAGCCTCATCCACGAGCAGTCGCCCGATATCGCCCAGGGCGTTGACGAGTCCTTCGAGACCCAGACCGGCGCCACCACCGACCCGATTGACCTGATCGGCGCCGGCGACCAGGGCATGATGTTCGGTTATGCCTCTAACGAAACCAAGACCCTCATGCCCATGCCGCACTACCTGGCAAGCCGCCTGGCCGAGCGCCTGGCTGCCGTGCGCCATGACGGAACCCTGCCCTACCTGCGCCCCGACGGCAAGACCCAGGTCACGGTGCGCTACGAGGAAGGTAAGCCCGTGGAGGTCACGACCATCGTCATCTCCACGCAGCACGCCGCCGAGATTGAGGACATGGGCAAGATCAAGGCCGACCTCATCGAACACGTCATCACCCCGGTCATGGCCGCCGAGAACATGCCGTGGGACAACGCGGACATCTACGTGAACCCCACCGGTCGCTTTGTCGTGGGCGGCCCCATGGGCGACACGGGCCTCACCGGCCGCAAGATCATCGTCGACACCTACGGCGGCTACGGCCGTCACGGCGGCGGCGCCTTTAGCGGCAAGGACTGCACCAAGGTCGACCGTTCCGCCGCGTATGCCGCGCGCTGGGTCGCTAAGAACGTGGTCGCCGCCGGTCTGGCCGACCGCTGCGAAGTCGAGCTTGCCTACGCCATCGGCGTTTCCAAGCCCCTCTCAATCATGGTCGACACCTTCGGTACCGCGCATGTTGCCGAGGACAAGATCGTCGAGGCCGTCGAGAAGACCTTCGACCTGCGCCCAGGCGCAATCATCCGCGACCTAGACCTGCGTCGCCCCATCTACGAAAAGACGGCAGCCTACGGCCACTTCGGCCGCGAAGACGCCGACTTCACCTGGGAAAAAACCGACCGAGTCGAAGAACTCAAAGCAGCCTGCGGCCTGTAAGCTAGCGGCAAAAGCTACAGCCAAATCGAAACGCACCAAAAGAGGTACCGGACCAACCGGTACCTCTTTTTTATTAACCGGTGGTGAAGATGAGCCGACCTGGGACGCAGAATAGGTTCCCAGCTGATGAATTTTGCAGCAAGCGTGCCCCTACCATGTATCCTAAGTTCCGAGGGCTTTGGTATTTGGTCGATCGCGAGTTCCGCACGAGCCGGAGGCCACTTAATGTGGCCTCCGTGCGAGCCAGGACTGTAGAGCAGGCGACCAAATACCAAAGCCCTCGGAACGACGGGATAGAACAGGAGCGCATATGGCAGGCAAGCCGCAAACACTAGCTACGACCTCGGCATTCGAGATCTTGGGCCCCGTCATGGTCGGCCCCAGTTCATCGCACACCGCCGGCGCCCTGCGGTGCGCCCAAGTTGCCGCCAGCCTGCTGGAAGGCCGCATCACTAAGGTCACCTTTGGCCTGTGGAACTCCTTTGCCCACACCTACCGCGGCCACGGCACCGATCGTGCGCTCGTCGCGGGCATCCTGGGCCTCGACACCGATGACGAGAACATCAAGCAGGCCTTTGACCTCGCAAGCGAGCAGGGCCTCGAATATCACTTTGACATCAAGGGCGACGACGCCTCCATCCACCCCAACACCGTCGACATTGACATGGTCGACGACACGGGTGCGACGGCACAGGTCCGCGGTGAGAGCCTGGGCGGCGGCAAGATGCGCATCAGCCGCATTAACGGCGTCGGCGTTGACATCTCGGGCATGTACTCAACGCTCTTCGTGGCGCACAAGGACGTCCCCGGCGTGCTCGCCGCGCTCACCAACCTGCTCGCCTACGCACACGTGAACATCGCCTTCTGCCGCACCTACCGCACCGAAGTGGGCGGCCAGGCCTACTCCGTCTTTGAGACCGACGGCGCGCCCGACGACACTGTTGTCCCGATGCTGCGTAAGCTCGACAATGTCGATTACGCGACCTTTATCGAGCTCCCCGGTTCTGCTTCGTCGCTCTCCCCCGGCGTCTCGGCCAAGGAAATCTTCGACGACGGCGAGCAGCTGCTCGATGCGTGCGAGGAACTGGGGCTCAGCATCGGCGCCGTCATGGCCGTTCGCGAGGCGCGCCTGACCGGCGAGGCCCACGCCGTCGCCGCCATGCGCCGCGTGCTCGACGTCATGCGCGAGGAGACCACGGCCCCCATCGCCAACCCGCAGCGATCGCTCGGTGGGCTTATCGGCGGCGAGGCCAAACTGGTCGATGCCACCAGCCGCAACGATTTGAGTGCAAGCCTGATGGGCCCCGTTCAGACCGATGCCGTGGCCCGCGCCATGGCCGTGCTCGAGCGCTCGGCCACGATGGGCGTAATCGTCGCAGCTCCGACGGCAGGATCCGCGGGCGTCGTCCCCGGCTGTGTGCTGGCACTCGCCGACCACCTGCAGCTCGACGACGAGCAGGTGATGGACGCGCTCTACTGCGCCGCCGCCATCGGCCTCAACCTCACCACGAGCGCCTGCGTTGCCGGCGCCGAGGGCGGCTGTCAGGCCGAGGTCGGAAGTGCGGCCGCCATGGCCGCCGCCGCGCTAGTGCAGATGCTCGGCGGCACACCCGAGCAGGCGCTCGACGCCAGTTCCATCGCGCTGAGTAATCTGCTGGGCCTCGTTTGTGACCCCGTCGGTGGCCTCGTGGAGGTGCCCTGCCAAAACCGCAACGCCATCGGCGTGGCAGCCGCCTTTAGCTCCGCACAACTCGCCCTCGCCGGCATTAAGAGCCTGGTGCCGTTTGACCAGATGGCGCACGTCATGCTCTCCGTGGGCCACGCGTTGCCGGCCACGCTGCGCGAGACGGCAAAGGGCGGCATCGCACAGGCTCCGGCCGCACTTTCGGCCTGTGCAAAATGCGGTGTGTGCGGGTAGTGACCAAGAACGACTCGATAGTGGGACAAATGTCCCACCTCTTTTGAATGCCACCGTTTCCGTACCACAAACAACTAGGTAATCGCTATAATGCAAGCCCAGTAAAAACACGATGAGCCGCAAGGCGAAATTCGAAGGATATGCATACGATGTCGCAAAACGATCGAACTCAACTGATTCCCGATCCGCAGCAGCCGAGCAGGCACACCGGTGGCGTTCAGTCGCCGCGTCCTATCGCGCCGAGCCACGGTCAGGAGCGTGGTGCGGCAAACGCTTCCCAACGCCCGAACCAGCAGCGTCAGCCACGTCAGCAGCGCCAGGCAAACGGCAATGCGCCCAAGCAGCCCCACGTGCACGGTCGAGGCGATCGCGACCCCGCGCGCAAACCCGCCGAGAACAATAAGTCGGGCAAAAAGACGACGCTCTTTGTCGTCCTGGGTCTTATCGTCATTGTCTATATCGTAGGCGTCGTAGCGTTTTCCCAGCTAGCCTACCCCAACACCACCATCGCCGGCGTCGACGTCTCGTTCTCCAACGCTTCGTCTGCCGCCACCAAGGTCAACTCGGCATGGAAGCACTATAAGCTCACCGTGACAGGCGATGACTTTAGCTGGACGTATCAGCCCGAGTCCGATGAGCCCATCGTCGACGGCGAAGCTGCCGCAAAAGAGATCATCAGCCACAACGAAGCCTTTGTATGGCCGGTCCGCCTTGTGGAATCCTTAAGCGGAAAGACCAAAACAACCGCTACCTCCAACGAAGTCGATCTTGATCAAGACGTCGACCTGTCCATGCTCTCCGACACTTTTGACCAAAAGCAGTTTGAGCAGGATCTGGGCGCCGCCATCGACGAGTTTAACGAGGGGCGTTCGGGCACGTTCGAGGCCAATAGCTCCTATGACGAGCAGGCCGGCAAGTTTACCGTCGAGAAGGCGCGCTCCAACGAAAAACTCGACCGCGAGCATGTCATTAAGTATGCCGAGCTCGAGCTTGCCTCGCTGTCCGAGACCGTAGACCTTTCCAAGCTCGGCAACGATGCCTATGAACCGCTCAATGGAACGCTGACCGATGATCAGATTCAGGCCGCATGCGATGCCGCCAACAACTTCCTGGGCGTAAACGTGACCCTCAAGCTCAACGGCGAGGATGCCGGCAAGGTTGATGGCGGCTCCGTGTTGCAGTGGATCAGCTTTGCCGATCCGGCCAACCCCACACTCGATACGTCGCAGATCAGCAGCTGGGCAGCCGAGCTTGCCAACGGCTTCAATACCGTGGGCTCCACTCGCTGGTGGACGCGCGCCGATGGCAAGCAATGCGCCGTCGAAGGCGGCGACTTTGGTTGGTCCATCGACAGCAGCTCGCTCGCCAAGCAGGTCGAGGACGCCATTAACAACAAACAGACCGGCGAAATCGAGATCAAGTACTCCCAGAAGGCCGACACCTTTACTGCAAAGGGAGAGCCCGACTGGAAGGCATACGTCGATGTCGATCTGTCCGAGCAGCACGCGCGCTACTACGACGAGAGCGGCAATATCGTGTGGGAGGCCAACTTTATCTCCGGCAAGCCGGGAGAGGACGCCACCCCCGAAGGCGTTTGGCAGATCAACAGCAACAATGGCGCCAGCAAGCTTATCGGTGCCAAGGACCCCGAGACCGGCAAGCCCAAATACGAGAGCCCGGTCAGCTATTGGATGCCGTTTGAGGGAAACATGGTCGGTTTCCACGATGCAACGTGGCAAAACGACAAGAGTTTCGACGACCCCAACTCCTACAAGTGGTGCGGTAGCCACGGATGTATTAACCTGCGCCTAGCCGACGCCAAGGCGCTGCACGATTGCATCAAAGTCGGTCTGTGCGTGGTTGTCCACTCGTAGTGCAACGCGCGCATTAATACAACGTGGAACCGATGCAAACAATCTAACAGTTCCGAAAGAAACCGTCCTATGCGCCCACCCCAAACGATGGGCGAATATACTTATCGAGGTTCTATCTATAAAGGAGACGCTATGCCGAATGTCCCCACGATCGCCCCGGGCCCGGATGATACCGAGCACACGCCCGAAGGTGCCACCGAAACGATTCCTCTGATTACAGACGTACATGCCGACAAGCAGAACGGACGCACGAACGATACGGCCGATATTTCCGATGAAGAGGCATATGCCAAGCTCAAGGCAAAACGTGCCGAACGTCGACGCAAAAAGCTGATTCGACGCGGTATTGCCGTCGGCGTCGTAGGTGCCATCGCGCTCATTGCCATTGTCGCAACCCTGGTTATCAATGCGCAGCCACAGGGCGATAGCGGGCCTGTGACCGACATGGTGACCGAGGGCACGTTTAGCACAACGGTCGAGGCAAAAGGCCAGCTCAAACCCATTTCGTCCTCAGTGGTCTCCCCTTCTGTCGACGGCACGGTCGATTCGATCAACGTGCAGGCAGGCCAATCCGTCAACGAGGGCGACGTGCTTATGACCATTAAAAACGACGAGCTCGATCGCAACGTTGCCGAGGCGCAGCGTGCAGTTGCAGCCGCTCAAGAAGACCTCGCCAACGCGAAGAAAGCCGCAGCTGCTGCGCAGGCCAACCCAACGACGGACGTCGACGGAGGTTCCGCAGCGGCTGGCATCACCGCCGCATCAGCGGACACGAACGCCGTATCGGCCGCGCAGCGCAGCCTCACATCGGCCCAGGCAAACCTCGATCAGGCGAACGCCAAGGCCGCCAGCCGTACGGTCACGGCCCCGAGCTCGGGCAGCATCGTGGCGCTCAACGCCAAGGTGGGCGCCACGGTAACAGGCGGCATGATCATGGGCGAAAGCGATACGAGCGGCGGCAAGCAGTGCATGCAGATCGCCGACCTGTCCAAGATGAAGGTGACGGTTCAGGTGGGCGAAAAGGATATCGCCAAAATTGCCGTGGGCCAATGCGCCAACGTGACCTACCCCGCGTTTCCCGATATCGTGAGCCAGGGCACCGTCACGGCTATCGCCTCGGTGGCAAACTCCGACTCCTCCTCCGGGAGCGGCGGCAGCGTGACCTTTAACGTCGACATCCTCATCGAAGCACCTGACAGTCGCCTTAAGCCGGGTATGACTGCCGAGGTCTCGGTAGTGACCGAGAAGCTCGACGACGTGGTGATGGTGCCGACCATGGCGCTGATGACCGAAGATGGCGAGCACTATTACGTCAATCTGGCCACCGATTCGGAAGGCAAGAAGACGCGCCGCGTGAAGGTGACCGTCGTGACGCAAAACGACAACGAGGCTGTAGTCGGTAAGACGCAGGTCAAGCGCGACGACCAGGGCAACGAGATCAATCCAGACGTCCCGGTTACCAAGTTACGCGACGGCGACACCATCGTGACGGATACCGGCACAGGCATGACGGCAGACGGCGGCGACAATATGTCTGCCGACGAGGGCAAGTAATGCGTCCCGTCATCGACATCCGCAACGTGCACCGCATCTTTGAGAGCGAGGCCGGTTGCGCCCACATCCTGCACAACGTGAGCCTGGCGGTGAACCCCGGTGAGTTCGTCGCCATCACCGGCCCCTCGGGCTCGGGCAAGTCGACGCTCATGAACATCCTGGGCTGCCTGGACAAACCGACGGCGGGCGATTACTTCCTGCAAGGGCTCAACGTCGCCGAGCTCGACGATGACGAGCTCACCGAGGTGCGAGCGCTGAGCATCGGCTTTGTCTTTCAGAGCTTTAATCTGCTGCCGCGCCTGACGGTGATCGAAAACGTCATGCTGCCGCTGTCCTACACCAATGTGCCGCGCAGCCAGCGCGAGATGCGCGCCGTACACGCGCTGCAAGCCGTCACGCTTCCGGTCGACCATTGGGACCATCGTATATCGGAGCTATCGGGCGGACAGATGCAGCGCGTCGCCATCGCGCGCGCCCTTGTCAACGATCCACCCATCATTTTGGCCGACGAGCCGACGGGCAACCTGGACTCCGCCACGGGAGCGCTCGTCATGGAAACCTTCCACAAGCTCCAGGAGCGCGGCAAGACCATCGTACTCATCACACACGACCCCGGCATCGCCGCCCAGGCCGACCGTGCCGTGACCATCCGCGACGGTCGCATTCACGACGGCGCGTATATTCCGCATGCACCGCGGACCCTACGCAGCGCCGTAGATAGCCTGCCCATGATTTCCGCCTCCGCCAACCCGCCGAAAGGAGTGATGGCATGAGCGCCCGCGATCTTATCCAGGAAGCCCTTCACTCGCTCGAGGCCAACAAGGGGCGCAGCCTGCTCACCATCCTTGGCATCGTCATTGGCATCGCCTCGGTCATTGCCATGACTTCGCTCATCGGCGGCATCCAAAACAGCTTGGTCAACAGCCTGGGCCTCAACGCAGCTCGCATGGTTCAGATCTATTCGTCCCAAGAACTCTCTGATTCTGACGTCCAGAAGCTTAAAAAACTGGTGCCGCAGATAGAACAGATCGGCATTGTCAAAAGCGCGTATACCGAGTACAAGACCGGCGATAAAAGCTATACCGTCATGGCACAGGGTGTCGATAGCGACATGCTCGACGCCGTGGGTGCCAGTAAGCTCGTTGCGGGGCGCACCTACACCGATGTCGAGTCAAAGGCAGGCTCGCGCGTGGCGCTCATCAGCCGCGGCGGCGCCGATCAGCTTTACGGCAACGAACAGGATGCGCTGGGAAAAACCATCAAAGTGTCCAACGGCGAGGTGCAGATTGTAGGCGTGATTGATGGCGGCAGCGACTCCATGGGCTCGCTCACTTTGTATATGCCACGCGAAACCATCTCCGGCCTATTTGGCGACGAGAATCCTTCATTCCCCAGCGTGACGGCACTTGCCGCCGAGGGCACGGACATGGATGAGCTCTGCAAGACCATCGAGTCCAAGGTGCGCGCGATGAAGGGTATCGCGGAGGATGATGAGTACGACAGTGTATCGGCGACCTCCATGAAAAGCGCTATCGACTCCCTCAATTCCTTTATGGGCGCCTTCTCGCTCATCATGGGTGCTGTCGCCAGTATCTCGCTGCTTGTCGGCGGTATCGGCATTATGAACATGATGCTCACCAACGTGACTGAGCGCATCCGCGAGATCGGCATCCGTCGCGCTCTGGGCGCCAGTCGTCGCGATATCACCGCGCAGTTTTTGGCCGAGTCCTCGGCGCTGTGCGTCACCGGTGGCCTGCTGGGTGTCCTGATAGGCTATCTGCTGGCCTGGGGCCTCGCGATGTTTGCCTCCGGATCCGGGATTCTTGGCGAGCTCGGTGCCAGCGGGCAAATCACACCGAGTTTTTCAATCGCCACGGTGCTGCTGGCCTTCGCCGTCTCCGTCGGCATCGGCGTAATCTTTGGCTTCTACCCCGCTCGACGCGCGGCAAAGCTCGACCCGGTGGAGTGCCTACGCTACCAGTAAGCCACCACCGACAAGTTACGGTGATTTAGGGACTGAGTATGCTATCTAGCAGCAAAAACAGACACTATTTCACCGCAACTTATTGAAGGGCTGTTTGCGCCAGTTCCGGGCGTCCTCGAGCTATTGGTGGATGACGGGCTTGTACGGGTCGAGCTTGCTCGAGGCGATCCTCCTCGCAGGCGCGGCGAGCGCCTAGCGCGCGAACTCCCGTAAGAGCGCGTCTTCCACTTCCCGAAGCGAAAGGGCCCCGCCTCCCTCGGCGGGACGGGTGACCACGATACAGCGCGCTCCCACGGCGCGCGCTGCGGCGAGCTTCTCGGCCGTGCCGCCTACGGTTCCCGAGTCCTTGGTCACAAGCCACTGGGCGCCCACCTGCCGAAGCATCGCCTCGTTGAGCTCGCGGGTGAAGGGCCCCTGCATACCGATGACGTGCGACGGCGAAAACCCCGCGTCGATGCACTTCGTTATAGCACCGGGCAGCGGGAGCACACGCACAAAGAAGCGCTCCGCGAAATCGGCGACGCGCGTGTAGGGAGCAAGCTCCTTGCTCCCCGTCGTGAGAAGAACGCGACCCGGGTTCTCGGAGAGAAAGCGCGCCGCGCAGGCGATCGACGCGACCGACACGACGCCTTTGGGCAGCGCCTCGACCGGGCGCGCAAGGCGCAGGCATCGTGCACCCACGGCGAGCGAAGCGGCCCGGATGTTACCGCTTGCGAGCGTAGCGAAGGGGTGCGTGGCGTCGACGACGATACGCGCGCCGGAAAGCTCGCGCTCCATGTCGGCATCGTCGAGCCTGCCCGCATGCACCTCGATGCCCGGAAGCTCGCCCAAAAGTTCGCCTCCGTACTCTGTTGCCGCGTAGGCACGGGCGGGGATGCCCGCCCCGCTCGCCCATTCGCACAGAAGGCGGCCCTCGGTGGTGCCGGCGAAGATGCGCAGCGCCGTCACTTCGGGCCGCCTGGGCGCGTGATCTGGTAGAGCAGCGCGTTCATAATGGCCGCCGCCACGGTCGAGCCGCCCTTGCGACCCCTCGCGACTATGGCCGGCACGCGTCGCGCGAGTAGCTCCTCTTTCGCCTCGACCACGTTCACAAACCCGACCGGCACCCCAACGACGAGCGCGGGCGCGATCTTCCCCGCGTCCATGAGCTCGGCGAGGCGCAGAAGTGCTGTGGGAGCGTTGCCGACGGCCACGATGAGCGGACCCTCGATGCGGCAAGCTTTGTCCATGCTCGCAACGGCGCGAGTCGTGCCCGCGGCGCGCGCAGCCGCGGCGACATCAGGGTCGGCCATGTAGCACACGGCCTTGCAGCCGAGCTTCGCGAGCGCGGGCTTGCTTATGCCTGCGAGCGCCATGTTCGTGTCGGTGATGATGGGAGTGCCCGCCCGCAGGGTCTTCACCC
>UQYE01000054.1:0-15339 GCA_900545145.1 uncultured Collinsella sp. | reverse complement strand
CCTACCAGTCCATGCTCATGGAGCCGTGGGACGGT
Organism: uncultured Collinsella sp.; assembly: GCA_900545145.1. Taxonomy (GTDB): domain Bacteria; phylum Actinomycetota; class Coriobacteriia; order Coriobacteriales; family Coriobacteriaceae; genus Collinsella. The sequence goes on along the minus strand of UQYE01000054.1, from coordinate 15,304 downwards.
CCTGCCGCTATCGCCTTTACCGATGGCCGTACCCTGGGTGCCGCCCTCGACCGTAACGGCCTGCGCCCCGCTCGTTACTACGTGACGCGCGACGGTCGCTTTATGCTGGCAAGCGAGGTGGGCACCATCGAGGTGAGCCCCGAGAACATCCTGACGAGCGGCTGTCTGGGGCCGGGCCAGATGCTCGAGGTCGACTTTGCCCGCGGGCGCGTCATCTACAATGACGAGCTGCGCGCCCGTTACGCCAAGGAAAAGCCCTACCGTGATTGGATTGCCGAGGAGACGCTGGCCGTCGACGCGCTCGATGAGCCCGCCGCGCCCGCGCCCGCCGAGGATGCCGAGGTGTCCTCGGCCGTGCGCATGGCCAAGCTCGGCTATCACTGGGATGACGTCGACGAGGTCGTGCGTCCCATGGCCCAGCAGGGCAAGGCCCCACTCGCTTCGATGGGTATCGACGCGCCGCTGGCCTGCCTGTCAAAGAAGACCCGCTCGTTCTTTGACTACTTCTATCAGCTGTTCGCCCAGGTCACGAACCCGCCGATCGATGCCCTGCGCGAGCATATGGTCACCTCGACCACGCTCTACCTGGGCAACCACGGCAACCTGCTCGAGGATTCCCGTACGGCCTGCCAGCTGGTTCGCTTGGAGCGCCCGTTGCTCAACGAGGAGGAGTTCGACCGCATTTGCGCCATCGACCGCGTGGGCTTTAAGACTCGCCGTTTCCGTGCCGTCTACCGCCGTGACGCCGGCGAGGGCGCGCTGCAGGCTGCGCTCAAGCAGCTTGCCGAGGACGTCGAGGCTGCGGTCCGCGACGGCGTGAACATCGTGGTGCTGAGCGATCGTGCCGCTGCGGGCGAGGTGCCCGTGCCGTCGCTGCTCGCCGTGGGCTGTGTGCACAACCACCTGATTCGCGCTGGCGTGCGTACCTTTGCCGACATCGTGGTGGAGTGCGGCGATGCCGTGTCCCCGCACGACTTTGCGGCGCTGGTGGGCTACTCCGCAAGCGGCATCTATCCGTACAATGCGCATGCGTGCATCCGCGACTTGGCAGCACGCGGCGACCTGGACGTGACGGCCGAGCAGGGCATCGACAACTACAACAAGGCTGCGACCGCCGGCATCGTTTCCATCATGTCTAAGATGGGCATCTCCACGGTGCAGAGCTACCATTCGGCGCAGGTCTTCGAGGCCGTGGGCTTTACGCCGGAGTTCGTCAACGCGTACTTCGCCGGCACGGTGAGCCGTGTGGGCGGTATGGGTGTCGAGGACGTCGAGCGCGAGCAAAACGAGCGCTACGACGCTGCGCTCGCTATCCTTAAGAGCCCGGCTCCCGATCAGCTGCCCACGCTGGGTCTAACCAAGTGGCGCCCGCTCGGCGGCGAGGATCACCTGATCGATCCGCAGACTGTCTACTTGCTGCAGACCGCCTGCCATGAGGACAGCTACGACACCTTTAAGGAGTACAGCGCCCGCCTGCACCGCACCGGCCGTGCCGTGCGCCTGCGCGACTTGCTCGACTTTGATGCCAGCGGCCGCACCCCGGTGGCGCTCGACGAGGTCGAGCCCGCGCTCAACATCGTCCGCCGCTTTAACACCGGCGCCATGTCGTATGGCTCCATCAGCAAAGAGGCGCACGAGTGCATGGCCATCGCCATGAACCGCCTGCACGGCCGTTCCAACTCCGGCGAGGGCGGCGAGGATCCACGTCGCGAGACCCCGCTGGCCAACGGCGACTCCAAGAACTCCGCCATCAAGCAGGTGGCAAGCGCGCGCTTTGGCGTGACGAGCCGCTACTTGTGCAGCGCCTTCGAGATTCAGATCAAGATGGCCCAGGGCGCCAAGCCCGGCGAGGGTGGCCACCTGCCCGGCAAGAAGGTCTACCCCTGGATCGCCGAGGTCCGTCAGTCCACGCCCGGCATTGGCCTGATCTCGCCTCCGCCGCACCACGACATCTACTCTATCGAGGACCTGGCAGAGCTGATCTTCGATCTTAAGAACGCCAACCCCGGCGCGCGCGTGTCGGTCAAGCTGGTCAGCGAGGCCGGCGTCGGCACCATCGCCACCGGTGTGGCCAAGGGCGCTGCCGACAAGATCTTGATCAGCGGCCACAATGGCGGCTCGGGTGCCGCGGCGCGCGATTCCATTTGGCATGCCGGCCTGCCGCTGGAGCTCGGCCTTGCCGAGGCCCAGCAGACGCTGCTGCAAAACGGCCTGCGCTCCCGCGTGGTGCTCGAGGCCGACGGCAAGCTCATGGACGGCACCGATGTTGCCGTCGCCTGTCTGCTGGGTGCCGAGGAGTTTGGCTTCGCGACCATGCCGCTCATCTCCATGGGCTGCCTCATGCAGCGCGACTGCCAGCAGGACACCTGCCCGGCCGGCATCGCTACGCAAAACTGCCGCCTGCGTCGCGGTTTCCGCGGCAAGCCCGAGCACGTTGAGCACTTTATGCTCTTTGTGGCCGAGCAACTGCGCGAGGTCATGGCGTGCCTGGGCTTCCGCACCGTCGACGAGATGGTCGGCCATCCCGAGTGCTTGCGCCAGATCGAGGTCCCGGGCAACCGTAAGGCCAACCTGCTCGATCTGACGCCCGTGCTGGCGAGTGCGACCTGCGAGTTCGGTGCTCACATTCCGGGTGCCGACGGTCGTCACTTCCTGCCGCAGATGGCCGCGGACAGCGAGCTCGACAAGACGCTCGACTCCACGCTGTTCGTGCCCTATACGGCCGATGCCCGTGCGCACCTGCGCCCGATTCGCTTTCATGCCGACATCGCCAACGTCAACCGCTGCGTGGGCACCATCCTGGGCAACGCGGTGACCAAGGCGCATCCCGAGGGCCTGCCCGCCGGCTCCATCACCATCGATTGCGATGGATCGGCCGGTCAGAGCTTTGGCGCCTTCCTGCCGCGTGGCATTACGCTCAACGTGTGCGGCGACGCCAACGACTACTTTGGCAAGGGCCTTTCGGGCGGCGAGGTGTCGGTGCGCCCCAACCCGCATGCGACCTACAAGTTCGACGAGAACATCATCGTGGGTAACGTTGCGTTCTTTGGCGCCACGAGCGGTCGCGGCTTCATTAACGGCCTGGCAGGCCAGCGCTTTGGCGTACGCAACTCCGGTGCCACGGTGGTGGTCGAGGGTTGCGGCAACCATGGCTGCGAGTACATGACGGGTGGTCTGGCGCTCGTCCTGGGCGAGGTCGGGCAGAACTTCGCCGCTGGCATGACGGGTGGCGTGGCCTACGTCTTTGACCAGTACGGCACGCTCAGTGCCCGCGTGAACCACGAGAGCGTTGAGCTCAAGGCCCCGACGGCCGGCGAGCTGGCACAGATTCGTGCGCTCATCCAGGAGCACGTGGACGCGACGCAGAGCCCGCGCGGCATTAAGCTGCTCTACAGCTTTGAGACGATGAGCAAGCACTTTGTGAAGGTCATTCCGACCGAGTACGAGCGCGTGCTGGCGATTGTCGCTGGGGCCGAGGCCGTGGGCAAGACACATGCGCAGGCAGAGGAGCTGGCGTTTGACATTGTGACCGGTCGCGCGAGCGCCGCGGATGTTGCTCGCTTCGATGCTGCGGGTGCTGTGCCCGCCGCCGCCAGCTCTGTTGCTTCGACCAAGAAGGAGGCGTAAGTGCCATGGGTAAGCTCGGTGCTTTTCTTGATATCGATCGCGTGGCCCACGAGCTTCGCCCCGTGGAGGAGCGCAGCCGCGATTTCGATCCGCTGTACGTGGAGCTCGACGACGACGCACGTCGTGCCCAGGCGAGCCGTTGCATGATGTGCGGTGTGGCGTTTTGTCAGATGGGCGCGAGCTTTGGCAAGGCACGCCCGAGCGGCTGCCCGCTGCACAACCTGATTCCCGAGTGGAATGAGCTGGTGTACCGCGGCCGCTGGGACGAGGCTGCCGAGCGTCTGTCGCTCACCTCGCCCATGCCTGAGTTTACGAGTCGCGTGTGCCCGGCACTGTGCGAGGCCGCGTGCAACCTGGGCTCGGTCGACGGCCAGCCCACGACGATTCACGACAACGAGCGTGCGATCAGCGACCATGAGTGGGCCAACGGCGGCCCGCGTCGCTTTGAGCCGGCAGGGGAGGGCGCACCCACGGTTGCCGTGGTTGGTTCCGGCCCGGCTGGTCTGGTGGCTGCATGGGAGCTTGCGCGTCGCGGCGCCCGCGTGACGGTGTTTGAGCGCGACGACCGCCCGGGCGGTCTGCTCATGTACGGCATTCCCAACATGAAGCTCGAGAAGTCTGTGGTCGAGCGTCGCGTGGCACTTATGCGTGAGCTGGGCATTGTGTTCGAGCTGGGTGCTGACGTTACGAACCCTGCGGTGGCGGCCAAGCTCAATGGCTTTGACGCCGTCGTGGTGGCTGCCGGCGCTCGTGCTCCGCGTGGACTGGCTGCTGAGAATATTGACGCGCCCGGCGTGGTGTACGCGGTGGACTACCTGACGGCTTCGACCGTCTCGGTGCTCGATGGCGGCGAGCCTGCCATCGATGCACGCGGCCTGGACGTTGCGGTCATTGGCGGTGGCGATACCGGCAACGACTGCGTGGGTACCGCCGTGCGTCAGGGCGCGCGCAGCGTGCGCCAGTTTGAGTTCTTGCCGGCTGCGACCGATAAGCGCGCGGCGAGCAACCCCTGGCCGCAGTGGCCCAACGTTAAGAAGACCGACTACGGCCAGCAAGAGGCTATCGCTGCGATGGGTGGCGAGATGCGTGCCTGGGGCGTGGATACCCTCGAGGTGCTGCTGGACAAGAAGGGTGCGGCTGCGGGCCTGCGCGTGGTCGATCTGGACTGGTCGGCGGGAAAGCCCGAGCGCATCGCGGGCTCCGAGCACGAGGTGCCGGCGCAGCTGGTGCTCATCGCCTGCGGCTTTACGGGTCCCGAGCACGGCGTGTTCGATGCGGTGGGCGTGCCTGTTGCCACCGCTGGTCGTCCGCTGCCGGTAATGGCTGCCGAGGGTTCGCACCTTGCGGCCCGTGTCGACGGCGTTGCCGCGGATGCCGCGCCGGTGTATGTTGCCGGTGATGCTCGCAACGGCAGCTCGCTCGTGGTGAACGCCATGGCCGATGCCCTGGCCTGCGCAGCCGAAGTCGCCGATGCGCTGGAGCTGTAAAGTAGTCATTTAAGAACATCCCCAATGACTGGTCATTTTTTGTCTGGTCGTTGGGGACACTCTTTGCGATCGATTTGCTCGTTTGCCGACGTACGGGTGTTCATTTGTCGACTTCTTTGGCTGTGGCCACCTGTTGTTTCTGTGGTGGCTGCGGGCATCTGGCTCAAAAGGGCGGGTTGGCTGTCTATGTCTACCTGCTGTTTTGTTGTGGTGCGCATTTTCGGTCAAGCTTTTCGTCAAGTGTTTGGTCAGCATCTGGTTTGCAGCCGGAGGCCTATTTTGCCCGCGCTGGTCGTGGCTGCCCACCCTCCTCGTAAGCTCAAATTGAGGTCTATCAGTTTGAGGAGGATGCCATGACTGACCACGCTTTTGACCGAGCAGAGCTGGCTGAAGCCGTCGGCAACGATATTGCCGACATGGCCCATTTTTGGATGCTGCGGAAGTTCCAGTTTTTGGAGCCGGCGCGCGAACAGTTCGAGATCATTGTCGACCCGTGGCTCAGCTATTGCACCGAGCCTTCGCAAAACGAAATCATGGCCTACAACATGGCATTTACCGATTGGCTGCTCTTCGAGCGCCCCTATCGCCATGGCAAGACGCTGCTCGAGCTGTATGTTGAAGAGCCGCCGACATCGCTTTCGCCTGCCTCGCTCAAGCGGCTCGAGCAGGTACGCGACACGCAGTATTTCTCGCGCTTTGGCATTTTGGACAAGGATCCTGCGACTGGTATGGTCGCGCTGAAGGACACGCGCACCGACCGTCGCTTTGATGTCTACGACCCGCATATCGTGCAAAAGGAGCATTGGAGCGACGGAGCGATTGCGGTGCGCCTCGCCTGCGTCGACGATGTCTGGCTGACGGCGGGACAACTCTATCTGTATGACATCGCACGCCTGAGTGACACGGCGGTCGATGGGCCTGGTGCGGTGCATCCGGAGGACCTGCAGGATGGCTTTGACACCTCGTGCATCAGCTTCTTCTTGCGTCTGGTCCGCGACATCATGGGCGCCCAGGGGCGGTACGTGAAGTCACTCAACATCTACGAGCAGGAGTGGGAGTAGGGGATGGACCTGGCGTTGTCCTGCCTTGCCTTCTGTCTTTATGTCTCGATCTGTAACGTTTAGGGACAAAAAACCGGTCTACCTGGTACAGATCGAGACGTTTGTCGGCGGCAGCAGCGGCGGCGATGGCCCATTTGTCCGATGTGGTGGTGATGGAAGTGTCTAATACCGTTCTCAAACACAAGCATACGGCTCGCAACACGTTGGCGCGGAATAGGATGCTTGCCAGGCTCACGGAGGCGGCTGAACTAGGCGTGCTACTTGTGACGCACGACAATGCCGAGCTCATGTGGCTGCGGCGTCATGTGGGGACCGATGACATTGCGGAGCCCGAGCCGTATTTGTTCTGCTTTCAACATGATTGGGATACGTTGACACCGGCGGAGCGAGCACTGCGGACCATCAAAGGGCTTGCGGAATTTCATCCCGATTGGGCGTTTTGGGGCTATGACGCGGCGCTTTTGTGGGGTCTGGAGGTGCCGAATGATCTGCTTGGGTCACGATATCTTGTTAAGACAGGTTGCTCGGTGCCGCTGAGTGCAGGATGCCGGCTGTTGCGTCCGCAGGCGGCGGGTGCGCTTGAACAAGTCGACGGCGTGCGGGCGACGCCGTTTTGGCGCACGGTAGAGGATTGCCCGCTGCGCGCGCCGTTTTCGTACGGGTTGGCGATTGCCGATTCTGCATTGAGGGCAAGAGGCGTATCGCACGATGGTCTGTGCGAGCGCCTCCGCTCCGATTGCGAGGGCAGACGAGGGTATCGCAGAGCGCAGGTGATCGCGTCGTATGCGGACGGGCTGTCCGAAAACGGCGGCGAGTCTCGTTTTCGGGCGTTCTTTATTGCATACGGTTTTCCGGTGCCAGAGTTGCAGGTGGAGTTTCGCGACCCGCTCGATCCGAGCCAGGTGTTTCGTGTCGACTATTTTTGGCGGCTCGAGGACGGAACATGTGTCATCGGCGAGCTCGACGGAAAGGGGAAGTATACCTTGCAGAACGGCGAGGGTCGGGAGTCGGTCGACCCATTCGTGACAGAGCGTCAGCGGGAATCTCATCTGACAATGCTCGGGCATAAGGTGCTTCGGTTTACGTTTAACGAACTCAAAGACCCGGGGAAGCTGGTCGAGAAAATGAGGCTGGCTGGTATTCCTCGGCAGGCTGAATTGGCTGAGGAGTGGAGATGCCAGTGGTATGGGCGCTGAGAGGTTTTGTCTCGATCTGTAACGTTTAGAGGCTGTTTGAGCTCGTAATTGTTACAGATCGAGACAAGCCGGTGAAACGTCGACCGAATGTCTCGATCTGTAACATCAAGGGGCCCAATAACCCTGTACCTGTTACAGATCGAGACATTTCCCTGGTGTCGCTGGGGTGGGACTGCAACGTATTCCGTCCCCCACATCCCCTCTTTCCTCCGTTAACCGATATGTCTGTGGCAATCGGGCTGCACTGGATAACAATGGACAGATGTTCAAGTTTTCTGAGGGGGAGGAGCTCGATATGGCGTCTGCCGATCGTTCTACGTTGTTTATCAATGCGACCATTCTGGATGGCTCGGAGCATATGGAGCCGCAACCCGATATGGCCGTGGCCGTTGAGCGCGGTGTCATCACGTGGGTGGGACCGAGTGCTGTGGCGCAGGCGCCTGCAGGTGCCGAGGTCATCGACCTGGCCGGCGCGTACCTCATGCCCGGCCTCATCAATATGCATGTGCACCTGTGCGGCTCGGGCAAGCCTGTCTCGGCCGGCGATGCGGGCGCACTTATGAAGAAGCTCGATAATCCCGTGGGCCGCGCCATCGTTCGCCACATCCTCAAAGGCAGCGCCCAACAGCAGCTGGCAAGCGGCGTGACTACGGTGCGCGGTGCGGGTGACCCGCTGTTTGCCGACATCGCCGTGCGCGATGCTATCGATGCCGGCAAGTATCAGGGTCTGCGTCTGGTAGCGCCGGGAACGGGCGTTACAGTGCCGGGTGGCCACGGCGCGGGGCTGTTCGCGCAGGTCGCCAATACGCCCGACGAGGCGGCCGAACAGGTGCGCGACTTGTACGCTCGTGGTGCCGACGTCATCAAGTTGTTCGTGACGGGTGGCGTGTTCGACGCGACCGAAGTTGGCGAGCCGGGCGTGCTGCGCATGCCGATCGATGTTGCCGCGGCGGCGTGCAAGGCGGCGCACGAGGTGGGCCTGCCGGTTATGGCTCATGTCGAGAGCACCGAGGGCGTGAAGGCCGCGCTTGAGGCCGGGGTCGACACGATCGAGCACGGTGCCCCGATGACGCCCGAGATCCTGGAGCTGTATCGCGGCGCCGCGGGCACACAGCTCGAGGGACGCGCGCCGAGCGTGACCTGCACGATCAGCCCGGCGCTGCCGTTTGTATTGCTCGACCCGGAAAAGACCCATTCGACCGATACGCAAAAGAAGAACGGCGACATCGTGTGCTCGGGCATCATCGAGAGCGCCCGTGCCGCGCTGGAAGCTGGCATTAAGGTGGGCCTGGGCACGGACTCAAGCTGCCCGTTCGTGACGCAGTACGACATGTGGCGTGAGGTGGCCTATTTTGCCAAGTATGTCGGTGTGAGCAACGCCTTCGCGCTGCATACGGCTACGCAAGTCAACGCCGAGCTGCTGGGGCTGGGCGGCGAGACCGGTACGATCGAGTGCGGCAAGGCCGCCGATATCCTGGTGACGCGCAAGAATCCGCTCGATGACCTGTGCGCTCTGCGTGAGCCGACGCATGTGATGTGTCGCGGTGATTTGGTACGCAAGCTGAAGGTGAAGCGTATTCCCGAGGTGGACGCCGAGCTCGACGCGATTATGGCCATGCCTGCCGAAGCGCTGGCTGAGGAGCTGGCCCGCGACGGTGTGGCGTAGATGTGACAAAGGGGCAGCTCCGTTGCCGCATGCAAAAAGCTGAGGTCTCAACACGAGGCCTCAGCTTTTTTATCGAACAAATACTTAAGATTTGGGACAAACAAACCTGATTAATTTGTCCCGCGTGCGGGCGTTAGGAGCGGGTTTCCATCTTGGCGTGGCACTTGGGGCAGGTGACGCGGATCTTGCCTTTGCCCTTGGGGACGGAGAGCATCTGGCCGCAGTTGGGGCACTTGAGGTATGCTGTGGTCTTGCGACCCTTCCACATCTTCTTGGCCGTGCGCTTGGCACGCTCAAAGTCTTCCTTGCTGGTACCGGCCGTGCGCGAGGCGTTGGCAGCCGCGGCGCCGCTACCCAAGCTCGCTACGAACTTGCCCAGGCCGGGGACGTTAGCGGTCGCGGCGACAAAGTCCGCGTTTTCCTTGCGACGTGCGTCGATGTTTTTGGACAGGCCGCGCAGCACGCCAATCACGATTACGGCGATGGCAATCCAGCTGAGCCACTGGATATGGGCTATCGATCCGATCATCGCGATGACGATGCCGACAAAGCCCATAACGATGGTGAGCTCATCGGCGCCATTGCGGCCCTTCATAAAGTCATTCATGCGAATTGCCTTTCGTTCGATATACCGCACGCCTTTATACCCGATTTAGAGCAAGGGGGACAGGTTAATCTACACCAAGGTGGTGCAAACATACCTATCCCCGATACACCAAGATGGTGCAAAGAAGTCTGCCCTCAATGTCCCCAATTATTTGGAGAGCTTGTCGACGACGCGTTCGATCTCGGCGAGCTTGGCGGCTTTGAGGTCTTCGTCGCCCGATTCGATTGCCGAAGTCACACAGCCCTCGATATGCGCTTTGAGCACGTCGGCGTTGATGCGCGCAATGAGCGCCTGCGTGGCCATGAGCTGCGTGGAAATATCGACGCAGTAACGGTCCTCATCGACCATCCGCAAGATGCCGTCGATCTGGCCGCGTGCCGTCTTGAGCATGCGGGTCACCGATTTATGGTCTGCCATCATGGCGGGTTCTCGTTTCTGGTCGGGGGGGGTACGTGCGGGTCGTTACGCGGCGGTTACGGACAGGGCGTGGAACTTCTCGCCCGCGGCCTCGACGGCGGCGGCGAGCTGCTCGGCAGTCACAGTGTCGGCGCACTCTACCTGGACGGTCTGGGTCTCATGGTCGGCGTCGGCGTCGGTCACGCCGACCACGTTGAGCAACGCCGTCTCGACGGTGGCGTCGCAGTGGCCGCACATAAGGCCGGAAGTCTTAATCGTGTAACGCATGGGTATTCCTCTCTGTTGTGTCGGCTTTCCCAGGCACCCGACCTTGACCTTCAAGCCGTCGCTCGCGTACCAAAGTACGCGTCGCTCCTCTTTCAGGTCAATCTCGGGCACCTGGAAAACCCGTTCTAAATGGACGTCATAGTGATCCTATTTTGCCACTTTGGGCTTAAAGGTTCGCAGGCGCAGCGCATTGCTTACGACGCACACGCTCGACAGGCTCATGGCCGCAGCTCCAAACATCGGCGAGAGCTGCCATCCGGTGAGCGGGAAGAACACGCCCGCGGCGAGCGGAATGCCGATACCGTTGTAGAACAGTGCCCAGAACAGGTCCTGCTTGATGTTGCGGATCGTGGCGCGCGACAGCTCGATGGCGCGGGCGACGTCCATGAGGTCGCTGCGCATGAGCACCACGTCGGCGCCCTCCTTGGCGATGTCGGCGCCGGTGCCAATGGCAAGGCCCACGTCGGCGCGCGCCAGGGCGGGGGAGTCGTTGATGCCGTCGCCCACCATGGCGACCTTGCCGCCCGCATCCTGCAGTTCGCGCACGTGGCGTTCCTTGTCGGCGGGGAGGACGTCGGCGATAACCTGTTCGCTGGTGAGTCCCACGCGGCGGGCGATGGCCTCGGCCGTCACGCGGTTGTCGCCGGTGAGCATGCGCACGTCGACGCCGAGCTTGCGGAGCGCGGCGATGGCCTCGGCGCTCGTTTCTTTGACCTCGTCAGCCACGGCAATGGTGCCGGCAAGCTCGCCGTTCTTGGCAAAGAACAGCGGCGTCTTGCCCTCGGCAGCGAACTTCTCGGCAAGACCGGCGGGCACCTCCGCGCCCAGCTCGTTCATCAGGCGCACGTTGCCGGCTGCGATGACATTCTGCCCCTCGCGTGCCGTAACGCCTCGCCCGGGCACGGCGGCAAAGTCCTCGACCATGCGCGCGACGATTCCGCGCGACTCGCACTCGGCCATAATCGCCTCGGCCAGCGGGTGCTCGCTCGAGCGCTCCAGCGCGGCGGCCAGCTTGAGCAGCGCCTTTTCGCTCATGGCGGGCGAGCCGTCGGCGCGCGTGGCCACCTCAATGTCGGTTACAGCCGGCTTGCCGCGGGTGACGGTGCCCGTCTTGTCGAGCACGACGGTGCCCACGCTGCGCAGGTTCTCTAGCGCCTCGGCGCTCTTAAACAGAATGCCCATTTCGGCGCCCTTGCCGGTGCCCACCATAATGGCGACGGGCGTGGCCAGACCCAGTGCGCACGGACAGCTGATCACCAGCACGGCCACGGCGGAGGTGAGCGCCTCGTTTATGCTGCCGGTCAGTGCCATCCACACCGCAAAGGTCACGGCCGAGATCACGAACACCACGGGCACGAACACGCCGGCGACCTTGTCGGCCATGCGGGCGATGGGCGCCTTGGTGGCGTTGGCGTCCTCGACGAGCTGGATGATCTTGGCGAGCGATGTCTCGGCACCCACCCGCGTGGCGCGGAAGGTAAACGAACCGGTGCGGTTGACGGTGGCGGCGTTGACGGTGTCGCCGGCGGTCTTTTCCACGGGGATGGACTCGCCGGTGAGCGCACTCTCGTCCACGGCCGAGCTGCCTTCGAGCACCACGCCATCGACGGGGATGGACTCTCCGGGGCGCACGCGCAGGACCTGGCCGGGAAGGATGCTGTCGACGTCGACGGTGGTTTCGGTACCGTCGTCGGCAACGACGGTCGCGGTCTTGGGCGCCAGGTCGATCAGCGCCTCGATGGCGCCGCCGGTTTTGGACTTGCTGCGCGTTTCGAGGTATTTGCCCACGGTGACGAGCGACAGGATGGTGCCGGCGCTCTCAAAATACAGGTTGTCCATGCTCGTCATCATGGCCTCGTGCACCTGACCTGTGGCCAGCTGGTCGGCCATGATAAACATGGCATAGAGCGACCAAGCGATGGAGGCGGTGCCGCCGACGGCGATGAGAGCGTCCATGGTGGGCGCGCCGTGCACGAGTGATTTGAAGCCGTTGATAAAGTATGCGTCGTTGACGTAGACGATGGGGATGAGCAGGACAAGCTCGGTGAGGGCGAGCGTCATGCTGTGGATGTGGTCCGTGCAGATGCCGGGCAGTGGCCAACCGAGCATGTGCCCCATGCCTATGTAGAACAGCGGGATGAGGAAGGCGATCGAGACGATGAGGCGGGCGCGCATGGCAGAGGCGGCGGCCTCCAATTTTTTGGTGGGCGACTCCATGTGGGCGGCGCCGGACCTGACCTGCGTGTTGCCGCTTGAGCCGGCGGCACCGGTGCCCGCATCGACGGGTGAGGCCGAGTAGCCCGCACGGTCGACGGCGGTGCAGATATCGTCGGAGGTGACCTGCGCGGGGTCATAGTCGACCATCATGGAACCAGCGAGTAGGTTGACCGCGACGCTTTGGACGCCGTCGAGTTTGCTTACGGCGCGGTCCACGTGCGCCTGGCAGGCGGCGCATGTCATGCCGCCCACGTCGAACTTATCTTGAGCCATGGCTTCTCCTTTCCGTGGTTCGGTGTTGGAATTGTTAACCTGCCGATACTATACACCCATACCCCCTGGGGGTGTCTAGTTGGAGTTGAAATGTATGACATTTCGCTACGGTTGAGGATGGCTGTTCAGTCGTTGGCCATCCTTGCTAAATATCTCAATCTGTAACAGCAAGACCGGTTTTTGCCGAGTTACTGTTACAGATTGAGATAAACCGTTGGCTGGCAACTCAACGTCTCGATCTGTAACAGCAGGACCCGGTTTTACCCTGTAGATGTTACAGATTGAGACAATCAACCCGCGCACATCCCGGCCGCCCCGTCATCTGTGGTTTACGTGGGGGCATGCGGAGTACGGGTATACTAACCTGCGGCGAATCTGCTCCATCGCTTAGAGCTGCTGCGTCTGGACGGCGCGTGATAGGGCTGCCAAAGCGATCGCCAGCGTGCTGAGCAACGTCCTCTCTGTGCGCACCTGTTTTTGTATGTATTAGCGCACTACCAAGCACGCCCGCGCGGCCGCATGCCGTGCCCATTGCGCGTGCAGATAAGGAACAACAACATATGCGTAATTCTGTATCCGACGTCACCGACGCCGAGATCCTGGACGAGACCCGTGAGGCCATGACCCAGGCTGCCTTCGATGCCGCCGATGAGGCCAATGCTGCCCAGGCCGTCGAGTCCGCTACCGAGAGCCTGCCCGCCTTTGACGAGCTGGGCCTTTCCGACGAGATGCTTCGTGCTATCGAGAACCTGGGCTACACGGCGCCGACGCCCGTGCAGGCCGGTTCGATTCCTGTGGTGCTCGAAGGCCGCGACCTGCTTGCCGCCGCTCAGACCGGCACCGGCAAGACGGCTGCCTTTTTGCTGCCGACCATGAACAACCTGGAGCACATCGCTCCGCCCAAACCCGTGCGTGAGCGCAGCGGCCGCAACCGCCGTCGCGGTGCCAAGAAGCCCGAGGGCAACGGCCGTGGCCCCGTGATGCTCGTCATCACCCCTACGCGTGAGCTTGCCCAGCAGATCGACGAGGTCGCGAGCAAAATCGCCGACGTCACCGGCCATGTTGCCGTGACCGTCGTGGGCGGCGTGAGCTACAAGCCCCAGACCGCTGCCCTCAAGTACGGTTGCGACATCCTGGTCGCCACGCCGGGCCGTCTGGTCGATCTGATCGAGCAGGGTGCCTGCCACCTGGACGAGGTCAAGGTGCTGGTGCTCGACGAGGCCGACCGCATGCTCGACATGGGCTTTTTGCCCGCCGTCCGCCGTATTGTGCGCGAGACGCCGGCCGAGCGTCAGACGCTGCTGTTCTCGGCGACCCTCGACGAGGAGGCCGTGGGCGAGATCACCGACCTGGTGAGCGACCCGGCCCGCGTGGAGATCGCGCCGGCCACGTCGACCGCCGACACCGTCGATCAGTTTGTGTTCCCGGTGTCCATCGAGGCCAAGAACAACCTGTTGCCCGAGTTCCTCAAGAAGGAGGGTCCGGAGCGCACTATCGTCTTTATGCGCACCAAGCACCGCGCCGACAGCTGCTGCCGTCGTCTGGAGCGCAAGGGCATCAAGGCCGCCGCAATTCACGGCAATCGCAGCCAGGCCCAGCGCGAGCGTGCTCTTTCGGCCTTCCGCGACGGTACCGTCGACGTGTTGGTGGCAACCGACGTGCTTGCCCGCGGCATCGACATTAGCGACGTGCGCTACGTCGTGAACTTTGACGTACCGGCCGAGCCGACCGACTATATCCACCGCATTGGCCGTACGGGCCGCGCCGGCGAGCTGGGCTGGGCCATTACGTTTGTGACCGAGCAGGATGTCGATGAGTTCTACGAGATCGAGAAGCTCATGGACAAGACGGCCGACATCTACGAGGCCAGCGACCTGCATGTGGGTCCCAATCCGCCCGCGGTTGATCCCGAGCGCAATCCTGCGGCCTTTAAGGTGAAGAAGAAGACCAAGCGCGGCAAGTCCAAGAGCAAGAAGAAGCTTGAGCAGGCGCGTCGCGACGGCAAGCGCAACGGCGACGATTACGGTGATGTGGCCGGTCGTTCCAACCGCGGTCGTGACGAGCGTCGCGGCGACGGCGAGCGTCCGAGCCGTCCTAAGCGCGGCGGCAAGACCCGCGTGCGCGAGGGCGTTCAGGCTCGCGTGGACGAGGCTGTGGAGAGCGTGGCTCGCGAGGTGGCTGCCGAGGAGCGCGGCGGTGCCGCTGCCGTCGAGCAGGCCCCGCGCGGTAACCGTGCCGAGCGTCGTGCCAAGCAGTTCCAGGGCGAGGCACACCGCCGTCGTCGTGAGGACGAGGACCGTGGTGGTCGTCGTCGTGTTGAGCGCGAAGACGAGGGCCGTGGTTCGCGCGGCGGCAAGCGCGGCTCGGGCGACCGTCGTCGCTCCGGTCGCGATGGCGAGCGCGGTGGCCGTGGCGGCGAAGGCCGTGGTTCGCGTGACGAGCGCGGCGTCCGTGGCGGCGAGCGTCGCGAGGGTGCTCGTGGCAAC
>UQYE01000053.1:0-15664 GCA_900545145.1 uncultured Collinsella sp. | reverse complement strand
CGGCGTCGATCTGCGCAGCGACGATATCAGGGGAGATATTCTGCACGGCGGTGACACCGAGCGTGTTTTGTGCGGTGATGGCGGTGATGGCCGTCTCGGCATACAGACGGTGCGCCGTGATGGTCTTGATGTCGGCCTGAATGCCGGCGCCACCGCTGGAATCGGATCCTGCGATGGACAGGACGGCAGGTACCTTACTGCGATCCATGTTTGCTCCCTTGTTCGGTCGGAATCAAATGGGTCTTTAAGCCAGCATTATAAAGATGCCCGGGCCGACTCTATGTCGAACCCGGGCGGGCGATGCAATCTTTACGCAAATGTGAGCAAATGTTCACACGTCAACAATTGACGAACACCATGTTACTGATTGTGGCTCCGGTGACGAGTTAGTCCTCCATGCCGAGATCGATCGTCGTACCCTCGAACACCTTGTTGACGGTGCGGACGGCGCACATCTTGCCACACATGGTGCAGGTGCCCTCGGTGGCGGCGGGGGACTCCTCGTAGCGCTTCTTGCCGGTGACCGGGTCGAGCGCGCACTTCCACATGGAGTCCCAGTCGAGCTTGCGGCGTGCCTGGCCCATCTTGTCGTCCATGTCGCGGGCGTGCGGCACCTTCTTGGCGATATCGGCGGCGTGCGCGGCAATCTTAGTGGCCATGAGGCCATCGAGCACGTCTTGGGCGTTGGGCAGGCACAAGTGCTCGGCCGGCGTCACGTAGCACAGGAAGTCGGCGCCGGAGCTGGCGGAGATAGCGCCGCCGATGGCGGCGGTGATGTGGTCGTAACCCACGCCGATATCGGTCACCAGCGGCCCGAGCACATAGAACGGGGCGTTGTGGCACAGGCGCTTCTGCAGTTTCATGTTGGCGGCGATCTCGTCGAGCGCCATGTGACCCGGGCCCTCGACCATGACTTGGACGCCGGCGGCCCAAGCGCGCTTGCACAGCTTGCCCAGCTCGATCATCTCGGCGGTCTCGGTGGCGTCGTTGGAGTCGTAGAGGCAGCCCGGGCGGCAGGAGTCGCCGAGCGAAATCGTCACGTCGTACTCGTGGCAGATCTCGAGCAGCTCGTCAAAGTACTCGTAGAAGGGGTTTTCGTTGCCGGTGACCTCCATCCAGCCAAACAGCAGCGAGCCGCCGCGGCTCACGATGTTCATCAAGCGGCCGGTCTCCTTAAAGGTCTTGGTGACCGACTTGTTGATGCCGCAGTGGATGGTCATAAAGTCCACGCCGTCCTCGGCGTGCGCGCGCACGACCTCGAACAGGTCATCCTTGGTAAGCTTGACCAGCGGCTTTTCCATGTAGCCGATGGCGTCGTACATGGGGACGGTGCCCACCATGAGCGGCGTCTCGTCGATGAGCTGCTGGCGGAACTGGCGCGTCTTGCCCGAGTTGGAAAGGTCCATGATGGCGTCGGCGCCAAAGTCTTCGGCGATCTTGACCTTCTTCCATTCCTCGGCGGCATCGGCTTTATCGCCCGAGATGCCCAGGTTGACGTTGACCTTAGTAGACAGGCCCTCGCCGACACCAAAGGCGCGCATGCCTTTTTTGATGTGCACGATGTTGGCGGGAATGGCGATGCGGCCGTCGGCCACGCGCTCGCGGATGTACTCGGGGTCGCGATGCTCGCGCTCGGCGACTTCCTTCATCTGCGGCGTGATCTGCCCGGCGCGGGCGAAGTCGATTTGCGTGACGAGCTTGGGCTCGGTCTGTGTGCTCATTGGCACGGCTCCCTTCGTTGGCATTACCCATATCAGGTTTGCGGGTCAGGGCGGGCGCGCCCAGTCTCAGCCTGCCGTCCTGTCCTGCAAGCTCCCCGTTTATGTAATGGGCTCAAGTATAGCTCGAATGGGTACGATTGGCCTAACGAGCGTGCCTGTGGGGAGGCGAACATGGAAGACAAGCATCTATATCGAGAGACGCAATGGGATGTATCGGCCGAGGAAAGCCGTGCGCACCATGGCCTTGTCGCGATTGGTTTTGCGGTGCTTGCCGTGCTGGTGATTGCCTTTTGTATCTGGACGTTTGGCGGTCACGGCGGCGCTGCATGGGAGTTCGAGGCCGACGATGCCCTGCCGATCATGACAGTGAAGGTTACGGGCGGCAATACCGTTGCCGCGCCGGGCGACTATTGGTATTCGCGCGATGGATTTGTCCAGCTTCAGCTGAGCGGTGGGTCTATTCCTGGTGAGGAAATCGAACGCGTGACGTATGATGCGGCGCTCAAAACGCTGACGGTGAAGCTCAAGAATCAGGGCGACGTGCCTACGACTATGGATATCGCGCTGACGGAATGGCGCTTGGAGCCCCCGACGGGTGTTGCGGTGTCCGAGGTGGAGCATGTCAAGATTACCTATCAGGACGGCTCGACAAACGAAGTTGCCAAAGCCGACGGCTTGGCGGAATAGACGCCGTGCCTGGGCAGCACATTCAAAAGTAGCGGTGGTCCTACAAGGTCTGTTCGTTCAGGAAGACCAAAGTGTTCTTATTTGAAAGCTCGGGAAAGTGACGATAACCAACGTCAAACGCGGTGAGCCCGCTTACATCCTCGAGCTTGTTTTCTGCCATCCAGCGCACCATGGAACCACGTGCCTTTTTGCTGGCGGTCGAGCGCTGGATGGGCTTGCCGTTGCGGATGCCTTCGCCAAAGAGGCACGTGACGACCGTGGCGTCGCCCGCGAGATGGGGCAGAACGGCTTTGGCGTACTCTACGCTGGCGAGGTTGACGATCGTGGTGTTTGAGCCTGCCGGGGCGATAGCCCGCGCGAGCTTGTCGCTCCAAAACGCGTAGAGGTCTGGGGCATCGTCAACGGCGAGCTTCGCGCCCATTTCCAGCCGATATGGTTCCACGGCATGAAAGGGGCGAACGCACCCGTAGAGGCCAGAGAGGATCCACAGGTGGCTTTGCAGCCATGCGAGCTGCGCGGAATCCATCACCTCGGGCGCCATGCTCTGGTATTGAATGCCGTGGTAGGACATGACGGCAGGGGAGAGGTGACAGGCGAGTGCGGGATTGTCGAGATCGCCGTTTTTCAGGATGGGCCCGAACTCATGCAGGGTGTTGAGGCAAGGCCCCAGCAGTTTGTCACTCACGTTCCAGAGCGCCTGCAGGCTGTCGCTGCCTTCATTCCGCTCGATATCTAGCAGTGCGCGGTGGAGGCGAGCCGTCTCGCGCGCAAAGGGTGGGATGCCCAGGACTTCAAAAGCATCTTGGGCCGCGCGCATCTGCTTGGCGGGCGAAATGACGACCTGCAGCATGGACTCTCCTCTGCCAAAAAGGAAGTTGCGGTGGAATACGGTCTGTTTTGGCCGTTTATGGGCCAGGTTAGTCTGTATTTCACCGCAACTGATGAAGGGTTGGTTACGCGCGCTCGATGAAGGCCTTGTAGCCGCGATAGGCCTCGTAGATATCGGCCTTGTTGGCGACCTCCCACAGGGCGTGCATGGACAGGACGGCAACGCCAGAGTCGATGACGTTCATGCCGTACTTAGCCATGATGTATGCGATGGTGCCGCCGCCGCCCGCGTTGACGCGACCGAGCTCGCAGGTCTGGAAGTCCACGCCGGCCTCGTCCATGATGTCGCGGATGAGGGCCACATACTCGGCGTCGGCGTCGTTAGAGCCGCCCTTGCCGCGGCTGCCCGTGTACTTGTTAAAGCACAGGCCGCGACCCATAAAGGCTGCGTTCTTGGTTTCGAACTTGCCGGCGTAGCCCGGGTCGAAGCCGGCGGACACGTCGGAGGAGAGCATGCGGCTGCGGGCGAGCGCGCGGCGCAGGGCCAGCGGGCTATCCTCGCCGGCGAGCGTCATGATCTCGGCGACGGTGTTCTCGAAGAAGCGGCTCGTCATGCCGGTGGCACCCACGGAACCGATCTCCTCCTTGTCGACGATGAGTGTGATGCTCGTGCGCTCCACGTTGGCGACGTTGATCTGGGCGAGCATGGACGGATAGGCGCAGACACGGTCGTCGTGGCCATAGCCCAGAATCATGGAGCGGTCGAGGCCCATGTCACGGGCGGGGCCGGAGGGCACGACCTCGATCTCGGCGGAGAGGAAGTCCTCCTCCTCGACGTCGTACTGCTCCTTGAGGATATCCAGGAACATCTGCTTGACGGGCTCCTTGGGAGCGTCCTTGTCGTCCTCGTCAAACTTGACGGGGCGGCCGCCCACGATCACGTCGAGGATCTCGGCGTCGACGGCGTCCTTGGCGGGCTTGGCCATCTGCTCACTCGAGAGGTGGATCAGCAGGTCGGAGATGGTAAAGACCGGGTCGTCGGCCTTGTCGCCGATGTTGATGTCGACGGTGGTGCCGTCCTTTTTGCAGATGACGCCCACGAGTGCGAGCGGGGAAGCGACCCAGTGGTAGCTCTTGACGCCGCCATAGTAGTGCGTGTCGAGATAAGCCATGTCGCCGGCCTCGAAGGCGGGGTTCTGCTTGAGGTCCAGGCGCGGCGAGTCCACGTGGGCGCCCAGGATGTTAAAGCCCTGCTCGAGCGGGGCGGTGCCCAGGTTGACGAGCATGAGGTCCTTGCCGTGGTTGGCGGCGTACACCTTGTCGCCGGCCTTGAGCGCGCGGCCCTCGGCGATCACGGTCTCCAGATTGACGTAGCCCGCCTCCTCGGCCATCTTGATACCGGCCTTGACGCACAGGCGCTCGGTCTTGTTCTCACTCAAAAACTGCTTATAGCCGCGGCAAAGCTCCTCGAGCTCCTCGATCTGCTGTGGCGTGTACTTTTTCCATGCGCTGGGACGCTCCATGACGCAGGCTCCTTTCGGATCGATCGTGCTGGTTGATGTGCCGTGAGCCATCGTATCACGCGCGGGCCCGCGGCGGCAGGGAAGCCTGATGTGCGGTGGCCGCGGGGCGGGGAGCGTGTAAACTGGTGTGAGCAAACCGTGCCCAGCCCAAAGCGAGGTATTCAATATGTCTGAAAAGCGCCGTACCTTTGCCGTCATCGACGGCAACTCGCTCATGCATCGCGCCTTCCACGCCGTGCCGCCGACCATGAACGCGCCGGACGGTCGCCCCACCAACGCGATCTTTGGTTTTCTGAACATGTTCCTCAAGATGATCGATGCCTTTAATCCCGACGGCGTTGTCGTGGCGTTTGACAAGGGCAAGCCGCGCGTGCGTATGGAGATGCTGCCGCAGTACAAGGCGCAGCGCCCGCCCATGGACCCCGACCTGCACGCGCAGTTCCCCATGATCAAGGAGCTGCTCGCCGCGCTCAACGTGCCCATTTTGCAGTCCGAGGGCTGGGAAGGCGACGATATCCTGGGAACCATGGCGCGCCTGGGCGAGGAGGCCGGCTGCGACATGCTGCTGGTGACCGGCGACCGCGACATGTATCAGCTCGTGACCGAGCACGTCAACGTGGTCTCGACTCGCAAGGGCCTGTCCGACGTGGCGATCATGACGCCCGAGAGCGTGGACGACCTGTATCACGGCATCACGCCGGCGCTCGTGCCCGATTTTTACGGTCTGAAGGGCGATACGTCGGACAACATTCCCGGCGTACCGGGCATCGGCCCCAAAAAGGCGAGTGCGCTCATCGCGCAGTACGGCAGCCTTGACGAGGTCATCGCGCATGCTGACGAGGTCAAGGGCAAGATGGGAGAAAACCTGCGCGCACACATCGACGACGCGCTGCTGAGCCGTAAGGTGGCGACCATCCGCACCGATGCACCCGTTGAGCTCGATTTTGAGGCGACGTCCTTCCCGGCGTTTTCCGCCGATGAGGTTTCCGCGGCGCTGGGCACGCTTGGTATCACCGCCATGCAGAACCGTTTCTTGGCGCTGATCGGCGGCGAGGGCGGGGCAGCTGCCAGCACGTTTGAGATTCCCGCCGTTTTGCGCGCAGCCGCCGGCGATGCTGGCGCGCTTGGTGCCGTTGCGGCTGAGGTCTCCCGCGTGATTGATGCCGGCGAGTGGGTCGCCGCCGTGGTGGACGATGACAAGGAAGAGGGCGCGCTCTTTGGGCTGACGCGCACGCTGTGGTTGGCGACGTCCAAGGGCCTGTTTGCGCTCGAGGAGGGCGACAGCGGTGCGGCGGCTGAGGTTGAGGGCTTCAACTTCGCCCACGGCGTGATTGCCGGCGTGCTCGCGCGTCTGTTTATGGAAGGCCGTGTGGCGAGCCCGGACATGAAGGCACTGCTGCATGAGCTTTCGCCCATCGATTCTTCTGAGCTCGAGCTCATGGATCCGCTGGCAGTCGATTCCACGCGCATCTTCGATACCGTTGTTGCCGCCTACCTGTTGGATTCCGACCGCTCCGAGTTTGACGAGGTGTATCTGGCCGATACGTATCTGCAGATGGCGCTGCCTGCGGCGCGCGGCGCAGAGGGTGCTGGCGAGGACGCTCCTGCCCCTGCTGCCCGCACTGCGGCCCTGACGCTGGCGCTCGTGGCGCCGCTGCGCGACCGCATGGCCCGCGAGAACGCCGCCAACGTGTTCGATGGCATCGAGATGCCGCTCGTGCCGGTGCTTGCCAAGATGGAGCGCGCGGGCATGCTCGTGGACCCCGACCGCCTGCATAGTCTGTCCGAGGGTCTGGCGACCCAGATTGCCGAGGTCGAGCGGAGCATTCGCGATCTGGCCGGCGACGAGACCTTTAACATCGGCAGTCCCATGCAGCTCTCGCACGTGCTCTTTGACGTGATGGGCCTTCCGACCAAGGGCCTCAAAAAGACCAAGCGTGGCTATTATTCGACCAACGCCAAGGTGCTGAGCGACCTTGCCCGTGACCACGAAATCGTGCGTCTGATCTTGGACTGGCGTGAGAAGTCCAAGATCAAGTCCACCTATCTGGACACGCTGGGCCCGTTGCGTCGTGGTGACGGTCGCGTGCACACCACGTACAACCAGACCATCACGGCGACGGGTCGTCTGTCCTCGAGTGACCCGAACCTTCAGAACATCCCGACGCGCTCGGAGCTGGGCCGTACTGTCAAGACGGCGTTTTCGGCAGGCGAGGGAAGCGTCTTTTTGGCGGTGGACTACTCGCAGATCGAGCTGCGTCTGCTCGCGCATCTTTCGGGCGACGAGCATCTGGTGCGCGCCTTTAACGAGGGCGAGGACTTCCATGCCGAGACGGCCGCGCGCGTATTTGGCGTGCCGGTGTCCGAGGTGACGCCCGACCTGCGCAGCCGCGCCAAGGCCGTGAACTTCGGCATCGTGTATGGTCAGCAGGCTTACGGTCTGTCGCAGTCGCTGCATATCTCGATGGCCGAGGCGCGCGACATGATTGACCGCTACTACGAGGCATACCCGGGCGTGCGTACGTTCCTCGACAACGTGGTGGCACGTGCCAAGCAGACGGGCTACGCTGAGACCATGTACGGCCGTCGTCGCCATATTCCCGAGCTTAAGGCCAAAAACCCGCAACTCCGCGGCTTTGGCGAGCGCACGGCCATGAACCATCCCATGCAGGGCACCGCCGCCGATATCATCAAGATCGCGATGGCCCGCGTAAGCCGCCGCCTGGAAGAAGAAGGCTTTGCCGCCCATATGATCCTGCAGGTACACGACGAACTGGACTTTGAGTGCCCCGTCAACGAAGTCGAGCGCCTAACCACCATGGTCCGCGACGTCATGGAACACGTAGTAGACCTCCGCGTCCCCCTAATCGCCGAAGCCAGCACCGGCATAACCTGGGCCGACGCCAAATAGGAAAGCGCTCGGTAAGGCAAGCTCGCCCAAGACGCAAGCCCCCACATACTTAAGATTTGGGACAAACACTACTGATTAATTTGTCCCTCAGTAACCAAAACAGAGGGGAGCCCCTTCCAACAAGGAGCTCCCCTCTGCTCAAATCATTTCAGCTAAGTATCTAGACACTCAAGACGCCATCTTGGCGGCAGGAAAGTAAGCCTAGGGCCTGGCCGGGCGGCACGGGTTAACTTTGCGTAGATTCCGCACGCAAAGAAAGCCACTTAATGTGGCTTTCGTCTTGCGCAGGACCTGACCGAGCGAAAAGTTATCCCGTGCCGCCCGGCCAGGCCCGATGGGACGGCTACCGAGCCGCCAAGATGGCGTCGATGAGCGTCAGTACGCCCCCGTCGTTGTTGCTCGGAATACGCCACTTGGCGTGCGCGTTCATGTGCTCCTCTGCATTGTCCACGATAAAGCTATGCCCGACGCGCTCGAGCATGGGAATATCGTTGTAGGTGTCGCCCACGGCGGCGGCGTCGGCGATATCGATGCCCAGGTGGTCGCACAGGTGCGCGACGCCCGACCCCTTGTCAACGCCCAGGTTCATAAAGTCGATCCACTCGCGGCCAGCATTGGTGACATAGAGCTGATCCGAGAACGCGGGGTTATAGGTCTCGCGGAACGCGGGCTCGGCGTCGTAGCCGGGGAAAAAGATCGAGATCTTATTGGACTCGATATCAAGGCCCTCAAAGGTGTCGACGTAGTTGATCGTGTTGTAGTAGACGCTGATCTCGTCGTGGTACTGATGGTCGCGGGCGAGCACATAGAACTCGTCGTAGCAGCACAGGACGGGAACGGCGCGCGGGTCCTCCGAGGCACGAGCGAGCACCTGCTGATACAGCGCCACATCGATGTTGCTCTTATAGATATAGTTGCCGCGGTAGATAACGCAGGCTCCATTGTCGGGGCAAAAAGCAAGGCGGTTCTTAATGCTCTCGAACATTTCTTCGAGTTTTGGGGCGGGGCGTCCGCTGGCGGGGCAGAACACGATGCCAGCCTCGGCGAGCTTGTCTAGGCGCTCATCAAGACCCTGCGGCAACACGCGCTCGTCGGTGAGAAGCGTCTTGTCCATATCAACGGCGAGAATCTTAATGCTTCCAATATTGGTGTCCGATTCGTAAGTTTGCATAAAAGCGCGCCTTTCGTTTCGAAATTGTTTCAGACGTTATAATCATCAACCAGTAACCGAGCGTATTGTCGCAGGAACGGGGCGTATTTGCACCACGCTTCACAAAGTAATGAAAAAAAATTTCAGAAATTTGAATTTGTCGCTTGCGCTGTAGGCACTTTAGCGTAATATAGCGACCATCGAAAACGGAGACGGAAAAACAACCGCTTACCGAGGAAAAGGTACCGTTTACGATATTAGAATTGCGCCCGGCGGTAGGTGAAAGGAGAGGCAGATGCAGTTCGTAAAGATCATCACCACTGCAGACAATGCCATCCGACGCCAGCGCGCAATTTCCCGACGACGATAACAATCGTCTCTGTCCGCATGGGGCGAATTGCCTCAACAGAGTCATTTTGAGGTCGTTGGGTTTTAGCACGACATTGCTGCATGTTTCTAGGGCATGTATGTGCTGATTTTTGCTATTTAACCTGATATTGCACGGTTTTTGACCTCAAAGTGACTTGCAACTGACCGATGTTCTAATTAGCTACCAAGGGCGAAAGGAAACAGCCATGAGCAAGGAAAAAGTCGTTCTCGCATATTCCGGTGGTCTTGATACATCCGTATGTGTCAAGTGGCTCCAGGACGAGAAGAATCTCGATGTCGTTTGCGTCTGCGGCAACGTGGGCCAGGAGGAGACCGGCCTGGATGCCAAGAAGCAGAAGGCGCTCGACCTGGGCGTTCTCGATTGCCAGGTGCTCGACCTGCGCGACGAGTTCTCCGATGAGTTCCTGACTAAGGCCATCGCCGCAAACTCCATGTACGAGAACAAGTACCCGCTGCTCTCCGCCCTGTCTCGCCCGCTGCTCGCCAAGAAGCTCGTCGAGGTCGCTCACGAGTTTGGCGCGACCTACGTCGCCCACGGCTGCACCGGCAAGGGTAACGACCAGGTTCGTTTTGAGGCTGCCGTCAAGGCCCTCGACCCCGAGCTTAAGGTTATCGCCCCGGTTCGCGAGTGGGATCTGAAGTGCCGTCCCGATGAGGTCGCCTATGCTCACGCCCACAACGTGCCGGTTCCCGAGGGTGCCAACGACAACCCCTATTCCATCGACGACAACCTGTGGGGTCGTGCCATTGAGTGCGGCCACCTGGAGGATCCCTGGAATGAGCCACTCGACGACGCCTGGGTTATGACCAAGAATCCCGAGGACACGCCCGATACCCCGACGTATATCGAGATTGAGTTTGAGGCCGGCAAGCCCGTCGCCGTCGACGGCAAGAAGATGAAGCTCTCCGAGATCGTCATCGCCCTCAACAAGATCTCTGGTGACAACGGCTTTGGCCGTCTCGATCTGGTCGAGGATCGTCTGGTGGGCCTCAAGAGCCGCGAGTGCTACGAGGTTCCCGGCGCCCTGACGCTCATCACCGCCCACAAGGCGCTCGAGGATATTTGCGTTGAGGGCGACCTGCTCAAGACCAAGATCAAACTCGAGCAGGATTGGGCCACCGCCGTATACAACGGCCAGTGGTACAGCCCGCTCAAAAACGCGCTCGACGCCTTTATGGCCGACACCCAGAAGTTCGTGACCGGTACCGTTCGCCTGAAGTTCTTCAAGGGCAACTGCCATGTCGTCGGCCGCAAGAGCCCCTTCAGCCTCTATGACTACGGTCTGGCCACCTACGACCGTGACACCACGTTTGACGAGAAGGCCAGCGCCGGCTTTATCGAGATTGACACGCTGTCGCTCAAGACGTGGGCTAAGGTCCAGGGTCCCAGCTCTGCTGCAGCCCAGGCCTAAGGCTTCTCTTCCTTGGTATCCGCGCGGCCCATCCGCGTGATACGTAACGGGCGCACGGGGTCCCTACCTTTCGTTATGCTTGCTGACACTTCTTAACATCGGTGGCCCCTACGTTCCGCCCGCATATATGATGCCGCGTCTACGGCTGAGTCCGAGCCCCGCCGGGGTTGTCCGGCGGGGCTCCTTCTATCAATTTGGCGGCTCTGTGCCTATATATATGAGGAGTATCCATTATGTTCAACGCTATCGCGCATGCCTTGCTTGCCCTCGCGCCCGAGTTCGATGCTGCAAAGGTCGAGGATGTTCCTATGAGCCTGAAGGCCTGGATCGATGGTTCGCAAGGCAACATCCGGAGGGAGAAGTTGGGCACCAAGTGCCTCGTGCGTCACTTCTTTGCATATTAGCTACATGGCCCTGTGCACGGTGGGGAATGTGTAAAACTAGCGGTTGAAAAATCGCTTTAGCGACATGGCTCATTGCTTTGGGCGCTTGTTTTGGTATTTGGAGAAAGGGGACGGTTCCATGGCTCTTTGGGGCGGTCGTTTTGAGGCGGGAGTGGCCGAGGTCACGCAGGAGTTTGGCGCGTCGCTGCCTGTCGACAAACATCTCTATAAGCAGGATATCGCCGGTTCTAAGGCGCATGCCAAGATGCTGGCGGCCCAGGGCATCATCAGTGCCGAGGACGAGCAGGCGATTGCTGAGGGCCTGACCGGAATCGAACAGGATATCGATGCCGGCAACTTCACCTTCGATATCAACGATGAGGACATTCATATGTCCATCGAGAGCGAGCTGACGCGCCGCATCGGCGAGGCCGGTAAGCGCTTGCATACCGGGCGTTCGCGCAACGACCAGGTGGCGACCGATACGCGTCTGGGCGTCAAGGCGCTGGCCAAGGAACTCATGGAGGCCAATCTTGAGCTGCGCCATGTGCTGGTGGATGCGGCCAAGAAGTACGACAAGGTGATTCTGCCGGGCTACACGCACATGCAGCATGCTCAGCCCGTGCTGCTGTCGCATCATCTGCTGGCGTATTCCTGGATGTTCGCGCGCGACTTTACACGCCTGAAGGCCGCCTTTGATGCCGCTGACAACTGCCCGCTGGGTGCCGCCGCGCTTGCCGGTACGAGCTATCCGCTCGATCGTCAGATGACGGCTGCCGAGCTTGGCTTTGCGGGTGTGATTCCCAACTCGCTCGATGCGGTTTCCGACCGTGACTTCCTGCTCGATCTGCATTACGCCGGCTCCGTCATGGCCATGCACCTGTCGCGTCTTTCCGAGGAGATCGTGCTGTGGTCGAGCTCCGAATTCGGCTTTATCACGCTTTCCGACTCGTATTCCACCGGCTCGTCTATCATGCCGCAGAAGAAGAACCCCGACTTTGCTGAGCTTATCCGCGGCAAGAGCGGTCGCGTGTACGGCAACCTGGTGCAGCTGCTCGTGACCATGAAGGGCCTGCCGCTTGCTTATAACAAGGACTTGCAGGAGGACAAGGAGGGTGCGCTCGATACCGCCCATACGCTCATGCAGTGCCTGTCGGTTATGGCCGGCATGATCTCGACCTGGACTGTCAACGAGGACGCCATGGCGCGCGAGTGTGGTGTGGGCCACTTGGCAGCCACTGATGTTGCCGATTACCTGGCAAAGCGCGGCCTGCCGTTCCGCGAGGCACATGCCGTGGTGGGTCATCTTGTCCTGATGTGTGAGAAGCGCGGCTGCAATCTTGAGGACCTGCCGTTTGAGGTGTTTCAGGAGGCAAGTCCGCTCTTTGAGCGCGACATTACCGAGGCACTCGACATCCCGTCGATTGTCGCCGCGCGCACGACCGAGGGTGGTACCGCCCCTGCTGCCGTTGCCGTGCAGTTGGGAAGCGCCGAGGCGCAGCTCGCGGCCGATGAGGGTGTGTTTGGCTCGCTGACTAAGGTTGTCGAGATGGGCCACGGGGCAAAGTAAGGGTTTGGCTGAAGCGGCTTTGGCCATTTATTGATAAATCGTTTTTGCTTTGCGGGCGCCTGCTGATGCGGGCGTCCGTATTTTGTTGCCATGGGGGAGGGGCTTGTCGAGAACTTCTGTAGGACCTTTGGGCAGGTTGTGAAGGGGGTGCGTTCACGGGCGGCAACCGACCGTCCGCTCGGTTCGATGTGGTTGATGGGCGGTCAGATGGTACTCTAGTCGGGCTTCGAAACAGAAGTGACACATATGGAGCGCTTTAATAAATTGTAGCGATTCAATAAACAGCTTTTTGTTTAACTGCAGCTAAAACTCTGTTACGATGCAGTCCAGGCGGGTGCCGGAATGGGACTTGGGCACGCGCGAACCTACTTGAAAGGCTACCTTATGGCTATCGAGAAGACCTTCATCATGATTAAGCCCGACGCCGTGCGCGATCGCAAGATCGGCGAGATCGTTGCTCGCATTGAGCGTAGCGGCCTTGTCATCGAGCGCATGGAGATGACCACGCTCGAGCGCGCTACCGTCGAGGAGCACTACGCTCACCTGGCCGACAAGCCCTTCTTTGGCGGTCTGTGCGACTTTATGACGAGCGGTCCGGTCGTCAAGATGGTCGTTTCCGGTCTCTCCGCTGTCTCCAAGATGCGCACACTCATGGGCGCTACCAACCCGCTTGACGCTGCTCCTGGTACCATCCGCGGCGACTTTGCCGTCGATGTCAACGCCAACGTGATCCACGGCTCCGACTGCCTGGAGAACGCCGAAATCGAGATTAAGCGCTTCTTTGGCTAAACCAGCTTTGACTCCTTAAAGCTGTTAGCGTGTGGCTTGGGCGCCGCGGAACTTCATTCGCTGCGCTCTTTTTATTCAAAAAGCTACTAAGAAGGGGCCCGCTCGGACATGTGCTCCGAGCGGGCCCCTTGCTGTTGGTATGTGGCGCTGAGCGGCTTAGGCCTCGTCGACGACCTTAAGGCCGCGGGTCTGGTCGATTTCGTTGAGGAGATTGACGCGACGCTCGTGGCGGCCGCCCTCAAACTCGGCGTCGAGCCACTCATCGACGATCATCTTGGCGAGCTCGGAGCCCACGACGCGGGCGCCAAAGGCGAGCACGTTGGTGTTGTTGTGCATGCGGGAGAGCTTGGCGCTAAAGGGCTCGGAGCAAACGACAGCGCGCACGCCCTCGACCTTGTTGGCAGCGAGGCTAATGCCAACGCCAGTGCCGCAGATCAGGATGCCCAGGTCGACGTCGCCGTTAGCCACAGCCTTACCCACCTTGTAACCGGCGATGGGGTAGTCAAAGCTCTCGGAGGTGTCGGTGCCAAAGTTCACGACCTCGCAGCCGCGCTCCTTCAGGTGCTCGGAGATGATGTTCTTGAGCTCGACGGCGGCGTGGTCGTTACCGATACCGATCTTCATGGATGGTTCCTCTCTGGTCTGTGCGGCGCAAATGCTAAAGGTTTTACCGCGTTCGACTGCATGATAGCGCGACTTTTGCGTAAACGCTTGGGCGTTTTTTGGTCAAACGCTTTAGCATGCAACAAGACCGGCTTCTCATGAATAATTCCGCCAATTTGTGCTCGAGCGCCGTCCGCCGGAACCATGGTTGCGGTTTTTGATGCATTGTTATCAAATAAAAGAACTAACTATTTTTGAGAGCCCAGCCCGTTATACAAGTAGGAGATACCTATGTCTGCCGATTCCCTTCGTGATACCGCGTTT
The DNA here is from genome assembly GCA_900545145.1 of uncultured Collinsella sp. Classification (GTDB taxonomy): domain Bacteria; phylum Actinomycetota; class Coriobacteriia; order Coriobacteriales; family Coriobacteriaceae; genus Collinsella. The sequence continues at coordinate 1,373 of UQYE01000053.1, read as the reverse complement.
TGCGATGTTTTGAACCGCGAGCTTGTCTGTGCGCTCGGCTGCACCGAGCCCATTGCCGTTGCCTATGCAGCGGCGCTGGCGAGCCAGACGCTCGGTTGCGAACCCGATCATATGGACGTTGCCTGCTCGGGCAACATCATCAAGAACGTCAAGAGCGTGACCGTGCCCAACTCGGGCGGAATGCATGGCATCGAAGCCGCGGCTGTGCTGGGTGCCGTGGGCGGAGACGCTAAGAGCGCGCTCGAGGTGCTCGAGAGCGTTGACGATGAAGACCGTGCTCGCGTGGCCGAGCTCCTCGCCGACGCCGGCTACTGCGATGTGTCGCTTGTCGAGGGTGTGCCCAACCTCTACATCAAGGTGACTGCCACGGCCGGAGGCCATACCGCGGTCGTCGAGATTACCGACCACCACACCAACGTCACATGCCATACGCTCGACGGTATCCCGGTATGCGGTAAGTCGGCGGGGGAGTGTGCCGCCTGCGCGGAGCGCGTGGTGGCCGAGCGCGCGGCGGATAACGCCGACACCCCTATGAGCATTGAGTCTATCATCGACTTTATCGAGGACGGTGACATTGAGGACGCCCGCGCTGCCGTTGAGCGTCAGATTGAGCTGAACGGTGCGATCAGTGCCGAGGGCCTGGCGCACGCTTGGGGCGCCGAGGTGGGCCGTACGCTGCTGGGTGCACGTGCCGATGACGTCGCCTGCCGTGCCCGCGCCCGTGCAGCCGCCGGGTCCGACGCCCGCATGAACGGCTGCGCGCTGCCGGTCGCCATTGTGTGCGGCTCGGGCAATCAGGGCATTACCTGCGCGCTGCCCGTTATGGAGTATGCCGAGTATCTGCGCTGCGACCACGATCGCCTGGTGCGCGCCGTGATGCTGTCCGATCTTATCGCTGTGCATATCAAGAGCTATATTGGTGCGCTCTCGGCGTTTTGCGGTGCTATTTGTGCCGCGTGCGGCGCCGGCGCTGCGATTACCTGGCTGTGCGGTGGTACGCGCGAGCAGATTGGCGCGACGGTCTCGAACACGCTCGGCAACGTTGGCGGCATCGTGTGCGATGGCGCCAAGGCAAGCTGCGCCGCCAAGATTTCCGCTGCCGTCGATGCAGCGATTCTGGGCCATGATATGGCCATGCAGGGTCGCGGCTTCCGCGCCGGCGAGGGCCTGATCCAAGATACCGTTGAGCAGACAATCGCCAGTATGGGCTACGTAGGCCGTGTGGGCATGAAAGATACCGACGTCGAGATCCTCAACATTATGATCGGCAAAACACGGGTTTGCTAGCTACGCGGTTTTACCAAACCGCGTAGCTAGCCGACGCTGCAAACGCCCCTAAGCGGCAATCTGACGTTCAATCGTCGGTCGCGTAC
>UQYE01000052.1:0-15674 GCA_900545145.1 uncultured Collinsella sp. | reverse complement strand
CCGCGCCGGCAGACGTCGCCAAGATCGCCGCCCTCAGCGGTGCCGCCGTCGACGCCGAAGGCAAGACCCCGCTGCCCGCCGCCATCGAGTCCACGCTGCGCGAGCTGGGCTGCGGCCATATCTCCCCCGAGGTCACCCCCTACATCCACGGCAACATGAACCAGTAACCTACCAAAAAGGGACGGGTTTATTTTGGCAGGTTTTATCTGGGGAAACGCAGACAGGGCCGCGACGCCTATAGCGTCGCGGCCCTTTTCCTTGGAGAAGGATCGATTAATGGAACGGAGAGCCCGTTCTAGCCCTCGAGCCCGGCGTTGATGAGCTCGGCAATCTCGACAGGATCGGTGCTTTCGCGCACCCTGTCACGGAAGCCAGCATCCATCAGCATCACGGCAGCCTTGGAGAGCAGACGCAGGTGCGTGGTTCCCGCTTCGCCGGCGGGCACGTACAGCGCGAGCGCCACATCGACGGGCACGCCATCAAAGCTCGGCCACTCAACAGGCTCGGACAGCTTGAGCACGGCCACGCCCGGCGTATGGATCGCATCGCTCTTGGCATGCGGAACGGCAAAACCGGCGACGAGGCCAGTCTCGGCCTCGTTTTCGCGAGCAATAAAAGCCGCCTCTACAGCAGACGCGTCATCGGCAAAACCAAGCTCAACAGCCTGCTCGGACAGATAATGCAGCGCGTCCTCGCGCGAGGCGGCGGCGTGGCCAATCGTCACTTGGTTGGCAGATACAAACCCCATGGAAAGCCTTCCTTACAACACGGACCTGACCGCAGCTTCGATGCCGTCGGCGTCCAAACCGTACTTATGCAGCAAATCGACCGCAGGGCCGGACTCGCCGTACACATCGCGCACGCCGACGCGACGCATCGGCACTGGATGCTGCTCCGCGAGCACCGAGGCAACGGCCTCGCCAAGACCACCGATAATCGAATGCTCCTCGGCGGTGACCACGCGACCGGTCTTCTTGGCGCTGGCAACCACCAAACGCTCATCGAGCGGTTTGATCGTATGCATGTTGATGACCTCAGCATCGATGCCGTCGGCAGCGAGCGCCTCGGCAGCAGCGAGTGCCTCAGCGACCATGAGACCGCACGCGACGATCGTGACATCAGAGCCCTCCCGTACAACAACACCGCGGCCGATCTTGAACTCGTAGTCCTCGTGATCGTTGATGACCGGTGTTGCCAGGCGGCCGAAGCGCATGTAGACCGGCCCCTCAAACTCATAGGCGGCGCGCACACAGGCGCGGGCCTCGACATCGTCGGCGGGAACGACCACCGTCATACCCGGAATCGTACGCATGAGTGCGATATCCTCGCAGCACTGGTGCGTGGCGCCGTCCTCGCCCACCGAAATGCCGGCATGGGTGGCGCCAATCTTGACGTTGAGGTGCGGGTAGCCAATGGAATTGCGGACCTGCTCGTAGGCGCGACCGGCGGCAAACATCGCAAAGGTGCTCGCAAAAGCAACGCGGCCCGTGGTCGCGATGCCGGCGGCAAGACCCATCAGGTTGCTCTCGGCGATGCCGGCATCGTAAAAGCGCTCAGGATGGGCAGTCTTAAACTTACCCGTCTGCGTAGCGGCAGCCAGGTCGGCATCGAGCACTACAAAGTCATCGTGCTCATTGCCCAGCTCGACGAGCGCCTCGCCGTAGCTTACGCGCGTGGCGACTTTTTTGACCTCTGCCATTAGAGTTCCTCTCCTGCTGCCGCGAGCTCGGCCATGGCCTGCTCAAACTGCTCGTCATTGGGCGCCTTGCCATGCCAGCCAACCTGGTTCTCCATAAAGGAGACGCCTTTGCCCTTCACCGTCTCGGCGATGATAGCGACGGGCGCGCCGGTCACCTCGCGAGCTTCGGCGAAAGCCGCCTCAATCTGCGCCATGTCGTTGCCATCGGCTAGCTCTATCACATGCCACTTAAAGGCGCGGAACTTGTCGGCAAGCGGCATGGCCGAGTTGACTTCATCGATCGTGCCGTCAATCTGCAAGCCGTTGTGGTCGACGACGGCAACAAGATTGTCGAGCGCATGGTTGCCGGCAAACATAGCCGCCTCCCACACCTGGCCTTCCTCGCACTCACCGTCGCCCAGCAACGTGTAGACACGGTAGCTGTCTCCCCAGTGCTTAGCGGCAAGCGCCATTCCAACTGCAGCAGAGATGCCCTGACCGAGCGAGCCGGTGGACATATCGATGCCTGGGGTATCGTTCATGTTGGGATGGCCCTGCAGTCGGCTGCCAATATGGCGGAGCGTCTCGAGCTCTTCGACGGAAAAATAGCCGCGATTTGCCAACACCGAATACAGGCCCGGCGCCGCGTGACCCTTGGAGAGCACAAAGCGGTCGCGATCGGCCTTGTGAGGGTCGGCAGGATCGATACTCATTTCCTCAAAGTACAGATACGTCATGATGTCGGCTGCACCGAGCGATCCACCCGGATGTCCCGACTTGGCCGCGTGAACCGCAGTCACGACACCCTTCCTGACCTCATTGGCGACCTTCGCCAGCTCCTGGTTGGTCATACGAATTCCTCTCTTGAGAACAACCCCGGCACCGGATGGCGCGATGCCGAGGGCAACCCGGTCGTTAAGCCTGAGCGACGACCTTCTGCCAGTCAGCCTCAAAAGAGGCGAGGCCCTGGTCGGTCAGCGGGTGATGCAGGCACTTCTTGAGAGCGGCCATGGGCACGGTCGCGATGTCGGCACCAAGAAGAGCCGCCTGGGTCACGTGGTTGGGCGTGCGGACCGAAGCGGTGATGATCTCGACGGTGTCGTCGACGTTCTTGCCGGTCCAGTCATAGTTCTTGATGCAGGTCACGACATTGTCGAGCTGCGAGATGCCGTCCCCGGCGATGTCATCAAAGCGGCCGACAAACGGGCTGATGTAGCGGGCACCGGCGTTGGCGGCCATGAGGGCCTGCGTCGGCGAGAAAACAAGCGTCATGTTGACGCGCACGCCCGCATCGGCCAGGGCGCGGCAGGCGGCGAGGCCGGCCTCGCACACGGGAAGCTTGACCACGATGTTGGGAGCCAGGGCGGCAAGGCGCTTGCCCTCCTCGATCATGCCCTCGGCAGTGGTCGCGGTGGACTCAGCAGACACGGGCAGGCCCTCGCAGAGCTCGGCAATCTTGAGCATATGGGGCTCAAAGTCGGCGAGCTTGCCGCCGGTCTTGGCGTACAGGGACGGGTTGGTGGTGACGCCGGCAAGGCAGCCCCAGCTCTTGGCCTCGGCGATCTCGTCAAGGTTGGCGGTATCGATAAAGAACTTCATGGTGCAAACTCCTTCTAAGGAATCCAAAACTCAAAAAATAGGACAAAGGGGATGTCCCTTTGTCCTATGTGCCGGGCCTGCAGCTGGGACATGCCCCAGGCCCGGCGTCGTGTAGGAAAAGCTACTTAGAGAGCCTTCTCGATGCGGCTCGTGACGCCCTTGAGGTTAAGACCGACGACGTACTGCTTGATCGGGCGCTTGATGTGCTCGATCACAAAGCGCTTGCCGTCAATGTCCTGGGCAGCGAGGTTGCGATAGAGCTTCTCGACCTGCTCCTTGACCTCGGGATCGTTGAACGCGTAGTGGCCGGAGACATCCAGAATCTTCAGGCTGAGCTCGTCGTCGGCCAGAATGTCGTCAACCTGCAGGTTGACATCGTCGCCGATCATCCACTTGCGCCAGCGCTCGGTCTTGATGGCCTTGACCAGCAGCGTGTGATACAGATCGGAGGGATCGTCGCACAGGCCGTTGTCGACCAGAATCTGCTCGGTTGCGCAGAGCTTGAGGTAAGCGCGGGTCTCCTCGGTGCCGTACTGAGGGGCGACATTGGAAGCGGTCACGTGTGCCGGGATGTGCTCGAGCAGCGTCGCGTCGTCCAGGTAGTCGGCGTTGTGCTCCTTCAGGCCCACGCCGTAGCGCTTGGCCATGTCGGCGAGCTCGCGGGCATTCTTAAAGTTGTAATGACCGACCTGCTCGGTCCAACGGGTGAGCGTACCGGTCTGGCCGACGATAAAGGTGGGCATGGGGCAGCCGCGCTTCTCGAGCTCGGGCTGCAGCTGAGAAATGAACTCCTCGTACTTGTCGGTGGAGGTCAGGCCGCCATTGGTCTCCTCGGTACCGACCTCATAGGCAACCTCGGGCAGGTTATGCTCGCGACGGTACTGCTCAAGATAGTCGATAAGATCGATCGTGCGGCGAAGCACCACGTCGAGCGGAATAACCTTGCCGATCTGATAGGGGTCCTTGGTGGGGTCGACCATCAGCAGGTCAAAGCCTGCCTCCATGTCGGCGACAAAGGACTTGCGGGCGAGCTCCATGGCCTCGTCCTCAGGCAGGTGGGCGTTACGCTCCTCGTCGCGCTGCCACGGACCGCCGTGATCGCGGCACAGGTAGTACGGACCGGTATAGCCCACCTCGTCGGCAACCTTCTTAATGTCGGCGGCAAAGCGCGTCTGGTCCCAACCGTTGACGTAGCCGGCGCCCATCTCGTCCATATCGACCTGGTTGCGGCTAGCGATAAACATGGGCGGGAAATCCTCGTCCTTGGCAAGCTCGAACACGGCCTGAATCAGGTTGGGGCTCATGGGGCCAATGCCGACCATGGTTGCGTGATCGCCGCTGTCCTGCAGCTTGAGCATGCCCTGAACGGCCTGGCGGATGGTGAGGTTGGACATTTTGTTCTCCTTCTCCAGAGGATTTTTGACAAAAGTTCCCTGGGACCCAGATGTGGGCCCTATCAGTGCGGATGGATTTTGTTGTGTAGGGGCGGTTGTGCGGAGTCAAATCCATCCCTCCGCACAACCGGAGTCCTTAAAGGTTTACTTGGCCTGCTTATCGAGCGTGGGCTTCATGGCAATCAGGATTGCAGCGGCGACCAAGGAGCCAATCACGATGTCCAGGCAGAACAGCGCGACGTTGTTGGTGGCCAGGGCGACAATAAAGCCACCATGCGGAACATAGCAGTCGATGCCCTGGAAGGCGGCAAGCGCCGCGTCCACGGCAGAGCCGATGCAAATGCCGGGCAGGGTGTGGCCAAGATCCTTGACCGCGAAGGGAATAGCGCCCTCGGTAATACCGATGCAGCCCATGAACAGCGCAGAGATGCCCATCTGACGGTCAGCGTCATCGAACTTGTTCTTGGCGATGAGCGCAGCGAGGCCGCAAGCAATCGGGGGAATGGCGACGGCGACGCGGAACATACCGTTGGGGCCGTAGATGCCGGAGGCCATGATGGCCATGGTAAAGGTCGAAGCGGTCTTGTTGATGGGGCCACCCATATCGAAAGCGGTCATAACGCCAATGACCAGGCCCAGGACGACGGCGGAGCCGCCCTGCAGGCTGCCGAGCACGCTGGTGAGCCAATCCATCACAAAGCCAAGCGGCGTGGCCAGGATGTAGATGTAAGCCATGCCCAGGACGAGCGAGGTCAGAATTGGGATGATCAGAATGGGCATGATGGTCTGGATGGTGTTGTTGACCTTCCAGGTCTTCATCCAGCGGACAAAGTAACCGCAGATGACAGCCATGATCATGGCGCCCAAGAAGCCGGTCGAAACGCTGTTGCCACTCGGGGTGACGACGGCGTTGTTAACCAGGTAGCCCAGGACGAAGCCAGGGGCAAGTGCGGGCTTGCCGGCCATCGAGTAGGCGATGTATGCCGCAAGCACCGGAATCATCATAGAGATGCCGGCCATACCGATGGTATTAAGGCTCACCATCAACGGGTTGGTGACCTCCATACCACTAGCACCGGCAGTACCGGATGCCAACGAGAAGGCGAGGAACACGCCACCGATAACGACGATGGGGATAAAATAGGAAACGCCGGTATTGAATGCATTGAGCAGCGTCTTGCCAGGATCGGCAAAGATGGACTGCTTGGACGCCGGTGTCGGGGCCTGCGGGGCAGCGGAGACGGCCTTCTTCTCTGCCTTGGCCTCGGCCTTGGGCGCGTCAACGGCACCGCCCGTCGCCTTAATGATCTCAACAGCCTGGTCGATGATCTTGACCGGATCGGCGATCACATCGGAAGTACCGACCTTGAGGAACTTGCCCTCGGCCATCTTCTGCTCAAAACGGTCCTCGTTCTCGACACCCACGTCGACGGACTCCAGGACCAGGTCGGCGGAATCCACGTCTTCCTGCGTCAGCTCATTCTCGATACCCAGGCCACCCTGAGCCTCGACTTTGCACTCGATGCCACGAGCGGCGCATTCATCCTGAATCGCCTTCTGGGCCATATACGTATGGGCGATACCCACGGTACAGGCGGCAACGCCTACGATCTTCATTGCTTCCCTCTTTTCATAGAGTTGCGTGCGCAAGACACCGTTTGCGGAGGCCTCCGGAGCATCCCCTGCCGTTTGGACTTGCTGTCTTTTCGACAAGACCAATATAGGTGCTCGTTTTTCTTAATGCCAGCTTATTTCGGTAAACGCGCAGGTCAGAGCGTTGGTTATGCGATTTAGTTATGCGTTTAACCAAAAATGAATCCTGCGATTTTACCCTCAATTTCAAAAGTCAAGAAGTATTTGAATTTCTCGGTAGACGGCAGACGCGCATGCCGGTCACAAATTTCGGCCCCACCCATATACCGCATTTGTTGCATACTCATATGAAAGGAAAGGGTCGCTCACCGAAGCGCATCCCTCACCAAGACCCAAAGTCATCATGTTGGAAAATGCTCATCTGTCGGAAGGAGTCGCTGTGGCAAAACAGCGCGTTACGATCGCAGACGTCGCCCGCGAGGCGGGAACCTCAACAGCCAGCGTCTCGTATTACCTCAACGACAAACGAGACAAGCTCAGTGACAAAACACAGGCAAAGATCGCGCGTGTTATAAAAGAGCTGGGATACGTCCCCAACGCGCAGGCGCAAACGCTCACCGGCAAGCAAACCCACGTCATTGCCATTATCATTTTGGATAACACCAACAAGTGGGCGGGCCTCGTCCTCAACGGCATGGAACAGGTCATGCTCCCCGCGGGTTATCAGACGGTCGTTTGCACGAGCAACTTCGACCCCGACACCGAGCTCATGTACGTCGACAAGATGCTCTCGCTGGGCGTCGATGGCTTTATCATCCAACCCACGGCAAATTTCAAAGCCGTCCACGACCGCATCAGGCGCGCCGGCAAGCCCGTCGTCTTTTTTGACGCGGCCATCTACAGCCCAGGCACCAGCTGGATCAAAACCAACCTCTACGACGGCGTGTACAATGCCACGCAGGCGCTTCTCGACGCCGGCTACGAAGACTTCTTTTCCATCGCCGCCAACATGACCGAAATGCGCACTCGCATGGAACGTTTTCAGGGATATGCCGAGGCATTGGCCGCGAATGGGCAGCTCTACAAAGCCATCCCCATCGACCACAACAAGCCGTCAATCACCGAGCTCACCGAATACTTTAAATACAAGTTCAACCCCGCCAAGCGCACGCTCATCTTCGTACAAAACCAATGGGCGCTTCCCCGTGTCTACAAGGCCCTCCAACCCATGGCCCATCTACTTCCGCAGCAAATAGGTCTTTTGGGACTCAACTGCGAAGACTGGACCAACCTCACCACGCCGACCGTCTCCACGATCATCGAGCCCGTCGACCAGGAAGGCAGGGAGGCGGCCGAGATGCTGCTCGCCTTGCTTGACGGCAGCAGCCAACCCGGCGAGCAGCGCATTCTCGAGTGCAAGCTCAACTGGCTCGACTCCACCTCGATCTAGCCATACGTCAAATATGAAGCAAATGAACCAGTGGCGTTTGTCCCAAATCTTAAGTATTTGTTCGACAGAACGGCCTCTGCCGGCTCCTGCTAGACTAGTAGATTCCCAACCGTCCATCCAGGAGCCCCCATGTTGCGCAAGTCCGCCTACAAGCAAGCACTTTCCATCGGCACCGCCGTGGTGCTGGGGTTTGCGCTGTTTACGGGATCGCTCGATGGGGCGCCCAAGTTGCTGTCGCCGCAAAGTGATGAGCAGGCGGCGGCTCTGGCCGAGAAGCAAAACGAGAGTCCCAGCCGTACCGACGACGAAGCGGACTTGGTCGCCCGGCTCGAATCGGGAACAGCGAGCTCCGAGGACTCTCAAAATAGCCAAGACTCTGGCGATGGCCCCGATTCCGCCGCAAGCGACACCGATGACGCTTCCGCGGACAGTGTCGCCGCCCCCATCGACGAGGTCGAAAACCCCGACCTTAACCGCGCCCGTGGTGTTTATCTCAGCAGCATTCCCGACTACGCCGGCAACCCCTACGTTGCCCTTCGCACCGACAGCACGCACCCGCTCGGTACGCCATCATTCACGCTCGACGAATACGAACGAGCTACCGAAGAGGGCTGCTTTAAGAAGTTCTCCAAGCTCGACAGCTTGGGCCGCACCCGCAAAGCGCTCGCCTGCGTGGGTCCCGAGTCGCTCGGTCAAGGCAAGCGCGGGGATATCTCGCGTATCCACCCCGCCGGATGGCACCAGCAGCGCTACGACTTTATTCCGGGCCAGAGCCTCTACAACCGCTGCCACCTCATCGCCTGGTCGCTCTGCGGCGAAAACGCCAATCGCAAGAATCTCCTCACCGGCACGCGCTATCTCAACGAAACGGGCATGCTGCCGTTTGAAGAGCAGATCCTCGACTACATCCACGACACAGGCAACCATGTGCTCTATCGCGTCACGCCCATGTACAACGAAGAGGAACTCGTCTGTCGTGGCGTTCGTCTGGAAGCACAATCGATCGAGGACCACGGCAAAACCCTGTGCTTCCACGTGTACTGCTATAACCTGCAGCCGCACGTGCAGATCGACTACGCCACCGGCCGCAACCAGGCCTCGGGGGACTAGCCCCCAACCGCAACATGAATCGATTTGCAGCCCCAGGAATCAAAAAAGGGCCGCCCTGGATTGCCCAGAGCGGCCCTTGCATCGGCATGCATGTTGCGGGCAACGCCACGCGCTACTTGGCGCGGCCCTCCTCATAGCGCTCGACCAGCTTGGCCTGAACGTCATAGGGAACCTGCTCATAGCCAGCGGGCTTCATGGTAAAGTCACCCGTGCCGCGCGTAATGGAGCGCAGGCGCGTCGAGTAATCCGTCAGCTCGGCCAGCGGCGCCTGGGCAATGACCACGGTGTCTCCGCGCTCATCGGTCTCCATGCCCGTCACGCGACCGCGCGAGGCCGAGATGTCGCCCATCACGGCGCCGGCGTAGCTCTCGGGGATCGTCACCGTGATTTCCTCGATGGGCTCCAGCACCACCGGGTCGGCATCGGCGCATGCCTTGCGCAGGCCGATGCGTGCCGCCGCGCGGAACGCCATCTCGTTGGAGTCGACGCTGTGATACGAGCCGTCGTACACCGCGACGCGAATGCCCGTGAGCGGGTAGCCGGCAATGATGCCGTCCTTCATGGTCTCCTGGACGCCCTTGTCCACGGCGGGAATCAGCGAGCGCGGAATGCGGCCGCCTACGACCTCATCCACAAACTCGTAGCCGTCGCTCGTGCCGTCGGGCCCAATGAGCGGCTCCACGCGCAGCCAGCAGTCGCCGTACTGACCGGCACCACCGGTCTGCTTCTTGTGGCGGCCCTGGGCGCTCGCCGTGCGGCGGATGGTCTCGCGATACGGAATGCGGATCGGCACGCTCTTGGCGGCGACCTTGGTGCGGTCCTCCAGACGGTTGAGCAGCACCGAAACCTGTGCTTCACCAACGGCGGAGATAATGGTCTGGCCGGTCTCCTCGTCGCGGTCGATGCTCATGGTCGGGTCTGCCTTGCAGGCCTTCTCGATAAACGTGTAGAGCTTCTCTTCGTCGCCGCGGTTCTCGGCTTCGATGGCGATGCGGTACTGCGAGTTGGGGAACTTAAACGCCGCAGCCTCGACCTTACCGGTAATGGAGAGCGTATCGCCCGTCTCGGCCGCCAGCTTGGGCGCCACGATGATGTCGCCGGCATAGGCGTGACCGACCTCGGACATGTCGCGACCGCACATCACATACAGGTGAGCCAGACGGTCGCCCTTGCGCGTGCGCGCGTTGATCAGCTCAAGACCCGGCTCAAGCGTACCCGTCAGCACCTTGATAAAGCTGATGCGACCCTGCTGCGGATCGGCCAGCGTCTTAAACACAAACGCCACCGGACGGTCATCGTCACTCGAAATCTTAAGCGAATCACCGTCGATGAGCGGCATCTCGCCGTAGTCGGTCGGCGCCGGGAAGTACGTGGCGATGTCGTCCATCAGCGAGTTGACGCCCTGCTCCTTAATGCAATCGCCCGCAAAGACCGGCACAAAGATGCGCTCGGCAATCGCCTTCGACAGCAGGCCTTCAAGCTCCTCCTGCGTCAGCGTCTCCTCGCCTTCCAGGTATTTCATCATCAGCTCGTCGTCAGCCTCGGCCACCAGCTCGCACAGATGGTCATGGGCCTCCTCGGCCTGGGCACGATACTCATCGGGAATCTCCGACTCAACGGCCTCGGCGCCGTTGCAGTGGCGCGCCTTCATGCGCACCAGGTCGATGATGCCGTCAAAGTCCTCGCCCTCGCCCCAGCCCAGGGTCACGGCGCCCAGGCGCGTGCCAAAGCGCTCCTGCAGCAGGTCCATCGTGGTCGCAAAGCTGGCCTCGGAGCGCGACAGGCGGTTTACGAACACCGCGCGTGCCAGGCGTAGGTCCTCGGCGGCATACCAGAGCTTAACCGTCGTAGGCTGCGGGCCGGCCTCGGCGTCGACCACAAACAGAGCCGTCTCGCAGACGCTCATCGCGGCAAAGGCGTCGCCGATAAAATCGGGGTAGCACGGGGCATCGAGCACATTGATGCGCGCGCCCTTCCAGTCGATCGGCGCGATGGTCGTCGAGATGGAAAATGCACGCTTGACCTCTTCGGGGTCATAGTCGAGCGTGGGCTTGGTGCCGTCGTGGCCGCCCAGGCGGGCGGTCTTGCCGGAAAGGTGGAGCATGGCCTCGGCGAGTGAAGTCTTGCCCACCCCGCCTTGGCCTACGAAAACCACGTTCCTTACGTTACCGGTCTTGGGAGCACCCATGATGACCTCCTTGCAGGGCCGCGCGCAATGCGCGACGCCAACGGGGAGAGTTCGCGGTCGGTGCCGTCCCGGGAGCAGCATGGTCGGCAGCCGAGCCGACTCACCCTCCAAATGTCCTATGCCACCACCCTACCCTCACGGACGGCTGTCCATGCATACCTTTCGGCACACGTATGAATACAGGCGGCGAGAGGAAGAGACAAGCTTGTGGGGCAATTATTGAACCCCGTCGATGTAAACAAAAAGCCGCCACAGACCGTAAGACCTGTGGCGGCTTCGCCTCAATTAATAGTTGAGTAAATACCTGAGCCTATCCCTCGATACGGCTCAAGAACTCGCGGGTACGCTGCTCGCGTGGATGGTCGATGACCTGCTCGGCAGGGCCCTCCTCGACAATACGGCCGCCGTCCATAAAGACCACGCGGTCAGCAACATCGCGCGCAAACTGCATCGCATGGGTCACGATTACCATCGTCATATTCTGCGCCGCCAGGTCCTTGATGACGCGCAGCACCTCGGCCGTCAGCTCTGGATCGAGCGCCGAGGTCGGCTCATCAAAGAATAAGATTTCCGGATCGAGCGCCAGGGCGCGGGCAATGCTCACGCGCTGCTGCTGACCGCCCGAAAGCTCACACGGCACCTTGTTCTCGTTGCCCGTCAGCCCCATTTGCGCAATCAGCTCGTGGGCGCGGGCTTCCGCCTGCTCGCGCGGACGCTTAAGCACGCGAATCGGTGCATCGGTGATGTTTTTCATCACGGTATAGTGCGGGAACAGGTTGTAGTTCTGAAACACCAGACCAAACCGCGAGCGCGCCTGCTTGGGAACATCTCCCTTCGCATAGACCGCGCCCAGTCCCGCATCCGTCGCAACCGCAAGGTCGCCAAACGAAAGCGAGCCGCCGTCGAGCGTCTCGAGCAGCGTGGCGCAGCGCAGCAGCGTGGACTTACCGCCGCCCGAAGGCCCGATAATCGCCACGACCTCGCCGCGCTTGACCTCGAGCGAAATATCTTTGAGCACCTCATTGCCACCAAACGCCTTGCGCGCGTTCAATATATTCATTACCGAATTAGTCATGGTAGTAATCCAATTTTTTCTCGGCGGCGCCCAGCAGCATCTCGACCACAAAGTTAAAGACCCAGTAAATCAGCGCCGCAATCGCAAACGGCACCATGCTCACTTGCGAGGCAACCAGCGCCTTGGCCGTCGAGAACATCTCCCCCACGCCGATGGCAAACGCCAGCGATGTGTCCTTGACCAGCGTGATGATCTCGTTGCCCATCGCCGGCAAAATGCGTTTGGCAACTTGCGGCATCACGATGTACAAAAATGTCTGCAGACGCGAGTAGCCCAGCACCTCGGCGGCCTCATATTGACCACGCGGAATCGACTGCAGGCCCGAGCGATAGATCTCGGCAAAGTAGCCGGCGTAGTTGATGATGAACGCCACAACGCACGCCGTCCACTTGGAATCGGGCGTGAGCGAGATGCCGAACACGTAGTACGGGGCGAAGTAGATGGCAAACATCTGTAGCATGAGCGGCGTGCCGCGCATGACCGAAATATAGATGCGCGCGATCCAGCGAAGCGGCGCGACCTTGCTCATGCGCATAAACGCCACGGGGATTCCCAGCGGAATCGATCCCAGCAGCGTCAGCACAAACAACTGCAAACTGACCAAGAAGCCCTGGCCAAGCATTTGCATCATGACCTGAATAGACAACCTAAACTCTCTTTCACAGCAACAGTACAGCGGTTTTTACTCTCAAATAGGCACAGTGCCCAAGATTGCGAGCGACAAGCCCGACGAAGCGTACTTTGGTACGCGAGGAGGGTTGGAGCCGCAAGATTCATACGGGTTTTCCAGGTGCCCGAGGTTGCCGCGAAAGAGGAGCGACGCGTACTTTTGTACGCGAGCGACGGTTTGAGCGGCAAGATCGGGTGCCTGGGAAAGCCGTTATTTGAGAACCCAGTTGTCGAAGGAAAGACCGTATTCTGCATACTTGTCGCACAGGTCCTTGACCGTGCCGTCCTCGTAGAGCGCCTTGAGCGACTCGGTCACGGCATCGGCGGACTTGGTGTCGCCCTTCTTAAAGCCAACGGCGTAGTGCTCGCTGGACAGCGGCTTGTCGAGCTGCGTATAAGCATCGGGCTTGGCGGCAAGCTGATACTGGGCAATCGAAAGGTCGCAAGCCACGGCATCGACCGCGCCGCTCTCGAGCTGCATAAAGGCCGTGTTGTACTCGCCGATGGTATCGAGCGTGGCAAACGTCGCGGCCAGATCCTTCTGGTCGCCCTCGAGCACATCCTGCGCAGCGGAATCGGTCTGAGTGATCACGGTCTTGCCAGCGAGATCGTCCCAGCTCTTGATACCCGCGTCCTTCTTGACCACGAGCACTTGCTCGTTGAGCATGTACGGCTCGGAGAACGTGTAGCCGTCCTCACGGCCCTCCATGGTAAAGCCGTTCCAGATGCAGTTGATGGCGCCGGAGTTGAGCAGCGTGTCCTTGGCATCCCAATCGATGGCCTCGTAATCGACATCCCAGCCCTGCTTATCGGCAACGGCCTTGGCAAGGTCAAGGTCAAAGCCCGTGTACTCGCCGTCATCGCCCACAAAGCCGTACGGAGGATAGGACTTGTCAAAGCCCACCACGAGTTTCTTGGACTCCGCGGCGCCCTTCACATCCTTTGCCGCAGTAGATCCGGCAGCAGAGCCCTTATCGGCACCGCCACAGCCAACCAGGCCAAGGCCTAGAACCGTAGCGAGTGAGCCGACTAGACCAACAAACTGACGACGAGACATATCGGTATTCATGGTATTCCCCCTTGATGGCACTTTAGTTAAGTAAAGTGAGTCATGTAACGTCCAGAATCATACACTTTAGTGAGATGGAGTACAAGGGAAGGTTTGCCCGCCGGGCGCCGGGGCAGGGGTTAAGTTTGCTGCTCTACAGTCCTGCTCACGACGGAGAGCACATTAAGTGCTCTCCTGTTCGTGCGGAACTCGCGACAAACTTAACCCCTGCCCCGGCGCCCGGCGGGCAAACGTCGTTGGACTTATCACTGGCATGAAATGGGCACTTGCATATCGTCTGCTAGCTTGGCACGGTACAATGCTTTCAGATTTCAATTTGTAAATTAGTGGGGTTAATTCATGGCAGAATCTCGTGCGGAGCGTAAGGCTCGTCGTGCTTTGATCGAGGCAGCTGAGGGATCGGAGGAGAAATCTTCCACGAAATCCAAGTCTTCTAAAGCTGCAAAAAGCAAATCGACCAAGAGCAAGGCTAAGACCAAGCGTTCTGACTCTCGTCGGGGCGGGGACAAAGCGCCTCGGACTCGTTCCAAGCGTCCGCATAATGATTCGGTTCCATCCGTGCGTAAGGCCACGGACCCCAAGTCTCCTTGTTCCATCATGAAAACCTGTGGTGGGTGCACGGCGCTCAATCGTCCTTATAAAAAGCAACTGGCAGCCAAGCAGGCTGCTATGGAGGAGCTTTTTGCCTCGCTTTGCGAGCGTGAGGGCATTGCTGTCGACCCTATTCGTGGTATGGGTGCCACCTTGGGCGACCCGGGCAAGTATCCTGCGCCGCGCGGTTTTCGTCATAAGGCTGCCACCCCCTTTGCTCCCGGCAAGGAGGGCACTGTCCGCTGCGGCTTTTTTGAGCGCGGCACGCACAAGATCGTCGCCGTTCCCGAGTGCCCTGTCGAGGCCCCGGGTGCGCGCCAGATTCTCAACGGCATCGCGCGCGAGGCCGAGCGTCTGCACATTCCTGCCTTTAACGAAGACAAGCATCTCGGTCTGCTTCGCTATGCCGTCGTTCGCTGCGGTTGGCGCACCGACCAGATCATGATCACTCTCGTGACCGCCCAGCGCGACCTGCCGCATGCACAAGAATTCTTTGAAGCCGTCGCTGCACTCGATCCGCATATCGTCACCGTTGCGCAGAATATCAACGGCCGCCCCGGCAATGCCATCCTGGGCGAGGAGACTCGTATCGTCTATGGCGCCGAGTGCATGCGCGACCAGCTGCTCGGTTGCGAATTCGATATCTCCCCTACCGCGTTCTATCAGACCAATCCGCAGCAGACCGAGCTGCTCTACCGACTCGCCATTGACGGCATGGATTTGCAGCAGGGCGACGTACTCATGGATGCCTACTGCGGCAGCGGCACCATCGGTCTGTGCGCCGCAAAAGATGCACAGGACAAAGGCGCCGGCATTATGCTGCTCGGTGTAGAGCGCAACCCCGCCGGCATTGCCGACGCACGTCGCAACGCTGAGCTCAACGGCCTTACCCGTAACGCGTGGTTTATGGCTGACGATGCCACTGACTATATCCTCGATGCCGCCGATAACAACGAGCGTGTTGACGTTCTCTCCATCGACCCGCCGCGCGCCGGATCCACACCCGAGTTCCTCGAAGCCGCTTGCGCTCTCAAGCCACGCCGCATCACCTACATCAGCTGCAATCCCGTCACCCAAGAGCGAGACTTGCATCAGCTCCTCGATGGCGGTTACCGCCTGCTCAAGATCACGCCGGTCGACATGTTTCCCCATACCGACCACACCGAGACCGTCGCGGTCCTCGAGCGCCGCTAATCCACCGGCACAAGAAAGGGGGCGGCCCGTCTGGACCGCCCCCTTTCTTGTTGCACATTGAGCC
>UQYE01000051.1:0-16203 GCA_900545145.1 uncultured Collinsella sp. | reverse complement strand
TCCTGCATTCTCTCCCACGCCCTTCTGCTCTCCTCCACCAACTCTTGCATGACCGCCGCCCAAGCCACAGACCACGGCGAGCGCGACCGCGCCCACCAAGTCGAGCTTGTGCTCGCGTGCGACCAACACGCCCGAGATCGATGCAGCGACAACAGCGAACATCTCGAGCCAAAATGGGATAGCGACCATGGCATCCGTGGCGTGTGAGGTAACAGTCATAGCGGCGACGACGGGCAAGATGGGGTCCTTTTGGTTGCGGGTTTAGACAATGCCCGTACATAGTACATGGTTGGCGGGCGTGGTGACCCTATTGCTCGGTAAACGGTCGGGACTGGGAACGGTCATGGGTACCAAACATATACATCAGCCTTCAAAGATGTCGAAAAATGTCGGTTTTGGAGGGTGACGTACATGTTTGAGATTCAAGGCGAAATCGAAAGCAATGGGGGCGTGGTTGAAGAGGAGGGATGTCCAAATTTTGAGCGGAGCTCAAAATTTATTCGGTCAGCTTGCGCCGACCGCGCTGCGCTAAAAACGCGCCACTGGCGCGTTCTCTTTACGCTTTGCGCCCTGGCGGGTTCGAATCCCTCCTCCTCCGCCGTATTTGCTTGTAAGGGACTCTAAACAAAAAAGCCCCCGTTTTCGGGAGCTTTCTCAACCAAAATGGCGGAGGAGGAGGGATTCGAACCCTCGTGACCTTATACAGGCCAAACGGTTTTCGAGACCGCCGCATTCAACCACTCTGCCACCCCTCCGCGTGGGGTAAAAACAAAGCAGGCTCGAAGGCCTGCTTTGGAATTAACTGGCGGAGAGTCAGGGATTTGAACCCTGGAGACGCTTTTGACGCCTACACGATTTCCAATCGTGCTCCTTCGGCCACTCGGACAACTCTCCGTTAAATGCGAAAGTCAGTATACACGAGGAACCGCAAAGTGCAAACAGAAAAGTTGGCATTTTTTAAAACGCTTGGCCGCGCTTGTCGTTGCAGTGGGGTTTGAGGTGCCAAAAAACGGCTTCCGACCAGCGTGGTTGATCAACTCAATTGTTCAAAAAAGGGTATTCATAAGCGACTTGGAAATGAATTTAAAAATCTTTGGGTGGCGCTGTGGACCACTGGTATGCATTTTGCGACCACAGCCTTGTGCCCGTTGACCTGTGGCTTGGCTCAGCTTGTCCCCGCGGCGTCGTATCTTGTCCACAAATCCGTCAAGCACTTGGTCAGCATTTGGTTGGAAGACGCATGAAACGTCGTGCGAGTATGGGCATATGTGGAGGTCATGAGGTTGTAGCTGCATATTCTTGCGGCCTAGGAGGTTGAAAGATATTATTACCAAGTCTTTTCCTGCTTCAGGCGCACCTTCACGACCTGAAGCCACATTTGCCCAGAGGAGGTGACAATATGAAGGCTTATGAACTGCTGTTCTTTGTTGACCCGTCGCTCGACCCCGAGACTCGTCTCGCTGTTATGAAGCGTATCGATACCACGATCGCTGAGGGCGCTGGCAAGGTCGACTCCGTTGACGAGTGGGGCAAGCGCAAGCTCGCCTACGAGATCAACGACCTCACCGATGGTGACTACACCCTCATCAACTTCCACGCAGATCCTACCCAGATCGCCGAGCTTGATCGCATCCTGCGCATCACCGACGCTGTGGTCCGCCACATGATCGTCCGTCGCGACGACCAGGAGTAAGACTGTCGTTTTGGACTGGGCTTGTGCCCCAAGAGGAAGTAGTGAGTTATGAGCATCAATCGAGTGAACATCACCGGTAACCTCACCCGCGATCCCGAGCTGCGCGCCACCGCCGGCGGAACCCAGGTTCTGTCCTTTGGCGTCGCCGTCAACGATCGTCGCCGTAACGCGCAGACTGGCGAGTGGGAGGACTATCCCAACTTTGTCGACTGCACTATGTTCGGCACCCGCGCCGAGGCCGTGAGCCGTTTCCTGGCAAAGGGAAACAAGGTCGCGATCGAGGGCAAGCTGCGCTACAGCTCTTGGGAGCGCGACGGCCAGCGCCGGAGCAAGCTTGAGGTCATCGTCGATGAGATCGAGTTTATGAGCTCCCGTGGTGGCCAGGGTGGCTACGATCAGGGCGGTTATGCCCCCGCAGCTCCCGCGCCTGCAGCACGTCCTGCCGCACCGGTGGCTACGCCGCCCGCGGTCGACGTCTACGATGAGGACATCCCGTTCTAAGGGTTGTTCACCTATTTTTGAGTGAGAGGCGGCTTCGGTTCGCCGAAGTTGCCAAATGAAAGGTATTTTGACATGGCTAATGATTTTTCTGCACGTCAGCCGCGTCGTAAGTACTGCCAGTTCTGCAAGGAGAACACTGAGTTCATCGACTATAAGGACACTCAGCTTCTCCGTAAGTACATGACCGATCGTGGCAAGATCAAGCCCCGTCGCGTCACTGGCGCTTGCACGCAGCATCAGCATGACATCGCCAACGCCATCAAGCGCGCCCGCGAGATGGCTCTCCTGCCGTACACCGTCCCCGTGGTTTCCTCTCGTGGCAACCGCGACCGCGGCTAAGAAGGGAGACGCATCATGAAGGTTATTCTTCTCGATGAGATCAAGGGCAAGGGCGGCGAGGGTGACGTCGTAGAGGTCGCTCAGGGTTACGCTGAGAACTTCCTGTTCCCCAAGAAGCTCGCTGTTGCCGCCACCAAGGGCAACCTCAAGCAGCTCGACGAGCGTCGCAACAACATCGCCAAGCGCGAGGCCGTCCGTCTGGCTACCGCCAACGAGACCAAGGCTGCCCTCGAGGGCAAGCAGGTCACCGTTGACGTCAAGGTCGGCGACGAGGGCATCCTCTTTGGCTCCGTTACCGCCGCTATGATCGCTGACGCCATCAAGGCTCAGCTCGGTATGGACATCGACCGCAAGCGCGTCGAGCTCGGTAAGCCCATCAAGGTTGCCGGTGCCCACACCGTTGCCATCTCGCTGTACCGCGAGATCAAGGCCGAGGTTGTCGTTCTCGTCGGCGTTACCGCAGAGGAGCTCGCTGCCGAGGCTGAGGTCGAGGAGGCCGCTGAGGTCGCCGAGGCCGAGACCGCCGAGGTCGAGACTGAGGCTGCTGCCGAGTAGCATTTGCTGCAACGCAACAATCTTGTTCTAAGAAGGGCGCTCTGGGAAACCAGGGCGCCCTTTTGTTTTTTGCGCTGAGTGAGTGTCATGGTGAACGTTGCGTCGAAGTCCTATATACAGGACCGTTCATCCGTTTGGTTCGGTGATGATTGGCGGCGCGCGGCGCGTTTTGGGACCGTGGCTGATACTATGGATGCTCGCAAGCGATATGAATGAGGATGCTCATGGCATACGACGATAGGGAGACCGGGCTGACGGTTGAGGACCGCGGCTCAAAGTTGGGTCTTCCCCAAAACCAAGATGCAGAGGCCAATGTACTGGCCGCTATGCTGCTATCGCCCGAGGTAGTCGAAGAGGCCCAGGTCGAGCTGCAGCCCGATGACTTCTACCGGCCCATTCATAAGACCATCTATACCGCGATGGTCGATATGTACAACAGCCGCATTCCCATCGACTCCATCTCGCTGATCGATTACCTGCGAAGCATCAACAAGCTTGATGCCGTGGGCGGCGAGGCCTACATTTTGGAGTTGATGGGTCAGACCCTGTCGCTCGTCAACTGGCAGCACCATGCCGCCATCGTTCGCCGCGATTCGATGCTGCGTGAGCTGATCGGCGCCACCAACGAGATCAACGCGCTGGCCTATAACGCTCCCACCGATACCAAAGAGGTCGTGGAGCTGGCCGAGAGCAAGCTGCTCAAGGTCACGGCGCGCGAGGTCAAGTCGAGCTACAAGACGCTGACCGAGTTTATGGTCGAGGCCTATAACGAGGCCGAGGAAGTGTGCCAGGCCGGTGGCCAGGCTGCGGGCGTGCCCACGGGCTTCCCGTCGCTCGACCGCATGCTCATGGGTTTCCGCGAGGGCCAGCTCATCATCATCGGCGCCCGTCCTGCCGTGGGTAAGACGTCGTTCGCCCTGAATCTGGCGCTCAACGCTGCCGCTGCCGGTTATACCGTCGGCTTCTTCTCGCTGGAGATGTCGGGTAAGGAAATTGCCCAGCGTCTGATTTGCGCCTATGCGATGATCTCGATCAGTGACTTCCGCATGGGCCGCATTAGCCCCGAGCAGTGGGCCAATATCAACGAGGCCACGCAGACCTTGTCTAAGCTCGACATTCTGATTGACGATACGCCCGGCACCACAGTGACTGAGATTCGCGCAAAGAGCCGCCGCATGCTCCACAACAAGGAGAAGGCCATCATCATCCTGGACTACCTGCAGCTGGTGAGTCCTCCGCCGGGACGTCGTTCCGAGAGCCGCACCGTCGAGGTCTCCGAGATGTCGCGAGGTCTGAAGATTATGGCCAAGGAGCTCAAGATTCCGCTGATCGCGCTGTCGCAGCTGTCGCGTCAGGTTGAATCCCGTACCGGCAAGCGCCCGCAGCTGTCCGACCTGCGTGAATCGGGCTCCATCGAGCAGGACGCTGACATTGTTATGTTCTTGGACCGCTCCGCCGATGAGGCCGAGGCCTCGCGTGACGATCGACCCGACGAGGGCGTTACGCGTATCGTCGTGGCCAAGAACCGTTCGGGCCCGATCGGTGACGTCGACCTGATGTTCCTGCCGGCATCCACCAAGTTCTATGAGCTTGATGGGGCGCATACCGAGGAGTAGGACAGGCGCCCGTTGCACGGGTATACTGGGAATGTTTTGTGCTTCTGCGTGCCGGCGTGGCACGTAGACAGTCCATGAATGTAAGGAGTAAACATGCCGTCAACCGTTTTGGTCGGTGCCCAGTGGGGCGATGAGGGCAAGGGTAAGATTTGCGACCTGGTCGCCGGCGACTTCGATGCCGTCGTGCGCTATTCGGGCGGTAATAACGCCGGCCACACCATCGTCGTCAACGGCAAGAAGTACGGCCTGCACCAGGTGCCCTCCGGCATCATGTATTCCGACCATGTGTCGGTGATCGGTAACGGCTGCGTCGTCAACCCCAAGGTTGTCCTTGAAGAGATTGACATGTTCGAGGCCGACGGCATCACCACCAAGAACCTCAAGATCAGTGGCAACGCGCACATCATCATGCCGTACCACATCGATCTGGATGGTGCTTTTGAGCAGAAGCTCGGCAAGAAGAACATCGGTACCACCAAGCGCGGCATCGGTCCGTGCTACCAGGACAAGATGGCCCGCATCGGCCTGCGCATGCAGGACATGCTGGACGAGGCGCTGTTCCGCGACAAGCTGGAGACCGCTCTTGCCCGCGTGAATCCCGAGCTCGAGCTCATCTACCACCTGCCCACCTACACCGTGGACCAGATCTGCGACGAGTACCTGCCCATGGCCGAGCGCCTGCGCCCCTACATCACCGAGACGAGCCTGCTGCTCAACAACATGATCGATGAGGGCAAGGACCTGCTGTTTGAGGGCGCCCAGGCCACACTGCTCGATATCGATCACGGCACCTATCCGTACGTGACATCTTCTAACTGCACCGCCGGTGGCGCCATCACCGGCTCCGGCGTCGGTATGAAGAATGTCGACCGCGTGCTGGGCGTCATGAAGGCCTATATCACCCGCGTCGGTTCGGGCCCCATGCCCACCGAGCTTTCCTATGAGTCCGAGGCCGGCCATACGCTGACCGAGGAAGGCTATGAGTACGGCGTGACCACCGGTCGCCGTCGTCGTTGTGGCTGGTTCGACGGCCCTATTGCCAACTATGCCTCGCGCGTCAACGGTCTCACCGATATCGCCCTGACCAAGCTCGACGTGCTTTCGGCCTTCGACACCATCAAGGTGTGCGTGGCCTACGACGTCGATGGCGAGCGCTACACCAGCGTGCCCGAGCATCAGGTGCGCTTTGAGCATGCCAAGCCCATCTACGAGGAGCTCCCCGGCTGGAAGTGCGACATCACCGGTTGCCGCGGCTTTGATGAACTGCCGCAGGAGGCTCAGGACTACGTGGCGTTTATCGAGGATCTGGCACACACCCGCGTGACGTTCATTGGCGTCGGCGCCGGTCGCGAGCAGATCATCAACCGATTCTGGAAGTAATCGGGACCATTTGGTTATTGCGATATACCCCTTTGCAGCCCAAGTGGGCGGCCGAGGGGTATATTTGCTTGCAAAGGGCTCGCGCGGAGCGGGCCATTCATCCATAGAGGAGGCACCCTTGAAGGCGGACACTCAAACCATCGACATCCTGTTGTTGGGCAGCGGCGGCCGCGAGCATGCTTTGGCAGCAAAGCTCGCAGCATCACCGCGCGCCGGCAAGCTCTACATTGCGCCGGGTAACGGCGGCACCGCGAGCTGCGGCGAGAACGTTGTTCTCGACGACTGCGATCCTGCGGCCGTGGCGGCGTTTGCTCAGAGCCACGGATGCGGACTCGTGGTAATTGGCCCCGAGGCTCCGCTCGTGGCGGGCGTGGCCGACGCCGTGCGCGCGGCGGGTATTCCCTGCTTTGGCCCGGGTGCCGAGGGCGCCCAGATGGAGGGCTCCAAGCTGTTCTCCAAGCAGCTCATGGGGCGTGCGGGCATTCCGACGGCAGCCTATGGTTCGTTTACCGACGAGGCTTCGGCTCTCGCCTACGTGCGCGAGCAGGGCGCCCCGCTGGTCGTCAAGGCCGACGGCCTTGCCGCGGGCAAGGGCGTTATCGTGGCGACCGAACTTGAGCAGGCCGAGGAGGCCGTGCGAGAGTGCTTTGGCGGCACCTTTGGCGATGCCGGCAACACCGTGGTTATCGAGGAGATGCTGACCGGCCCCGAGTGCTCGCTGCTTGCCTTTACCGACGGCAAGACCGTGCGCCCCATGGCCACCTCGCAGGATCACAAGCGCGCGCTCGAGGGCGACAAGGGCCCCAACACGGGCGGCATGGGCGTTTACAGCCCGGTGCCTATCGTGACCGACGAGGAGCACGCCACCATGGTGGCGGTCATGGAGCAGACCGTGGCCGAGCTTGCTGCCGAGGGCATCGACTACCGCGGCTGCCTGTACGGCGGCTTTATGCTTACCCCCGCCGGCCCCAAGGTGCTGGAGTTCAACGCCCGCTTTGGCGACCCTGAGACGCAGGTCGTGCTGCCGCGCCTCAAGAACGACCTGGTCGAGGTTATGCTCGCCTGCGCCAACTGCGAGCTTGATCAGATTGAGCTCGACTGGCGCGACGAGTGGGCCGTGGCCGTTGTCCTGACGAGCGCGGGCTATCCCGGCAGCTACGAGAAGGGCAAAGTCATCACCGGCATCGCCGACGCCGAGGCCATGGAGAACGTGACTGTGTACCATGCCGGCACCGCCGTGGTGGACGGTCGGCTCGTGACCAACGGTGGCCGTGTGCTTGCCGTGACCGCGCTGGGCGACACGTTCGAGAACGCTCGCAACCTTGCCTACGAGGCCTGCGAGAAGATTGATTTTGAGGGCAAGACCCTGCGTCACGACATCGGTCTGCGCGCGCTGCGCGGCCGCGACGCCTGGGATGCCTAAAGTCCGAGAGGAATGAGACGGATGGACGAGAAGAACGAAGAGCTCGTGGACGCGCAGATCGTCGAGGAAGATAGCCGCGCGTACGGACACGCCGAGGGCGAGCCGGGTGGCGAGGTTGTCGACGAGCCGATGCTGGTGCTGGGCGATGACGACCCGCACGATGCCGAGCTGCACGAGAAGATTCTTTCGGAGGAGTGCGCCTGGAAGGGCAAGATCCTCGACGTCCACCGTCTTGAGGTTGAGCTGCCCAACGGCCACCGTAGCGCCCGCGACATCATTCGCCATCCGGGCGCGGCGGCCGTTGTGGCGCTGACCGAGAGCGGCAAGATTGTGCTGGTGCGTCAGTACCGCACCGCCATCGACCGCGTGACGGTCGAGATTCCCGCCGGCAAGCTCGATCCGGGCGAGGATCCGCTCGATTGCGCCAAGCGTGAGCTGCACGAGGAGACGGGCTTTAGGGCCGGCCGCATTCGCTTTTTGACGTCGATCGTCACGACCTGCGGCTTCTGCGACGAGATCATTCATATCTACCTGGCCACCAAGCTCGAGTTCGATGCGCCCAACCCCGATGATGACGAGTTCGTCAACGTGGACCTCGTGCCGCTGCACGAGCTGATCGACGCCGTGCTCGACGGCAAGATCGAAGACGCCAAGACCGTCGTAGGCGCCTTGGCCTGCGATAGCATCGCGCACCGCCTTGGTGGAACTGAACTGTAGCGAGTGGGGATGATCCCGCAGGTTTGTGTAAGTCAGCGAAAGTGCTCCATTTGAGACAAGGTGGCCTAAAAGAGGAGGGAAGCGTATGGATATACGCGACCGACGATTGAAGGCCAGATTGTCCAAATGGAGCACTTGCAGCGTCGAGACGAAACGCGGTTTGGTAAAACCGCGTAAGGTGATTATGTTTAAGAGGTTTCTTTCGTATTACAAGCCCCAGATGGGGCTTTTTGTTGCCGATACTGTTTGCGCCCTGGTGCTTGCCGCCATTGACCTGGCGTTCCCCATTATCCTGCGCAATTTGACCGGAGGGTTGTTTACCCAGGGTCAGGCTGCCATTATGCAGGCGCTCGGTATGATCGCGGTGGGTTTGGTGCTGATGTATATCATCCGTTGCGCCTGCCGCTATTTTGTGAGCTATTGGGGTCACGTGATGGGCGCGCGCATGGAGTCCAAGATGCGCGAGGACCTGTTTGACCAGTATGAGCGCTTCAGCTTTGCGTACTTCGACCGCAACAGCTCGGGCGACATGATGAGCCGCGTGGTCAACGACCTGTTCGATATCTGCGAGGCGGCACACCACGTGCCCGAGTGGATTATCATCTGCGGCATCGAGATTATCGGCTCGTTTGTGATCCTCTTTACCATCGCCCCGGTGCTGGCGCTCGCCATGGCCGTGGTGACGGCGGCGTTTGCGGTCGTCATGTTTTGGCAGAACATGCGCATGCGTGAGGTCTTTAGCGACAACCGCAAAAAGATCAGCGGCATTAATGCGCAGCTGCAGGATTCGCTGGCGGGCATGCGCGTGGTCAAGAGCTTTGCCAATGAGGAAACCGAACGCTCTAAGTTTCGCGCCTCTAACGACCGCTACCTTTCGTCCAAGGAGAACATGTACCACGCCATGGGCGTCTATACCGCGACGTATGGCCTGCTCTCGGGTGTGCTCTATGTGATCGTGGTGCTGCTGGGCGGCTGGCTGGTCGCCCAGGGACAGCTGCAGGCGGTCGATATGGCGACCTTTGCACTCTATATTTCGCTGTTCTGTACGCCGCTCGAGACGCTCGTCAATTCGGCCGAAACGTATCAGAAAGCCATCGCCGGCTTTAAGCGTATGGACGAGGTGCTCTCGACCGCGGCGGATATCCAGGATAAGCCGGGTGCCGTGGATCTTCGGGTGACGGCGGGCGCTGTTGAGTATCGCGACGTGTGCTTTAGCTATGAGGATGTTGAGTTGGGCGAGGGCGGCGCCGACGGACGCCCTGTTATCGACCACATGGACCTGTCTATCAAGCCCGGCCAGACCATCGCGTTGGTTGGCCCCTCGGGCGGCGGCAAGTCTACGACCTGTTCGCTGCTCCCGCGTTTTTACGACGTGGCTGACGGATCCATCAGTATCGACGGGCAGGACGTGCGCGACGTGACGCAACAGAGTTTGCGCCGTGCTATTGGCCTCGTGCAGCAGGATGTCTACCTGTTTGACGGTACGATTGGCGAGAATATCGCCTACGGCAAGCCGGGCGCTACGGCAGGAGAGATCGCCGAGGCCGCCCGTCGCGCCAACATCGATGCCTTTATCGAGTCGCTTCCACAGGGTTATGACACGGTCGTGGGCGAGCGTGGCAGCCGTCTTTCGGGCGGACAGAAGCAACGCGTTGCCATCGCGCGCGTGTTTCTCAAGAACCCCAAGATCCTGATTTTGGACGAGGCGACGAGTGCTTTGGATAACGAGAGCGAGGAAGCGGTCCAGGAGTCGCTAGAGGAGCTGGCGCGCGGCCGCACCACGATTATCATCGCCCACCGTCTCTCGACTATTAAGCATGCTGACGAGATTGCGACCGTTGAGCATGGTCGCGTTGTGGAACGTGGCACGCATGAGCAGCTTCTCGCCCGTGGCGGCACCTATGCCCGTTACTATCGAATGCAGTTCGAAGGTGCGCGTGCGCACGAGCTCGACTGATTGATATGACAGGAAGTTTATGGCTGAGAAGAACCCTTTGACTCCGGAAGAAGTGACGGAGTTATTCTCCGAGATCGACGCATCCGGCGTTTTGGATCCGACGCTTGCCAAAAAGCGCACCGAGCGCATGCGCGAAAAAGAGGCTGCCGTCAAGCGCGGCGACAAGGCGGCACTGGCGCAGCTTCGCAGCGTGGATCGCGCGAGCCAGGCAAAACATATCGACCCGCTGTCCGAGGACGACCCCTCGGGCTCGCAGGTGAGTCATACCATTACGAAGACTGCTATGGCTGTGGTCATCGGCATCTTGGTGCTGATTGTTGGCATGCAGATTGGCTACGGCGTGATGCGACGCCTGAACACCGCCAATCTGTCCGAGAGCGTTTCGGTGGATACCGTCTCGACCGCGCTCAAGGGTGGACTCGAGTGGGGCAACGGCTTTACGCAGTTCCCGCTCGACTTTACCGTCGATGAGGCCGATGAGCGTACGGGCACGGTCGAGGTGACGGTGTTGGACACGTCGTCTGCCAACGAGCTCGAGCTGCTGTCCAACGGGCAGATCCAGGCCGCGGCGCTTGCGACCAACGCGCTGCTCAACGATAAGATCGACCGCGTGGTGTACAACGTGCACGCCTATATCGATGAGGACAGCAAGATCCAGCACGACTCTTTCTTTGGCATGTTCCCCGCGCGGGGTCATCAGAGCGCGATTTTGACGTTTGTATGGACCAAGAGCTCATCGAGCGCCACGAACATCGACTGGAAGATGCATATCGTGAGCATGGACGATACGATTGCCGAGCGCATTCAAAAGCAGGTGAACTCGGTGTCGTCGCTGATTGAGGACCCGGCGGTGAGCCAGACCAAGATTGACGAGGAAAAGGCCGAACGTGACCTGGAGCATCGTCTGCATGGCCGCGAGATTTTCCGCGGCGGCAAGCCCGATCGCTCACCGTCCGATCTGCTGGAACAGGACAAGCAAAAGTAAGAGGCCATTATCCCGCGTGAGCCACAAGCCCACGCGGGATAATTTTTCTGGGACGGGGATTAAATAATCATTATGCATAGAAAGTCATAATTATCATTTCGTAAACATTTCGATGAAATTAACGCCATGAGGCATGCTTGCGGTTACAATACCGCGAGGCCTAACTACACACCTTTAAGCCGGTCCTGTGAGACCGGGAAGGAGAATTATGGCGAACAACCATACCGCGGGCGCTGCCGCCCGCACCTTCGCGCCCAGCGAGCTTTGCCAGCGTATGCTGGCCAAAACCAGCAAGGGCACCTGCGGTCCCTGTATCCTGTATCTTGAGGATGGGACCATTTTTTATGGACGTGCATGCGGCGCCGAGGGCACCGCGACCGGCGAAGTCTGCTTCAACACCTCGCTCGAGGGCTACTTTGAGGTCATGACCGACCCGAGTTATGCCGGCCAAATTGTAACCATGACCTATCCGCAGATCGGCAATTACGGTATCGACGAGACCGATGTCCAGTCGGCCTTCCCCGGCGACGCCGTGCGCCCTGCGAGCGCTCCGGCTATGCGCGGCATGATCGTTCGCGACATGTGCGCCACGCCTTCTAACTGGCGCTCGGCCGTCAGCGTGCCGGAGTACCTGCGCGCTCACGGCATCGTCGCTATCGAGGGTGTCGACACCCGCGCTCTGGTGCGCCATCTGCGCGACAATGGTTCCAAGATGGGCATTATCTCGACAGAGATCTTCGACGTCGACGAGCTCGCCGAGCGTCTGGACGCAGCGCCCACGCTGGTGGGCGAGAACCTGGTCAAGACCGTGAGCTGTCCCGCGCCTCACGAGTTTGTGGCCGCCGACCTGCCTGCCACGCATGGCTTTGCGCTTGTGGCTGCCGCTCCTGCCCGTCACAAAGTGGTCGCCTACGACTGCGGTGTGAAGCGCGGTATTCTGGAGGGCCTGGTCCGTGCCGGCTGCGACCTCACCGTCGTGCCGTGGGATACGCCCGCCCAGCAGGTGCTCGACATGAATCCTGATGGCGTCTTTTTGTCCAACGGCCCCGGCGACCCCGATGCCGTGGTGGAGACCTACGAGCAGGTGCAGCAGCTGATCGGCAAGGTGCCGGTCTTTGGTATTTGCCTGGGTCATCAGATGATCAGCCTGGCCTGCGGCGCTCAGATGGAAAAGCTTAAGTTCGGTCACCGCGGTGGTAACCAGCCGGTTATGAACCTGGTGAGCCGCCGCGTGGAGATTACCGCGCAAAACCATGGCTTTGGCCTGTTGTTCCCCAGCTTGGGCAAGCTTGTCCCCGAGCTTTCCGGTGGCGAGACCGAGCACGCGGCCGATGGCGACCTGCGCGTCTGGGTGCGCCGCGGTATCGCGCCGGTCGTGATGAACGAGCGCTTCGGCCGCATTCGCCTGACGCATGTGAACCTCAACGACGGTACCGCTGAGGGCATCCAGCTGCTCGACGCGCCGTGCTTCTCGGTGCAGTACCACCCCGAGGCCTCGCCCGGCCCCACCGATGCCCACTATCTCTTTACCGCCTTTACGCGACTCATGGACGGCAAGGAGAACTACCTGGACATCGACACCGCGAAAGACCGCCTCGCCGGCTGGAATTTTGCCGAGTCCGAGAACGCTGCGACCGAGGAGAACTAACATGCCTAAACGTACTGACATCAAGCGTATCCTCGTCA
Organism: uncultured Collinsella sp.; assembly: GCA_900545145.1. Classification (GTDB taxonomy): domain Bacteria; phylum Actinomycetota; class Coriobacteriia; order Coriobacteriales; family Coriobacteriaceae; genus Collinsella. Next base: position 3,351 of record UQYE01000051.1, on the reverse strand, counting down.
TTGGTTCGGGCCCCATCGTTATTGGCCAGGCCTGTGAGTTTGACTACTCCGGCGCCCAGGCCTGCAAGGTGCTCAAGGAGGATGGCTTTGAGGTCATCCTAGTCAACTCCAACCCGGCGACCATCATGACCGACCCGGGTCTTGCCGACCGCACCTATGTTGAGCCTATCACTGCCGAGTTCATTGAGCGCGTGATTAAGAAGGAGCGTCCGGACGCGCTGCTGCCCACGCTGGGCGGTCAGACCGGTCTGAACGCTGCCGTCGAGCTGGCAAAGGACGGCACGCTCGACAAGTACGGCGTCGAGATGATCGGTTGCGACCTGGCCGCCATCGAGCGCGGCGAGGACCGCAAGCTCTTTAACGAGGCCATGGCCGAGATCGGCCTGGAGGTCGCGCGCTCGGGCTACGCTTATAGCGTGGCTGACGCCGAGGCCATCGCCGAGCGCGTGGGCTATCCCTGCGTGCTGCGTCCGAGCTTTACCCTCGGCGGTGCCGGCGGCGGCATCGCGCATACCCACGAGGAGCTCGTCTCTATCGTGAGCCAGGGTCTTGAGCTTTCGCCCGCCCACGAGGTGCTGGTCGAGGAGTCCATCGAGGGCTGGAAAGAGTACGAGATGGAGGTCATGCGCGACCACGCCGGCAACGGCATCATCGTGTGCTCCATCGAGAACCTCGATCCCATGGGCGTGCATACCGGTGACTCCATCACCGTGGCACCGGCGCAGACCCTCTCCGACCTTGAGTATCAGCGCATGCGTGTCGCCTCGCTCGCCATCTTGGAAAAGATCGGCGTCGAGACCGGCGGCTCTAACGTGCAGTTTGCCGTGAACCCGCAGACCGGCCGTCTCATTGTCATCGAGATGAACCCGCGCGTGAGCCGTTCGTCCGCACTGGCCTCCAAGGCTACGGGTTTCCCCATCGCCAAGGCCGCCGCTCGCCTGGCCGTGGGCTATGCGCTCGACGAGATTGTCAACGACATTACCAAGGCAACGCCTGCCTGCTTTGAGCCCACGATTGACTACTGCGTGGTCAAGGTGCCGCGCTTTGCCTTCGAGAAGTTCAAGGGTACCGATCCCACGCTCACCACGCGCATGAAGGCCGTGGGCGAGATTATGGCGATCGGCCGCACTTTCGAGGAAGCCTTTGGCAAGGCCATGCGCTCGCTGGAGGATGGGCACCAGGGTATTTGTGCCGGTGGCAAGGAGGGTGCCGATAAGCTGAGCGACGATGAGCTCGCCCAGGCCGTGGGCACCCCGACTGAGCACCGCATCTTCTTTGTGGTCGAGGCCCTGCGCCGTGGTTGGGATGTTGCGCGCATCCATGCCATCTGCGGTATCGATCCGTGGTACCTCAACCGCATCAACGATATGGTGCAGGTCCAGGAGAGCATTCGCGGCCTGCGCGTGGAGGACATTGACGCCGACGCGATGCGTCTGCTCAAGCAGTATGGCACGAGCGATGCCGAGATTGCCGCGCTGACCGGCTCCGATGAGCGCTTTGTGCGCGCCTACCGCAAGGGTCTGGGCGTGGTTCCCAGCATGAAGACGGTCGATACCTGCGCTGCGGAGTTCTCGAGCGCCACGGAGTACCACTACAAGACGTACGAGAACATCTACCGCACAAGCCCGGATGCCAAGAAGTGCGTGGCTCCCGACGAGACCACGCCGGCGGACAAGCCCAAGGCGATGATCCTGGGCGCCGGCCCCAACCGCATTGGCCAGGGTATCGAGTTTGACTACTGCTGCGTGCACGCGAGCTACGCGCTGGCGGCCCGCGGCTTTGAGACCATCATGGTCAACTGCAACCCCGAGACCGTCTCGACTGACTACGACACCTCGGACCGATTGTACTTTGAGCCGCTCACCTACGAGGACGTCATGGATGTCATCGATGTTGAGCGACCCGACGGCGTCGTGGTGACGCTCGGCGGTCAGACCCCGCTTAAGCTGGCGCGCATGCTCGAGGAGAGCGGCGTCAACATCATGGGCACCAAGCCCGACGCCATCGACTTTGCCGAGGACCGCGAGCGCTTTGCCGCCCTGCTCGACAAGCTGGGCATTATGTATCCGCCGGCGGGCCAGGCCACCTCGTTTGAGGAGGCCGAGGCCGTGGCTGCGCACATCGGCTACCCGCTGCTGGTGCGTCCGAGCTACGTGCTGGGCGGCCGCGGCATGATGATCGCCTACGATGCCGAGCATCTGCGCGATTACATGGCCGAGGCCGCGCGCATTAGCCCCGACTACCCGGTGTATCTGGACCGCTTCCTGGAGGGTGCAATCGAGTCCGATGTCGACGCCCTGTGCGACGGCGAGGAGGTCTACATCGGCGGTATCCTGGAGCATATCGAGGAAGCTGGTATCCACTCCGGCGACTCCGCGACCTGCATTCCGCCGTTTAGCTTTAGCGAGAGCCTGCAGGAGAAGCTCCGTGAGACCACGCGCCGCATCGCGATGGCGCTGGGCGTGCGCGGCCTGGTCAACGTGCAGTACGCCATTAAGGGCGAGACCGTTTACGTGATCGAGGCCAACCCGCGCGCAAGCCGTACCGTGCCGTTTATCTCTAAGGCCACCGGTGTGCCGCTCGCCAAGTGTGCCGCACGTATCATGGCGGGCGATTCCATCGCGAGCTTGGGCCTGCCGAGCGACGAGCGTCAGCTCGATTGGTTCTGCATGAAGGAAGCTGTTATGCCCTGGGGTCGTTTCCCGGGCGCCGACGTTATCCTGGGGCCCGAGATGAAGTCGACGGGCGAGGTCATGGGTATCGCCAAGAGCTATCCCGAGGCATACGCCAAGACGCAGCTGGCGATCGACTACAAGCTGCCCGACCCCAGTGCCGGCAAGGTATTCATCAGCGTGTGCGACCGCGACAAGCGCCATATCCTTTCGGTCGCCCGCATCCTGCGCTACCTGGGCTTTGACATCTGCTCCACCGAGGGAACGGCGCGCGTGCTGCGCGGCGGCAACGTGACGTGCGAAATCGTGGAAAAGATCAGCGGCCCGCATGACGGCGAACGTCCCAACATCGGCGACCTTATCGCCGACGGCAAGATCGCGGTGATTATCAACACGCCGTATGGTCCGGGCTCGCGTGGCGACGGCTATCTGCTGCGTACCGAGGCCGTGCGCCGCGGCGTGACCTGCGTGACGGCGATGTCTGCGGCCAACACGTACGTGAGTGCCATCGAGGCGGTGCGCGAGGACCAGCAGGGTCACGGCAGCGCCAACGACATGGGCATGGACGTCATCGCCCTGCAGGACCTGCCGCAGCACACGGTGTAGATTGACCTGTCCGGCCGGGGCGGAGGGGGCCGAGTTTCCCCCTTCGCTCCGGCTGCAAGGAGAGTCGCTCAGT
>UQYE01000050.1:0-16403 GCA_900545145.1 uncultured Collinsella sp. | reverse complement strand
CGGGGTTGTTGATGATGATGCCGATGGCCTTGGCGGTATCCATGGAGGAGCCGCCACCGATGGTCACGATAGCGTCAGCTTCGGCGGCCTTGAAGGCCTCGACGCCGTCCTTGACGTTCTGGATGGTGGGGTTGGGCTTAATCTCGGAGTAGAGGCTCCAAGCGATGCCGGCGGCGTCGAGCTCGTCGGTCACCTTGGCGGTAACGCCAAACTTGACCAGGTCGGGATCGGAGCAGACGAAGATCTTCTTGTAGCCGCGACGCTGGAGCTCGCCGGGGATCTCCTTGATGGCGCCGGAACCATGATAAGAAATGGTGTTGAGAACGAAACGATTAGCCATTGATAGCCTCCCATCGTGTGCGGGGCACCCATTACGCCCCGCGCTGCAAGTTCCATCCTAACGCTTTGGAAACAAAAAACGCGTGAGAACGTCAAAAGTGTTAAAGCGTTTCAACATAATAACGGAGCCCCAGTCCTTCCCTCCCGACAGCAGCGAAGGCTAGATTATAGGAGCAATCGCCCAAAGAATACGACCAACTCAGTCTATAAATTGTTTCTGTTTTAGCAATATATGTTTGACAATACGTTTATAAAAGGATACTTTATAGTAAACATCTTAGTTCACTAAATAACATTAGTGAAATGAAAGAGGCGGTAGAGATGTTAGTTCTACCCATAAAGACTCTCTTGGGCCACTACATTTATGATGCCAATCGAAACGAGATACTTGCAGTAAGCAAAGATCTATTCAATTACATCTCAGAAGTCCAAGCAGGAAAAGTTTGCCACGCTTCCTATAAATCAGACCAAGAATTCCAGTTACTACAATCATGTGGCTACTGCTGCGATTCGCCATTGCAGGATATCGCTTATCCATCAATTGACCTTTTGAAAGTTAAGCTGGAAAGAAATATACGGATGCTAACCCTTCAGCTGACTCAATCTTGTAACTTCCGATGTGATTACTGTATCTATTCCGGAAACTCCTCATACAACAGAGCCCACAGTCATAACTCCATGTCCATTTCGACGGCAAAACATGCAATCGAATTTTTTAAGATGCACTCGATCGACAACTCAAACCCGGTCGTAGCATTTTATGGAGGAGAACCTCTCCTTCGATTTAATGAAATTAAGCTAATTACTCAATATGCAGAGCAGGTATTTGAAGGAAAACACATCTCATTTCGAATTACAACTAATTGCTCTCTTTTATCTGATGAAATGGTTAAATTCTTCTTCGATTCTGGGCATGAATTCTATTTGTTAATCAGTCTTGACGGGCCGCAGCAAATCCATGATAAGTCTAGGCATTACGCTAATGGCAAGTCCTCATACCAAACAGTTATAGACAATGTTCATATGGTTTTAGACAGCCATCCTGAACGCAACAAATATGTTCATTTTAATGCCGTAGTCGACACGAACAACATCTATAAAACAGTCTCTTCCTTTATAAATGATAAAGATATCGAAGATTGCGATGTTCAATTCAACTACCTGGAACGCAACGGACGTATCGCCCCCTACAATGACGAGTTCTCAAGTCAGCTAAATTACGCCTTATTTAAAGCAAGAATTATGGATGAGCGCGAAATCGAAAAAGGAAACCGCAACGATAGGCTCGCTTCATATACGCTTGCAAACATCAACCAAAACATAAAGCGATTTGCACCTTCGAACATCCCAGCAAAAGCTATACCCGGTGGCCCATGCGAACCAGGGGTTACGCGTCTATTTGTGACAACAGCAGGAGCGCTTCTTCCTTGCGAAAGGGTCAGCGAAACAACGAAGGAAATGTATATCGGCACATTGGATTCAGGATTTGATTTAGGTCAAATTGAAAAGATAATCAATGTTTCAAAGCTGACCAGCGATTCATGTAAAAAATGTTGGGCATTTCAGCTGTGCACCCAATGCATAAAAAGCGCAGATTGCGAAGGAGTAATAAGCCCTGATTACAAGCGAACAGCATGCGACAATTCAAAACGAATTGCCTTTGACCGACTTAATCAGAAAATACTTCACTTTGAGCTTCATAGACATGAAGTGTCCATTGCAACAGCTCTAAAAAGGAACAAGCGATAAAAATCATGAAGACAATCGGACTTATATCTTTCACAAGAGCTGACTATCCTCTTCTGATTGGATTGCTAGGAAATGGCTACAATATCCGGGTATCAACGCCATGCGGCATTCTACCGGACGGCCTAGATGTCGCCAACCTTGTTAATTGCAAAGAAATTGGCATAAGAAATCGAATTAACTATGTAACGACAATCGATGAATCAGACCTGGTTGTCGTTTTATCGACGAAAGAAAGCGCCGCAGGACTCGTAGAATTTAGTAAACACGCTGAAACCTACGCTCATTCTGTAAATAAGACGGTTGTCAGCCAACTCGCCGCTGAACAAATCGAGTCTAGCAAAAGCGACATGCAGGAATTAGCCCTGATACCAAAAATTGTTGTCGGGAATCTATATACACCCGCCAATTCAACAATAACGTTCAGTAGCATCGTTAGCGAGATGAGAAAGCACCATCCCAATCTATGCGCGTTGAGCTTCAATCCTTTAAATGAAATCTGGGGCTGCAACACCCTTAGTTTTGATGGTGGCCAATCTGCCGTCATCAAAATGAACGAGCAGATCAACCTCATCATTGAGAATGATAAATCCGACCTAGCTCTATTAGAGACGCCCAATGTGCTTATGAAATACAGCGACCACATTTTCGGAGATTACGGATTGGGGTCGATTGCTGCATGTCGAGCTTTCTGCCCTGACTTAGCCATTATCAATATCCCATACACGATAGCCGACTACGACATAATGCTAGGGCTCATGCCCGTAATTGAAACGCTTACGCAAGCAGAGAAAGTTCAATTTGAAATTACAAACGAAGTACTTGACGCCACAGAGGGGTTGGAGACGCATGAATTTCAAATAAGCTATTCATCTAGCGATAAAGCAATTCAAGCAGCAAGAGAACTTCGACTAAGAGGAATACCCAGTTTCTCAGCCAGCTTAGATCCAGAAGAATCATTACTATGCTGCAAGACAATCGAGGACGAGTTGTTTGATTTCGATCTTGGGGTACTGAAATGACAGCATATTGTAAAGATGAAACCATCTACGCAGAAATCGAAAAAGCAATAAGCAATATTAGAGATTTGGATTTGACTCAATTTGATCAAGATCTAAGAAATCAACGATTGACCGATTCCCCATTCAGCTTGTCCTCATCGGATCTAGTTCGACTGCTAATTTTTCTTGAAAGCAGGTTTTCTGTTTACGTTGAGTACTCGTCGATTGAAAACATAGGGTTCAACAGTGTTGAGGAGGTGAAGAAGGTAATAGAACAGTCAGAAACAATCGAACAATGGGAGGCAAATCATGAGAAGTATTCGACCATTTAACATGCATGCAGTAAATAGCGTCATTCATTTTATTAGAAATTGCCCATGCGGTTATTGCAGCTGCATGTACTGCAACGTACTGCGTAATTCTCCGCACGAAGCAGAAGTCGGTTCCAATGCGATTGAGGCGATGACGCGTGGTGGCTACTGGTCCTAAATCGAGCAAGACAGCTACAAACGAATATCGAATCTCAATTGAAGGTAATCCTTATCCGCATACTCTGGCTCTCATCAACCCAGCGGGAGACAACCTCAACATCAAAAGACATGGGTTCACGGGTCCACTAGGACAGCTATTGAGTCTTAAATACACCGTTTATGACGATACAAATGAAAAGCTCTTTACTGTCGTCGACGGTGGCTTTAGTAACATGCCCAGGGTTGCGCTCGTCATTGAACATAAGGAAGTTGCGGTGTTCGATTATGGCCTAAACAGACTTGAGATGAAGTGCATAACGAACATACCGAATTACTCAATAAAAGGTAACTTCCTTTTTGGAGATTACGATATATTCAGCCAACGGGAAGTGAGGGTATCTTCAGTTACCGTTCTTCAATGTGATAAACAATCGTGCTTTAGCATACAGGTTTTGGATAAAGCCGAATTAGCTGCCGCAATTGGAATACCCACAGCCATTGCCCTTCTTAGAGCTCGCATTGAAGAGCATCTCGAATAACTCGCAAATAGCAGTTGGTAGCAACGTTCAGGAGCTAGATAGTTTTTTCTGGCTCCTGAAACTGTATTACATAGTCTGCAAATTGTTCAAAACCATGTCCATGATCCGCAATGATGACGATACGCTCTTTCATCTCCTGTGCAACCACCGCCTTCAAAAAGGATATCGAAGCATTATCTAAATTGTTGCAAGGCTCATCCAAAATAATAATAGAATAGCTGCTCAGAAAGGCCCTACAAAGTAATAGAGAAGCCAGTTCTCCGCCAGACAAATTGTGTCCCCTAGTTCCAATGATGGGATTGGCTTCAAATAATTTATCGAGGCTAAAACCCTTCAAAAGATAGATGAGTTTTTCAGAGTCAATATCTACAAGACCATAGTAAAGAGCCTTCCTGAAAGTTCCCCCCATTATCAAATGTCTTTGCGGCATAGTTGCGCAGGGTAGCTGGATTAAAGTCAAGCCATCGAAAATGACAGTAGACTCATTAACACACAGTCTGCCAGCAACCGGCGACAACAATCCATTCAATACTTCCAGAAATGAAGATTTGCCACATGCATTAGGGCCGCTTACTAAAACCAGACAAGGTGCCTGTATCGTGCAATCTGGAATTGTTATCCTCTCATTAGTTTCGCTCGACGAAAACGAGAGACTGATTCCTTTCCAACTAATTCGATCAGCGTGATCGAAGCATATCAAATTAGGTTTTCCAGCTTCCAAAAGACGACGTAATTCCAAGACACGGCGCAACGACCTAAACGACGGCTGAAGCTGAGCCCAACAATTCAGAACAAGAGGAAAAGGAGAATAGCATAGAAGCACAAGTTGATAACTCTGCACCGCAATCCCGACCGTCAGCCCGCGCTTTAACACAAGGAAAATAAGCAGCAGAACTGAAAGCAAGCCAGTAATGATGTTGCCAGCGTTAACTATTTCAGTTGCCAATCTCGCAAAGACACTCTCCTCAACTCGAGAGTTCCTGCAGGCTTTAAGCATCTTTTTATAGCGAAGTAATTCCAAGTTAATTGAACGAGAAATTCGAATGTAAAGTCGACAATTTATTAGTTGGGCTAAATAAGCAGAACACCTCGCCTGGGCCTCCAATGCCTTTTCGCTCTTAGTCGATAGCTTACTAAGAGCGAACGGATATAGAAGCGAAATAAACAATGCCGAAACACAAACAGGGATCAAAAGCAACAAAGAGATATTAGATAGCGCCACAAACGATGCCAAACCCGTCACTAGGCACGGAAGAAACGCAGTTGTAAATATTCCAATCATCGGCTGTAGGTTCCCAGCCTCTTCAATGCGCGATAACAGGTAGTCACTGTCTTTTGCTAAAACTAAGGGCCGCTCTAAAGCACGGCGGGCAAGCAATCTATAGAAGCAGTTAGCGCCATCGGAAGCCAATTGCTCCGCATTTTTTGATCTGAACAGGTTTGTCACCAGCTCAACTGAGAGCAATACTAGCAGGCCTAACCCAATGTATAAAACGTTACGATAATTAGAGCGAAGAAGGCCATAGTCTATAATCAACGATTCAGCTTTAACAACAGACAGCTCCACCAGGGCAGATAAAATGCAGAGCACCATCAACTTGATTACTGTCGTCTTATTTTGAATAAAAAGCTCTAGCATATGTCCATCCCCTCAACTAATAATTATAGCTAGAAAGATGGCATTTTTATTCTATAGCCTCAAGCAGCACGCTTTGCTGACGTCAAATCTTGTCATTACAAACATGCACCTTAGCGCTTAAGACTCGTGGTCTGCCAGTCAGCTATGATGCGGGCCCATTTCCTGTGCAAGTCGCGTTCGCGATCGATAAACATGATGGCAAACGCGATAAACAGCAGCACGCTCGCCACCGCAATGGCGTGCAGACCCATGCGCTCAATGCACCAATTGCCCAGCACGGCGCCAAACACAAAGGTAAAGATCACACCAAAGTACAGCAGGCCGTTTTCCAAAAAGCCGCGCTTGTGGGTAATGATGTAATCGTCCACGTTTTGCAAGGCATTACGGAGGTTGCCGATACACATGGTCGTGGCGATACCGTGTCCATGAATCTTGCGGAAGCTCTCGACCTGCATACCGCAGGCAAACGAAGTAAGGCAGTTGGCGAGCAGGTTGTAACCGCCACCGGGGATAAAGCTCACGCCCAGCAAGATAACGGCTTCAAAAAACACCGTCACCTGGCGCCAGTGAATCACACTGCCAAACCGCTCGTGAACCAGGTCGGCAAGCATAATGCCCACGGCAAACGACACCACAGGGAAGAAATAACGTCCCGCGAGCGCCCAATTACCCTCCGAGATGCTCACGCCCACGAGCAGGATGTTGCCCGTCTGCGCGTTGGCGAAAACATGATCGCGCCCAATGTACGAGTACACATCCATAAAGCCACCGGCGAGCGCCAAGATGATGCCCAGCTCAATGGACTCCGATATCTGTTTGGCACGCTGCATCGTCGTGCATCCTCCTTGTTGACGACTCTCTCGTGCGTTGGCGGAAACATAGCCGCCGTTCATACTGTAACCCATTGACAACATGGCGTGCGCGCGAGACGACCCCTTCGACACGGGGATACACAGTCTGGAAACAAACGGCGGGCGCGGCGCCGACATCCGCATCGACGCGCCGATCCGCCAGCTCATGTACTCCACCAGTCTTTTTAGCCCCGTCCCAAAAAGACTGGTTACAATTACGTGCAGCATACAAACACCGGGAGGGATCGTGGCAAAAAAGCCCCAGGACGCTCAGCACAACCAGCACGGCAAGCATGCCCAGCGCGGCCAGCAGCAAAAACGCAGCGATAAGGCGCAGGTCACGGCCGCCCCTGCCACCCGGGCCGCGCACACCCAGGCAGCGCCCTCACGCCCCTGGCGTCCGGGCCGCGATAAGTTCCTCCCCGTCAGCCGCGCCGACATGGATGCACGCGGCTGGGACCAGTGCGACTTTGTCTACATCTGCGGCGACGCCTACGTGGACCACCCCAGCTTTGGCATGGCCATCATCAGCCGCGTCCTCGACGCGCACGGCTACAAAGTGGGCATTATCTGCCAGCCCGACTGGACCGACCCCGCCAGCATCACCGTGCTCGGCGAGCCGCGCCTGGGCTTTCTCGTCAGCGCCGGCAACATGGACTCCATGGTCAATCACTACTCGGTGACCAAGCATCGTCGCCACACCGATGCCTACACCCCTGGCGGTAAAGAGGGGCGCCGCCCCAACCGAGCCGTCACGGTCTACGGCAACCTCATCCGCCAAACGTTCAAGGACGCCCCCATTATCATCGGCGGCATCGAGGCGAGCCTGCGTCGTCTGGCCCATTACGACTACTGGCAGGACAAGCTCAAGCGCTCGGTACTGCTCGACTCGGGCGCCGACATCCTCATCTACGGCATGGGCGAGCACGCGATTGTCGAGATCGCCGACGCGCTCGACGCGGGACTGCCCGTCGATCAGATCACCTATATCAACGGCACCGTCTACCGCACGGGCTCACTCGACGAGGTCTACGACTACGACCTGCTGCCCAGCTGGGACGACCTTACCGCCGACAAGCTCAACTACGCGCGCAGCTTTAATGTGCAGCAGCAGAACATGGATCCCATCACCGGACACCGCCTGGTAGAGCCCTACCCCAACAGCGTCTATGTGGTGCAGAACCCGCCGTCGGCGACGCTCACCACCGATGAGATGGACGAGGTTGCCGAACTCCCCTACGCACGCGATTGGCATCCCGATTACGACGCGGCAGGCGGCGTGCCGGCCTTTGCCGAGATCAAGTTTTCCATCAGCTCCAACCGCGGCTGCTTTGGCGAGTGCTCGTTTTGCGCGCTGACCTTCCACCAGGGCCGCGTGCTGCAGATGCGTAGCCACGATTCGATTATGCGCGAGGCCGAGCTACTCACGCGCGACCCCGAGTTTAAGGGCTACATCAACGACGTGGGCGGACCGACGGCCAACTTTAGCCGTCCTGCTTGCGACAAACAGCTCAAGCACGGCGTGTGCAAAAACAAGCGTTGCCTGTGGCCGAGCGTATGCAAGAACATGGTGGTCGATGAGAGCGGCTACACGCAGCTGTTGCGCGACCTGCGCCAGCTACCGGGCGTCAAAAAGGTCTTCGTGCGCAGCGGTATCCGCTTTGACTACACCATGGCCGACGCCTCGGACGAGTTTTTGCGCGAGCTGCTGGAGCATCATGTCTCGGGCCAGCTGCGCGTAGCGCCCGAGCATGTGAGCGACGCGGTGTTGAGTGTGATGGGCAAGCCGAGCCGCGCCGTCTACGACGCGTTCTGCCGTAAATTTGAACGCCTGAACCGCGAATACGGACTCAAGCAGTACGTGGTACCGTACCTAATCTCGAGCCACCCCGGTTCAACGATGAAGGAAGCTGTGGACCTTGCCGAGGCCGTGCGCGACATGGGCTACATGCCCGAGCAGGTGCAGGACTTCTACCCCACCCCGTCCACCATGTCGACCTGCATGTACTACACCGGCGTGGACCCACGCACCATGCAGCCGATCTACGTGGCCCGCGACCCGCACGAGAAGGCCATGCAGCGTGCGCTCATCCAGTATCGCAAGCCCGAGAACTACAAGCTCGTGCGTGAGGCGCTGGAAAAAGCCGGCCGCCGCGATCTGATTGGCTACACCAAGCATTGCCTGATTCGCCCCGTGCCGCCGCGCCCGGGCGAGACATCTGCTGGCGGTGGGCATGGCACCGGCAAGAAAGGCGGCAAACCGCATGGCGGCGGCGCCGGCAAGGGACCCAAAGGCAGCAAGGGGCACGGCGGCATGTCGCGCGCACAGAACACTGCCGGTCGCAATCGCGCGGCCCAGGGACGGCAGGGCGCCAACGGAGGCGGGCGTCGCAACTAGGGCAGCGGTGCGCTCGCTGCGTCCATCCCACACGCGTGGCGCAGCGAGCGCATTGCCTCAACGAGGATGACGCCGGCGATAGCGACCGTGATTATCACGTCGAGCGGTGTGTTCACAAACCAGAGCAACGTCATGAAATACGACCCGGCATTAAAGGCAAAGTGCAGCAGGATCGTGTAGCGGAGCTTTCCGGTCGTCACGAGCACCCAACCAAAGATGAGGCCGGCGGCACCCGCGTAGCAACCCTGCACCCAATTCATGTGCATAAAACCGAAGATCGCCGCCTGCAGCACAATCGCCGCGGTGATACCCCACGTGCTCGGGGCCGCCCAGGGCACCATGGCGCCGTCCTGCGCACCCGCACGACGCCGGCGCTTCCAAAGTGGGCGGCACTGCGGATTAAACGCTCGGAGCGAAAACTCAAAAATGATGCCGCGCACCAACAGCTCCTCGCAAAACGGAGCGCCGAGCACCGTGGTCAGGACGGCCAGATAGCTCGTGTCGCCCATGCCCGTCTCCTCGACAAGTTCGCTGTAATCGGCTGCCGCCTCGGGCAACAGCGACAGCACGGCGTCGGTCACGTAGCCAACGACCACCTGCAGGGCAAGGCCGATCACGATAACGCAGGCGATGCGCCTCCACGCTTTGCCTGCTCCCCCGCCGAGCGGATGCTCGCTTTGCCGGCGTGCCATAAACGAACGCGGCCACAGATACCGCCACCACAGCAGCGCCATCAAAAACGACGCCGTCTGAGCGGCAGCCTGGAACCATTGGATATCGAGATTGTCGATCGGATAGCCCGTCAGCACCGATACGGCATCGAGAACTGAAAACAGAACCACGCTCAGGGCTATATCGGCAGCGACAACGCCAAAACAGGCAAGCGCCCACACCATCGCATTGAGCATGCCAACCTCCTCAAAACCGTTCCCTAGTTCTACCACAACTCGGCAGAGAGCTGATCCCATGGGGACGGAGGAAAACGAATCATTTTGTTGTTGAGTCAGTATTTAGAGCGTGATGATGTCCGAGATATCGAGAGCCTGAGCATCGGCGACATCGTGCGTGGCAAGCAGGAGCATGCGGCCGTCGAACAAGTCGAGCACAGCATCGGCCGTCACATCGCGCGCGGCGGCATCCAGGCCGGTAAAGGGCTCGTCAAGAATCACCGCGCCGCCCGGGCACAGTAGGGCTCGAGCGATCTCGACGCGACGGCGCTGCCCGCCCGAAAGCTCGGCCACGCGAGCATGCACATCGACCCCCGGCACCAGCAAGCGCAACAGGGCCGCAGCACTCGAGGCGTCCACGCGTGCATCGGCGCACACCAGCACGTTATCCAGCGCCGAGGCGGACTCGACCAAGCGTGCATCCTGAAACACCATCGAGCACGGTGCGCACTCCCCTGCCGCAAGGGCAAGGAGCGTCGACTTACCCGCACCCGAGGCGCCCATCACACAGATACGCCCGCCCGCGGGCACGTTGAGCACCAGACCGTCCAGCGCCGGCGCCCAGGGCGCGCAATCGCCCACGGCAAGCGCAAGCTCCGCTGCAACCCCGCCGCCACAGGGCCGCCAGCACGCCCATAACCGCCCTCACCTTTTGATTCGCGTACGACGTGGAAGGGGCGCGACGAACGTCGGCGCATGGCGCGCCCAATCTGGGTATCCGTCGCATGGTGCCCTATGTCCTGCATAATTTTACTTGCAACATGCATAAAAAGACGGGGGCACCCCTTCCCGTCCCAACGTACCCCCGCTTGGACCGTGCAAAAACCGGAGTATTCAGCATCGCGGCCCCCGCCGGCGGCGCCGCGAATCGTGGATGTCGCGCGATCGGCGTCGTTTTGGGGCACGGCGCGACGCGAAACGCGCGCTATCGCAGCGGCGGACCCCGTCCGCCAACCCAAATAGTCTGTCGAAGGATCTCGCTGGCCCAAAAAGACGCTTCCGGTGCGTATGCAGCCGCCCCGGCCTGCTGAAAACTCCCGAAAATGCACGGCGCGCCCCGGGGGACCCGTGCGTGCCGTTAAAAACACGCTCGCATCCAAAAGTATGCGAACGTGGGAGCCCGATGGCGGCAAGGACGCCAAGCAGTGGGACGGAATCCCGGACGTGTCCACCCGGGCACTTCAGCCACCGCGCGTCAGCAGAAAACCTCATTCCCTGCGCCGATGTCGGATAGCCCATCCCCCATATCAACCCTTTGCGCAAAACGGCAATGCCCCGCCCACGCAATCACGTGGACGGGGCATTGCTCAAGTTATATAGTCAGCGGCTTTTTGCGCCGGCGACCTTCTGTCATTACTTAAGCTCGGGCCAGAAGTCCTTGTTGGCCTCGATCATGTCGTCGAGAACCTCCTTGGCGACCTTCATCGAAGGCACGGTCTTGTTGAGCGTAAAGGCCTTGAGCGCCTTCTCGTACGAACCCTCGATCGTAGCCTCGACCACGAGCTTCTCGGAGTTCAGCTGCTGCATCATAAGACCTTGCTGGAACAGAGGAATGTTGTCGCGGCTGATGACCTCGGGGCCGTTCTTGCCAATGTAGGCAGGCAGCTCGACCATAGCGTCGTAGGGCATGTTGGGGATAGCGCCCTTGTTCTCGCAAATGACCAGGAAGCGCTGCTTGGTGTCGTTCTTCAGAGCGATAGCCAGGTCGGCAATCCAGTCGCCGTGGCTGCCCGCATAGAACGTGCTCTCGTCGATCTCGCCCGTCTTCTCGTAGTGATCGATACCATCAAAGAGGTTCTTCTCACGCGTCTCCTCAACCTCGTTAGCACGGGTGCGCTCGGGGTTGGAATGCTCGACGAACTCCTTCTGCTGCAGGTAGTAGTTCAGGTACGTGTTGGGCAGGTACTCCGGGAAGCACTCCATGATCTCGTACTCGCCCTTCCAGACGTAGTACCAGCTGCCCTTGGTGTGGCGGTTCTGCTCGGGGTGCTCGTCAGTGGCCTCCTCGGGCTTCTTGGACATCAGCGAGCCCATGCCCTTGAGGTACGAATCGGGCAGCAGAATCTCGTGCTCCTTGATGTACTCGCGCAGCTGCGGGAGCACCTCCTCGCCCTTGTGGCGGATCGAGGTGAACCAACCAAAGTGGTTGAGGCCAAAGTAATCGTACTCGACATCCTTCTTGTCGATATCGAGCGCGGCGCAAACCACGTCGATAATCGCGATCGGCATGTCGCAGATGTTGATGATGCGAGCGTTGGGGCGCAGGACGCGGCAGCCCTCGGAGACGATGGCGGCAGGGTTGGAGTAGTTAAGAATCCAGTAGTCCTTCTTGGCATACTTCTCAACGTCGTCAATCAGCTCGACCATGGGGAAGATGGTGCGCATGCCGTAGGCAAGGCCGCCGCAACCGCAGGTCTCCTGGCCCACGCAGCCGTGACGCAGCGGAATCTTCTCGTCCTGCTCGCGCATGGCATAGCCGCCCACGCGCATCTGGGCAAACACGAAGCTCGCGTCCGTAAAGGCAGTCTCCTTATCGGTAGTCACCGTGAGCTTGATGTCCAGGCCAAGGTCCTCGTGCAAAATCCAGTCCACGAGCACGCCGATCTTGCGCTGGCGCTCCTCGTTGATGTCGTACAGACGAATCTCGTCAACGTCGAGCTCGTCCTTGCGCAGAGCGATGGACTTGACGATGCCGGGGGTAAAGGTGGATCCGCCACCACACAGAGTAATGATCATTGTTTACTGCTCCTTCTCAATTGCGTTTTCGACCTTGTCGCGCATCTCGGCGACCTTCATGCCAAAGATGATCTGGATATTATTGCCGTTGCGGTTGATGCCGCTGTTGGGCACGTGGTTGATGAGGTCCTCATTGATGAGGTCCGGGTTCTTAACGTTCACGCGGAGACGCGTAAAGCAGTTCTCGAGCTCCTCGATGTTGTCCTTGCCGCCAAGACCTGCGACCAGGTCGGCAATACCTGCATCGACGCCCTCTGCGGGAGCTGCGGCAACAGCGCCCTGCTTCACCGCGACAGACGCGGCGGCCTCGCCCTCGGCAACGGACTCGGCGAGCTCGGACTCCTCCTCGCGGCCAGGCGTGTGGAGGTTGAGCTTCTTAATAAGGAAGGTGAAGAGGAAGAAGTACAGAGCGGCGTTGACGACTCCGAGCACGAGCATCATCGGCCAGTTGGTCTTATCGACACCAAGGACCAGGTTGGAAACCACGATGTTGATGATACCGCCTGCAGTCGAAGCGGGCACGGAGAGGACCTTGAGCAGAACCAGGAAGATGCCGGAAAGAACCGAGTGAACGACAAAGAGCACGGGAGCGGCAAAGACAAAGAGGAAGTCCATGGGCTCGGTGACACAGGAGAGCACGGCGGTGATGATCAGCGGGATGATAACGGCCTTGGTCTTATCCTTGTTCCCCTTGTAAGCGGTGAAGATAAAGGCGAGACCGATACCGATGTAGGGCCACAGGTTGTTGAAGGTGTAGCTGTTGAAATACGTGCTATCGGAGAAGGGCTGGCCCGTCATTGCCATCTCGGCAACACGGATGGGATAGGCGCCGGCGATAACCTGATCACCCAGCGTCAGGGTGCCACCCACATCGGAGAACTGGAACGGGGTGTAGATGAGGTGGTGCAGACCGGTGGGAACGAGCAGCTTGTTGAGCATGCCGTAGATAAACAGACCGATGTTGCCCGACTCCTTAATGATGCCGGCAACGGAGGAGATGGCGCCCTGAACCGGAGGCCAAACGATGCAGAAGCCAGCGCCCATGATCCAGGAGATGATGATCATGATCAGGAACGGGAAGCGAACGCCCGAGAACATCGAAAGGGCAATGGGGAACTGCTTGTTCGAGTACTTGTTGAACACAGCACCAGTGATGCAACCAAGAATGATGCCGCCGAACACGCCGGTATCGAGCACCTGAATGCCCATAACGGTGGCCTGGCCGGTTCCGGTAAGGCCGAGCATGCCGCTCGCTTCGGCAAGAGAGCCGGTGGCGTTGAGCACGATGTTGTTAGCCTGCAGGAACAGGAAGAACGACATCAGGGCAATCAGCGAAGCATGGCCCTTGTTCTTCTTTGCCATGGCGCCGGCGATGCCCACGCAGAACAGAATCGAGAGGTTGTTGATGATAAACATCAGCGACTGATAGACAACGGCGCCCACAAGCTGGAACGGACCGGAGCCCAGCACAGGGATCACGGTGCAGATGGTCTTGTTGGTCAGAATGATGCCCACGATGAGCAGGATGCCGGCAACCGAGAGATACATCATCGGCTGAACGATCGACTTCGCGAACACCTCCAACGGCGCTTTGAAATTGAACTTCTTTTTTGCGGTCATAGCGGTACTCCCCTTCCTTTTCCGCAAATTGAGATAGGTGTGCCCTGGACAAGACCGTGAGCCTTGCCTTATATCAATCGATGTGTGGGCACGTTATGCCTAGAGACCAGGTTCTCCAAGCAGGTTAACAATGTGATATGCGAGATAACTCTTCTCGGCATCGGTAACGACGACGTTATAGGTAGACGCTAAGTGGTCGGCAATTGACTCCGCACACGAGAACGCCCTCGGATACGCCGTTTCATCGATTCGGAACAGCGCATCGTCATTGATCTGCCCGGCCGCGGGGTCAAGCGCCCGCTGTGCGAAAAACTGCAGGTGGCGGACGAAACGCTCATAGGGCAACGAGGTGTCGTCGAGGGTCGCAGCGTAACGATCGGAAACAATCGCGAGTACGTCGCGAACAAGCTGGACCGAGATGATGAGACGGTCGGAGCGTTGCGGCATGGTGGCGTTGACGATATGCAGCGTAATAAAACCCTGCTCTTCTTCGCTCATCTGGATGCCCATATACTCCTTGACAATCTGCAGCGCACGGCCCGCAAGCGCATACTCCTTGCGATAGAACTGTTGGATCTCGAGCAGCAACGGATTCTCACAGGAGACGCCCTTGCGCTCGCGCTCCAAAGCAAGGCCGATATGGTCTGCGAGAGCAATGAGGATCTTGTCGTTGATATCAACATTGAGCTCTCGGCGGAGCATCTGAACAATGTCCTCGGCAATCACGAGGTTGACGGTGGGAATGGACTCCAAAAGATGTGCCAAGCGGTCAATCGTACGCGAATCCCGAGAAGTGCCCTCCTGCAGCGCATAGGTCTTTTCGACCGATGCGTCATCGATAGCGTCGCCGGCATGACGGCCAAAGCAGAGGCCTCGACCGATGACAATGAGCTCGGAGCCATCGTCCGAAGTGACCATTGCGACGTTATTGTTGAAAACTCGCTTGATAACCACGGTACCCACCACAAGAATTTACTCGGAAAGCCAGACGACAGGCTCTTTAACAGTAACAGGGCCGGAAGCGTGCTCACGAAGAGTCGAGTTCTCCGAACGCTCGCACACGATAACGAAGACCGTGGGATCGAAGCCGGCGGCGCGGACCGCGTCAAAATCGACCTCGACGAGGGGCTGGCCCGCGTCGACATGGTCACCCTGAGCAACAAGCGCATGGAAGCCCTTGCCCTCAAGTTTAACAGTGTCGATTCCGATATGCAGCATCACCTGAGCAGAGCTGTCGTCGGACATGATGCCCAGCGCGTGCTCAGTCGGAAACAGCGCCGCGACGGTGCCGGAGACAGGAGCGCACACCGTTCCCTCTTGGGGAACCACGGCAACGCCATCGCCCACGGCACGGCTGCTAAAAGCGGGATCATTGGTTTTTTCCAGGTGAACAAGCTCGCCGGAAACAGGAGCGAGGATTTCGAACTCGGAAGTTGCAGTCTTCTGCTCATCCGAACCGCCCATCAGGCGAGAAAAGAAACCCATGGTGGCATGTCCCTTCATAAATATAGCCCAACCAAAATCAAGCGAATGCATCCACAGAGACACACCCGTTCAAAGACTTTGGTTAGGCCCACGTCCGAGGGACTCGGTAACCTTCCGCATTTCTTTTTACGGGAGCTATTGTAGACAAGCCCAAAGCCGGAACAATCATTATGACCGGTGAACGGTATTTATTCTCCGATAAACGGTATCTATCTATGCGGCACTTGGGGACGTTCCTTTTCTGCCGGCACCCAGGGACACTCCTTGCTCTGGCCCCTTTGCACCAAAAAGGGCCCCGAGCGTAGTTGCTCGGGGCCCTTAGCTTGCCTCACACTAGCGTGCGACGCGTATGTTACTTGCGCTTGCCGCCGCCGTCACCGGGGCGGCGGGAGCTGCTACCGCGCTTGCCGCCACGACTATTGCCATAGCTGCCACGGTTATCGCGACCGCCGGCGCGGCCGCCACGAGAGCCGGACTGGTTGCCGCCGCGACCACCACGGTAGCCGCCGCGACGCTCCTCGCGGGTATCGTCGTAGTTGCGCCAGTCATCGCGTCGATCGCGGCTGGCACGCGGATCGCGACGATCGCGCGACTCGCCAGAACGACCGGCGCCGTTGCGGCCGCCATTGCCG
>UQYE01000049.1:0-17296 GCA_900545145.1 uncultured Collinsella sp. | reverse complement strand
TGCGCAAGACGGAAAGCACATTAAGTGCTTTCCTTTGCGTGCGGAACTCGCGACAAACTTAACCCCCGCCCTCAGCCCCGGAAGCCCTCCCTGCCGTCACATTATTCAACCAGTTTTGCGGGCGTGCGCCGCTGCGCGGCTAGCCCGCGTGCTCCTCGGCGGGGTTGGTCTGATTGTTTTTGTTGAAGCTCTGCCTTTGGCTCAAATGGAAACGGGGGACGCATCTGCATCCCCCGTTTTTGTTGCGGTTAGTCTAGGTCAATAAACTTGGTGCTTATAATCTTGCCGTCTTTTACTAGCATTCTGGCCATGGTGGGGCCTCGGGTGCCTCGGGGGTAGCTGGCGCTGCCCGGGTTGAGGACTAGGCAGCGGCCCACTTGGGCTTCTTTGGTTACGTGGGTGTGGCCGTTGATGGCTACGTCTACGGATCCCACCGGAAGGTCTTCGCGGTAGTGGGCTACGGCGAATTTGAGACCTTCGTAGGTAAAGAGCGCAAGACGGTCTACATCGGGGCCGTAGTCGCGGTAGTAATCGTTGTTGCCCAATACGGCCCGCACGGGGGCGATGGTGCACAGGTGCTCGTAGTCCATCTCTGACGTGAGGTCGCCGGCGTGGATGATCAGGTCTGCGCCCTCAAGCTCATCCAAGAGCGCAGGCGATAAATAGCCGTGGGTGTCCGAGATGATGTCGATACGCTTGGCGCTTGCACTGTTCATGGGATCCCTTCCGCAAAAAACGATTCGGCAGATACATACAAAAAAGGCCCCACGGCTCCGCAGACGATGGGTCTACAGGGCTGCGGGGCCAGTGTGCTAGAGGCTCAGGGCCTTCTTGAGCGGCACGACGCGGCGGCGCGAAACCGGCACGCGTTCGTCGACGCCCGTAATGCCCAGCTGGATGGCGCCCGAGGGCACCGTCTCGACGTCCGTAACGCACGCCAAGTTGACGATATAGCGGCGGTGAACACGGAAGAAGCCAAAGTCGCAGAGCTTGGCCTCAAACTGCGCCAGCGAGGTCGTCGACAAAAAGCGATCATCGACGGTATAGATGCAGGAGTAATCGTCCTTGGCCATGATAAAGCGGATGTCGTCCACGGGAATGAGCACCTTGCGGCCGCCCTTTTCCACCGGGATTCGCTCGATGGTCACCTTGCTGTCTGTAACCGGCTTGGCGCGTTGCATGACCTTCTCGATCGCGCGATCCAAGCGAGCTTCCTCGACAGGCTTCATCAGATAATCGACGGCATCCACGTCGAATGCCTCGACCGCATGGTCGCTATACGCAGTCACAAATACGATCGCCGGCGGATTTTTGAGCTTATGCAGCGCCTCGGCAAGTTGCAGGCCCGAGGCACCGGGCATCGAGATATCGAGAAACACGACATCCACGCGACTTTCCATAAGCATCTCGATGGCGGAGCGGACGCTCGACGCCTCCGTGATCGTGCCGATCTTGCCCGTTTGCTCGAGCAAGAAGCGAAGCTCCGAGCGAGCCGGCGCCTCATCATCCACAATCATCGCACGCAGCATAGGGATAAAACCTTTCGTCAACTAACTACGCCGGGCATCCGTCGCATGACGTTGGGCCCGTAGCCTTTTATTTTACTCTTGAATGTCAAAGATGCTCTCTGACAAATCAAGATGAAGAAGCACTTTGGTGCCCTTGCCCGGCGCCGATTCGACACGCGTATAGGAGTGCGGCCCAAAAAAGCGATGGATGCGCTCCGAAATATTGTGCATGGCCACACCGGCGCCGCCACCCTGGGGAGAGCTGGCGTCGGGACGGGCAGAGCGCTCGTCAAACAGTCTGGCGGCGGTACCCTCATCCATGCCCACGCCATTATCGGCCACGGCAATCAAGATTGCATCCTCGCCGTCTTGGTGAACGGTCACGTCGATCCTCAGGGCGTCGTCATCGCCCATACCATGACGCACGGCGTTCTCGACAATCGGCTGGATCACGAACGCCGGCACCAGCGTATCTTCCACATCCTCGGACACATCGAACGTCGCAAGCACGCGGTCCTCGCCAAAGCGGGCCTTCTCAAAGGTAAGGTAGCGCTTGGTCTGTGCGACCTCGCGCGAGACCGGAATAAGCGATCCCGAGTTGTCGAGCGTGGCGCGATAGAACGATGAGAACTCACGAAGCAGTTCGCGGGCCCGCAGCGGGTCGGTGCGCGTAAACGATGCAATGGTGTTCAGTGTGTTGAACAGGAAGTGCGGGTTAATCTGCGCCTGCAGCGCACGCACCTCGGCGCGCGCCGTGAGTTCCTTTTGCACCTCGAGCTCGTGGATGGCGAGCTGTGTGGACAAAATCTCGGCAAAGCCCGAGGCAAGCGCGTACTGGGTACGGTCGACGGCGCGCGGGGTCTTGTAGTAGAACTTGAGCGTGCCGACGGTACGATCGCCCACCTTGATGGGGGCGATAATGCCGGCGGGGACTTGGTTGTGCGAGCCGTCCGAGCCCACGACATCCACCATACGGTTGAACGACTGCACGATGCCATGTTCGATAACGTAGCGTGTGGCAAGCGTGTGGATGGGAGAATCTGGCAGTAGTTTTTCCTCAAACTCGCCCGCGCAGGCAAGCACGTTGTCCTCATCGGTGATGGCCACCGTCATGGCGCGCGTCTCGGGCAAAATGCGCTGGCACACCAAACGCGCCGACTCCTGCGTCAGACCGCCCTTAATGTCCTCGAGCATGGCCGAGGCCACCGAGAGCGTCTCCTCGGTGTACTGGGAGCGCACCGAATCGGGATTGAGCGTCAAAAAGATAAAGATGCACAGAAAGATGCACAGCAGTGCGCAGGCGACCACGGTCGCGATCGGCTCGATTCCAGTCGCCAGGGCAAAAATAAAGTACACCAGCACGCAAATGGCGCAGGCAACGGCAATGATGCGAAAGATTGATATTGAACTATCGCGCTGGGCGCGGCGGTCGATCATTCGGCCCCCTCCAGGATACTGATCAGTTGTGCGTCACGCCAAAGCCCGTCCATGATCTTGGGCCAAAAACTCTGGAAACGCAGGTAGCTTGCAGCGTTTTGGCGCGCATAGGCTTTTGCCTCGTCGATACCATGGCGCCAGATGCGCAGGTAGCCCTCATGCTCGCGGGTAAACACGCTGCGGACCATAGCGGTCTTGCGCACGCGGTCGTCGAGCTCGCGCGAAATCCACGGGCCCGGGTAGGGCATGAGCGATGCTGCCGTAACGGGAATGAGCTCCTTTTGATGCGCGGCGAATGTCAACTTGGCCCGTTCGTAGTACCAACGGTAGACATCCTGCATAAAGCGCGGTGAGCGCTTTTCGGACTCCGGAGGCAGATGGCGCACGGTCCACTCGTTATCGAACCACACGTCGTAGCCAAACATGCGCATGTTAAAGAGGTAATCCAAGTCCTCGCCGCGGGTGATAAACGGGTCAAAGGCCACACGCGTAAAGGCGCGGGCGTGCAGGGCCATCAGGCCACCGCACACGTAGTTGGAGCGCGAGATGCGGGTGCCCGAGAGCGCCTTTTTCATCCAACGGTTGAACTCGATGCGCTTGGTCCACCAACGATGGCAGATGCCCGCCTTGTCCGTGGGAGCCAACGGCGAGCCGTCGCGATCGTAGAAATAGCCGCTCTTGACCAAGATCGGCAAGCCCTGACGCGTCTGCTGCCCCAACGCATAGGTCGCGCGCTTCATAAAGTCGGCGTCGATGACAGCCTCATCGTCATCCAAAAAGATAACCGCGTCATGCCCCAGCACCGCAGCGCAGGCCAGCCCCATGTTGCGGATGGCACCGTAACCTCGCAGGCTCACGCACTCGCCCGAACCCTTGGGCGCGATCTGAGCAACCCGGTCTGCGATGCGCGAGGCCTGGGTGTTGGTGACAACGGTGACCTTGAGCGTGGGATGCGCGTCGACAATCTCGTGCACGCGCAGCGACACATCGGCTGTGGCAGAAACGGGACAGACCACCAAAAGGATGATGCGCGGGATGTCGCGCACCTGCTCAAGCGAGGCCAGGCAGCGGTCGAGTTCGGGATTGTCGGCGTTGAGTCGTGTCGAATGGTCATAGGTGCCAGGGGCGTTTGCGCGAGCGTCATCGCCCGCCCAATACGTTGGAATCACGACCGTGGCGTTCATGCCTTACCCTCCCTGCAACACAAAAACGGGACGCCGCCAAACACAGGCGACGCCCCGCGACCTAGCTGATTCCATCATACCCACTTGGGCAAATCATTGCTCGCAAGTCGCAATGTTTATTGCGGATAACCCCAAAAGAGTACCGTGGACAGGCACAATAGCCGCTCACTCCTATGCGGCATGCTCTGCCGCCTGAGCCATGCGGGACAGACGGACCAGCAGCACAAAGCCAACAACCAGCAGCACGCCAATGGAAAGGACGCCCAGCGACGGGTTGCCGGTCAGCGAGGTGACGACCGACACTAGAAAGGTGCCCATGACGCTTGCATAACGACCAAAGATATCGAAGAAGCCGTAGTACTCGTTGGATTTTTCCTTAGGGATAATGCGGCCAAAGTAGCTACGGCTGAGCGCCTGCACGCCGCCCTGGAACAGGCCGACCATAATGGCAAGCACCCAAAACTCAAAGGCGGTCTTTAGGAAGAACGCGGCGAACAGCACAATGCCCATATAGGCGGCGACTGCCACCAAGATCATGTTGAGCGTGCCCACGCGGCCGGCGAGCTTGCCGTAGATGATGGCGGACGGAAAGGCCACGAACTGCGTGACGAGCAGCGCCAGGACCAACTGGGTCGAATCGATGCCCAAGGCCGATCCGTAGCTGGTTGCCATGGAAATGACCGTGTGCACACCGTCGATGTAGAAGAAGAACGCGATCATGTAGACCAGCACGGTCTTGTTGTGGGCGATTTCGCGCATGGTATGTCCGACCTCGGAGAACACGCCGCCCACGATGTGGCCGATGGTGTCCTGGGGACCGCGCTCGCGACCGTACTTTTGCTTATAGGTGCGAATGAGCGGCAGGGTAAAGATGAGCCACCAGGCACCGGTGATGATAAACGACAGACGCGTTGCCAGCATGGTGGGGACGCCAAGAGCGGGGCCACCCATGATAAGCGCCAGGCAGATGATGAACGGCACGGTGGAACCGATGTAGCCCCAGGCATAGCCCGAGCTGGACACGGCGTCCATGCGCTCGTCGGTGGTAATGTCGGGCAGCATGGCGTCGTAGAACGTCATAGAAGAGTTAAGGCCGATGGTGCACAGCACGTACACGGTCAAAAATGCCATGGCGGACATTGGGATAGCCTGCGCCAGGCAAAGGACCAGGCCCGTGAGGAAGAAGCCCAAGAAGAACTTGATCTTGTTGCCGGCGTAATCGGCAAGCGCGCCCAGAATGGGCATGAGCATGGCAATGACTAGCGAGGCAATCGTCTGCGCGTTGCCCCAGGCGACCACCAGGTCTGCCGAGGAAGCACCGGTATTGATGGCGTTAAAGTAGATGGGCACCACCGAGGTATTGAGCAGCACGAGGGCCGAGTTGCCCACATCGTACATAACCCAGTTACGCTCGAGCTTGGTGTATTTCATGGACAGGGCCCCTTCGTATTCGCCCGATATACAGTTAGTTCATCGTACCCCAATTGTCCAGAGGCGCCGGTAAGGATTCGGCAAAGGGGCACGCACGAGCCCTACTCCTCGCGGTCGAACTCTTCGTCGGCGCCGAGCACGCGACCGCTGTAATTGACGTGGTTGGTCACGGCTTCCATATCGCCGGTCTCGATAAAGCGGGCGACCGTGCACTCGTAATCGACCAGCGCGCGGTCAAAGACCTCGGGGAAACTCTCGTTCGAGACCTCGTCAGTAAAGGGGTTCTTCCATGCCAAGTGGCCCAGGTTGCCGGTACGCTCGGGCAGCTCGGTCGTCACACGGTGCGCAAGGCCGTCGAGCAGCGAATAATCGTGCACCAAGCCCTCGAGCAGGGCAATCGCGCGCGTCTTGGCCGAACCGGCCGGCTCGATAGTGCGGTAGAGCAGCTGCATGTCGGCTACAGCGCCGGCGTACTCCCCCGCCGGGATGTCGATACCGTACACGCGCCCGGCGACGTAGCTCATCAGCACACCGGCCACGCGATTGATGCGGTCGGTGGTGACGATCTCGCCCGCCGGCGGATAATCCTCGACCGTGGCCCCGTCACGTTTAAGCTGCAGCATCAGCACGTCCAGGTCGCTTTCGAGCACGGCGTGAACTTGACTGCCCGAAGCCTCGAGCTCGGGGTCGGACTCAACAATGCCAAACTGCTGCTCGTAGACAAAGGGATGGGCATTGCGGTCGAGCACATAGTGCGACAGCAGGCCCAGCGCAAACGCGCGACCCAGATTGGCATCGCGCGGCTGCAGGTGCGACACGCCATCGCGCAGGCACGAGAACTGGCGCGACATGCGCGAGCGGTGCATGACCTGAGCCAGCAGCGTGCAGTCGGAAACACGCGGTGTCAGAATGTGAAAGAAAAACGGGTCGGGGCCTTGGTTGCCCAAGATAAAGGCAATGCGCTCTTCATCGGACGTGATGACGCCCTGCGGAAGACGGTCGATGCTTTCCTCGCCAAACAGATGATGCGTAATGAGCGCGGGCATAATAATCCTTTCGATTTCATTCGATGCAATCCATTATGCCCACCGCACAGTCACGCCAAACCTGTAACGGCAAACGATGGCACACCGACCCTTACGCTAGCCCCAAGTGCGATTTGACCTCGGCGGCGCGACGGCGTGAAACGGGCACCGTCGAGCCCACACGATCGAGCCTGAGCTCCATAAGACCCGTGGAACCGATCTCGACATTATGCACGTCTTCCAAATTGACCAGATAACTGCGGTGGACACGGATAAAGCCCTCGGAGGCCAAGCGCCGCTCGAGCGAGGAAATCGACTCATTGATCAGGTATGTTCCCTCGGCGCAGACGGCGTTGCAAAAATCGGCACGCGCCTCAAAGTAGCAGACATCCGCCACGGGGATGAACACCTTTTTGCCCCCGCGATCCACCGTCAGGCGCAAGGGCTGGCGCGGAGCATGGACGACACGACGAACGCCCAGGGCGGCCTCGATCTTGTCGAGCGCCTTTGACAAGCGGGCATCCTCGACCGGTTTGACGACGTAATCTACAGCATCGAGGTTATAGGCATCGGCCGCGTACTCGGCAAATGCCGTCACAAACACCACGACCGGCGGCGTTTTTAGGTTCTGCAGCGTCTCGGCAAGCTCGATTCCCGAGCGGCCGGGCATCGTGATATCCAAAAACAGCACGTCGGGCTTGTTCGACAGAATCGACTCCACGGCTTCGGTGACATTGCCCGCCTCGGCAATCTGACCCACACGCGTATCCTTTTCCAACAGATAGCGTAGCTCAGCCCTAATTTGAGGCTCATCATCAACCACCAGGATGTTCCAGCCTTCGGACATATGCGCTTCCCCTCTTTTTCTCTCAATCCAACCGCGTGCTACACCGTTAGCGGCGCCGGCTCATGCGGCTCGCCGTTCAACTCAACGATGACCTGCGTTCCCACGCCCTCCTGGGACTTCACGCGCATGCCGGAATCTTCTCCGTAAAAGAAATGGATGCGCTGAAGCACGTTGAAGAGCGCCAGGCCGCAACCTCGCTTGACGGAGCCGTCGGCGGTAATGCTCTCGGGCTCCTCTCGGCGATGCTGCTCAAACAGATGCGCGCAGACTTCTTCGCTCATACCGATGCCGTCATCTTCGACGATGATCTCCAGACCGTCATCGGTCTCAAAAGCCCTAACACGAATAGAAAGCGGCTCGGTCTCGCGCTGCGCATGCTTGATGCAGTTTTCGAGCAGCGGCTGCAAGATAAACGGCGGCACCATGCTGTCGCGCACCTCAAAGTCGATATCGACCGAGACGCGCAGACGGCCGTCGCCATACCGGGCCTGCATAAGGTTGATGTAACGAGTGCCCTGTTCCACCTCGTGCTCGAGCGTTGTGAGGGTATCGGAATCGGACAGTGTCTGACGGTAGTAATTGGAAAAGTCGATCAGCAGCGATCGTGCCTTGTCGGGCTCGGTTCGCACGAGCGACACGATAGTGCTGATGGTATTGAAGAGAAAATGCGGGTCGACCTGCGACTGCAGGGCGCGAAGCTCAACGCGGGCCGTGAGCTCGTCCTGACGCTCGAGCTCAAAGCTGGCGAGCTGCGTGGAAATGAGATCGGCAAAGCCCGAGGCTAACGCCGTCTGGCGCATATCGATGCTGCTCAGGCGGGGGTAATACAGCTCGAGCGTGCCCACGCAATGCCCGCGCACAGTAAGCGGTGCGACAATGCCGGCGCGCAGGCGGGGAAAATAGCCGCCCGTCTCATTGGAGGCGTCGCGCGAAAATACACTCTGTTCGCCGGACTCGATCACGTTGAGCGTGGTCTTGAGCACGACCGGGGTGCCGGCGGGGCACTTTGCCGAGTCCTCGCCCCAGCTTGCCAACACCTGTTTGCCATCGGTAAAGCAGATGGCAGAGGCGATGGTCTCGGACAGGATAATTTTAGAGGCGCCCAGGGCCGCTTCGGGCGTAAGGCCGCGCGACGTGTAGGCGAATATTTTTGATGCGATGGCGAGCGTACGGTCGGTTGCGCTCGATGTGAGGTCGTCGGGGACCACAAAGACATACGAGAAAAAGAAGCACAGCATGACCAGGCCGGCAATAACGACAACGCCCGGAACGGGATTGGGATTATCGGTTAAATCCAAGATAAGCAGCAGGATAAGCGCCGGAACGACAATACCGAGCAGGATGGCCTGAACCACATGCTGGGCCGTACGAAAGACCTTGGTAGAGTTGTAGCTCTTGCCCAGAATCAGCCTGTTTAAATCCACCGTCATCCCCTCTTGTCCGTAGCACCCATAGCAATAAAGAGGGCCGCAAGCGACCCTCTCCATTGCATTATGCAATCAAATACTGTGTTTTACATCCAGCCATCGACAAACGGTATCTTAGGCGCTGTATTTGTTGGCCTCGCCAAAGGTGCCAGCCTCGACGATCCAGCCGTCCTTCATGATGACGTCCATGTTGTCGGTGTTGAGCACGTGGATGTCGGCGGCGACGTCACCGTTGACGACCAGCAGGTCGGCGCACTTGCCGGCCTCGATGGAACCGGTCTCGTCCTCGATGTGGCACATCTTGGCACCGTTGAGGGTGGCGCAGGTGATGGTCTCGACCGGGGTGAAGCCGATCTTGTCGACAAACTCGTACATCTCCTCGATGGAGCAGGTGCCGTACGGGGTGACGAAGGAGAAGGAGTCGGAGCCGATCGTCATGACGACGCCGCGCTTCTTGGCCTCGCGCAGGCAGTCGTAGTTGCGCTGCAGCTCCTTCTCGACCAGGGTGCCCTCGTACTTGTCGTGCAGCTCGGGGACGTAGACGGGCGGATAGGTGGCGTACCAGGTGGGCAGGAAGGCGATCGTCGGGGTGAAGAAGGTGCCCTGCTCAGCCATGAGGTCCATGGTGCGCTCATCGATATCGAAGCCGTGAATCAGCTGCTCGCAGCCAAAGCGAACGGAATCGTAGGCAGCGGCGTGGTTGTTGTAGCAGTGGCTCCACACGGGAATGCCGACCAACTTGGCCTCTTCGATCACGGCCTGGATCTCCTCGGAGCAGTAGTGCTGGTCGCGACCGGAGTCCCAGCGCCAGATGCCGCCACCGGTAGCCCAGATCTTGATGGCATCGGGGTTCTCGCGCAGGCGACGACGGACGGCCTTGCGCAGATCCCAAGGACCGTCGACCTGGTCGCCCCAGGGATGCGATTCCTTGTTGAGCTCCTGGCTGCAGTGGTGGGAGTCACCGTGACCGGCAACACGGCAGAAGCCGAGTCCGGTGGCCAGAACGCGCGGACCCTTAAAGACGCCCTTGTCGATGCAGTCGCGGATCTGGATACCAAAGCGGCCGATCTCGCAGACGGTGGTGAGGCCGTGGGTGAGGCAGTCGTAGGCCTGCTTGACGGCGACGGCCTGCTTCTCGAGGAGCGGCTGCATAACCCAATCGGTGTCATCGTCGGTCAGGTTGCCCGAGAAGTGCAGGTGGGTGTCGATCAGGCCGGGAAGGACGGTCTTGCCGGCGGCGTCGATAACCTCAACGCCCTCGGGAAGGTCCTGCATAGCACCGGCATACTCGATCTTGCCGTTGTCGTCGACGAGAACGAGGGAGTTCTCGACCGGCTCGGCACCGGTACCGTCGATGAGCTTGCCGCCAACGATTGCGTACTTAGTGGACATGGTTCCTCCTTATGGATCCATATAGTGGGCGAGGCCATGTTGGGTTAAGGCCTCACAAAGCTACCCAAGTGGTGCCGGGTTCGGTGCGCGGGAGAGAGGGTTCCGCGCACCCGATCCGCCCCGGCTAGGCGTTATTTTTTGCGGGAATTGGTGAAGGCCATGAGGGCCAGGCCAATGGCCAGCCAGCCGATCACGATGCTCCACTCCACCATGTTGAGGGAGGCGGGAGAGAACGGGATCACGAGCAGGCCGATGATGACGGCGCAGGCAGCGACAGCGAGGCAGATGCCAAACTTGCCGCCGGGCACCTCGTAGGGACGAGGCAGGTCGGGCTCGGTGAAGCGCATGCGCAGGCAAGCGAGGGCGACCATGCCGCAGGAGAAGATGAAGGCGAGGGCCGACACGTTGGTCAGAGGAATGAGCATGTTCTTGCCCAGGAACGGACCGATGACGGTGATGACGCCCAGGACGACGCAGGCGAGCTTGGGAGCGCCGGACTTGGGATCGACCTCGGCGAACTTCTCGGGCAGCTGGCCCTTGCGGCCCATGGCGAGCATGATGCGGCTCGTGGCGCCGTAGAAGGAGTTCATCGGGCCCATGGGTCCAAGCGTGGCGATGACGAGCATGGCCAGGTACAGGAGCATGTTGATGCCCTTGAGGCAGGCAAGCGCGGGAACCGGGCTCTTAACAAACTCATGCCAGTCGAGGATGGTGCCGAACGAGTAGATGCAGACCATGTAGAAGCCGCCGGCGGCCAGCAGGGCCAGGGAGATGATCTTGCCGAACTTGTTCCAGTTGAGGCCCTCGGCTGCTTCCTCAGCCTGCTGAGGAATGGTGTCGAAACCGGCGTAGAAGAACGGGGTCAGAACCAGGACCGACACGATGCCGGCGAACAGGCTGGTGCCCTCGGTAGCGGGCTTGCCGCCACCAGCGCCGGTGACCTGGGAGAACACGGGCATGGCGTGTTCCGGCGAACCGGTGAACAGCGAGACACCCATGGCGAGCAGCATGCCGCAGAGCAGAGCCTTGGTCAGGAAGGCCTGGAGCTTGGCGGCCGAGCTGGCACCGCGGAAGTTGAGGAAGATGACGTAGGTTGCAAAGCCGAGCGCGATCAGCGTCGGGAACAGGTAAACGTCGGCGCCCAGGATGGTATAGAGCTTGACGGCACGCAGCCACTCAAGACCGGGCAGGCTGCCGAACATCTCGGACACGAGGGTCGAGATAGCGATTGCCTCCCACGGGCACAGGATGCCGTTGCCCAGGGCCAGGAGCCAACCGGTGATATAGCTCAGCGTACGGCCAAAGCTACGATCGACATACTCGACGATGCCGCCCGAGATGGGGATAGCAGCCGTGAGCTCACCGAAAACAGCTCCGACGGGCACGAGAAAGATTGCACCCAAGAGGAATGCGATCATAGCGGGAACGGGACCGCCGCCCACGACCATCCAGTCGCCGACCTGCAGAACCCAGCCAGTTCCGATGATGGCACCGAAACCGATGGTGAAGAAGTTCCAGAGCGAAAGCGTTTTCTTCATGCCGCCGTTACCTTCGACTGCAACTTCTGCGTTCTTGTCCGCCATTGTTCCCCTCCTTTCCTTATTGACGCCTCTTTGGCGTCACCCCTTGCGCGGTCTGTTTTGCCGCGCGCTTTTATTTCGTGGCTTTACAATACGGCCTTGGCACAGCAGCGCCGCTTGTGGCTCGACCGAAGGCAGAACTGCAAAACGAGCGGCGCCGTTTTTGGGACGAACGGCACGGTTTGCCGCTCATTGTTGTCGCCCGTCCGACGGGCGTACGCTCATCGGACGCATATAGAGATGTTTTTGAGGCCGTGTGTTTTGCGCCTTTCGTACCGTTTACCGAGCTTTTGACGCGCAGACCCATTTGTTGCACATCTTTTTTGTAGGATAGACAGGTTATACATGAGACAAGGCGGTACGAATGGCATACGGATACAACGACGGTGATCAACGGCGACAAAGCGTTCGCCTTGCTGGCCGCACCACGCCGACGCCCAGAAGTGCCACGAGCAGCAATCCGCAACGCCCTCAAGAGCAACCCAGGCCTTCGTCTCGGCAGCAGACAAACAGAACACGGCAGAGTGGCCGTCCGAGCACGGGCACAAGCGCACAGCAAGATAGCCGCTTGGGCGCGCGCACTCGACAGCGCCAAGCCGAGGTTCCGCAACTGCGCTGCAACGGCCATCGTCAGCCCGGCATCCATATCAACCGCTTCTTTTCGCATCCCCAAGGCGGACGCGACGGCAAGCCTTACCGCTCGACATCGTACGTGAATGCCCCCGCCCTGTCAGCTCGTCGACTTCGCCTTGCACTGTGCTCTATCCTCACCTGTCTGGTCTTTGTGCTTATGAGCTCCTGTATGTCCCACGGCTCGGCCGGCCTCGATCCAACCGCCGAGGACAAGCTGCTCAAGGCCCCGGTTGCGCCCGGCTACTCGTTTGCGTTTTCGACCCCGCGTTCGCAGTGGCAAGCCGGCACCATGCCCCATATCTATCAGATTGACCCGGCATGGTCGGAGCTGCCCTACGCCGGCGGCACCATCCGCCAAAATGCCTGCGGCCCTACCTGCCTTACCATGGTCTACATCTATAAAACCGGCCACACCGATATGACGCCGGTCGATATGTGCGCTCTTTCCGAGGCGGGCAATTATGCCCCCACCGGTGCCACCGAGTGGTCGTTTATGACGAGCGGCGCATGGCAGCTGGGCCTTAACGGAACTGAGCTCCATATCGATCGTAGCTCTATCACCCAGGCGCTGCGCTCGGGTGCGCCCATCATCGCATCGGTTCGTCCCGGCACCTTTACCAGCGTTGGACACTATATCGTGCTCTGGGGCATCGACGATGCCGATCAAGTGGGAGTCTACGACCCCAACTCGCAAAGCCGCAGCGCTCGCCGCTGGGGCGTCGTAGAAGTCCTCAACGAAATCGAAGCCATGTGGGCCTACTACCAGTCATTTAAGAACGTCCCCAATGACTAGGTGAATAGCAAAAGCCCCGCAGTCGGAGCGGACCGCGGGGCTCATGAAGAGAGGCTAGTTTGTGGGCGCTTTGCCTGGCGCCCACGGGAGAGGCAACAGAGTAGAGGCTACTCGTGGATGCGGGTACCGGAGAGGCCGGCCATGGTCTCGGCGGCCTTGTCCAGGGCGCCGATGATGCAGGTGCGGCCCTTGCGGGAACGGGCGAACTTGATGGCGGCGCGGACCTTGGGCTCCATGGAGCCCTTGCCGAACTGGCCCTCGTCGGCCAGGCGCTCGGCCTCGTCGGCGGTGAGGTCCTCGAGCTCCTCCTGGTTGGGCTTGCCAAAGTTGATGGCGACATGCTCAACGGCGGTCAGCAGGAACAGGACGTCGGCGTCGCAGTCCTCGGCCAGCAGCTCGCCGCCCAGATCCTTGTCGATAACGGCGGGAACGCCCTTGTAGCAGCCCTTGTTCTCGTAGTCGCGGACGACGGGGATGCCGCCGCCACCGCAGGCGATGACGATGAACTCGTTGTCGAGCAGGTTGAGGATGGAGTCAGCCTCGACGATCTTCTTGGGATCGGGGGAGGCGACGACGCGACGCCAGCCGCGGCCGGAATCCTCGACGAAGACCTTGGAGGGGTCCTCGGCCATGAACTCCTTGGCCTGCTCCTCGGTGTAGAAGGGGCCGATCGGCTTGGTCGGGTTCTTGAACGCGGGATCGTCCGGGTCGCACTCGATCTGGGTGACGACGGTGGCGGCGTGCCAACGCTTGTAGCGCTTGTGCATCTCGCGGCCGATGCCCTGCTGCAGGTGGTAGCCGATGTAGCCCTGGGACATGGCGCCGCACTCGGGCAGCGGCATCTCGGGGGTGCCGATGGCGTCGTGGGCGGCGGCGAAGGCGTTCTGGATCATGCCGACCTGCGGGCCGTTGCCGTGGGTGATGATGATCTCGTTGCCCTGCTCGATGAGGCCGAGGAGAGCGTGGGCGGTGTTGCTCACGGCCTCGATCTGCTCGACGGGGTTGTTGCCGAGGGCGTTGCCGCCAAGGGCGACGACGATGCGGTCGGGCTTGCCAAGAGGCTTAGACATTGCTGGAATCCTTTCTGTAAAAGGCCTACAACCCATTAATAACCCGCGTCCGTGCGATACGCGAGTTTATTAAGGTTTATATTCTCTTTATCGCTCATTTTATTCATTTTGAAAATAGTTTAACGGTGAACGGTCGTTTTTACCCGCTCAGCGTAAAGAAGCCCAGCTCACACATGTTTACGTCATCTACGTGCGACTTTATTTAATTAGAGCAGAGATTAGGCTGGATTATGCAAACTATATCTTTGCTAAACACATAACGGACACTGCAATTATTTACTCGCACTATACGAGATTCTATGCACTTGCAAGACAAGTTTGCACCCCTGCAATAACACGGGGCTTTTCATCCAACAAAAGGGATAGCCGAACGCGCTTCACTTTGCGGCAAGCGATTGTGAGTTCGCAGTATGGAACTTCACCGTCGGATACTGCATGAACGCCGCTGATGCCCTTTCGCTCCTGCCCACCCAAGCAGCCGAGAACGCTAACGGCGTCCCCAGCGTTTTCGCATGGCACCGCGCCGACTCGATGGCTTTGAGACCTAAGCGAATCTTTGCTATCTGCCAATTTTTGTACGATTTAGGTCAAATCTATTTGCCAATTTTTGTATGATTATGGGCAAATCTATTTGCCAATTTTTGTCAATGAGGTGTTTTAATGCTACGCCGTAAGGTCTCTGACAGGCTTTTGAGCTGGAAGAACAACTCCAATAAAGCGTTGCTTGTTACCGGTGCGCGTCAAATTGGCAAGAGCTATGCGATTCGCGCGTTTGGTAAAGACAACTACGCGTCGTATTTTGAGGCCAATTTGCTGCTCGATGCCGAGGCAAGAGATGTGCTCATTGGCGCTAAGAACGCCGTTGACTTTATCAACCGCGTGGCCCTTCTTGCGGATGCACCGCTTGTTGAGGGAGATACGCTTATCTTTGTCGATGAAATACAGGAGTATCCGCAGATCGTCACGCTCATGAAGGCTTTGGTCGAGGACGGGCGCTTTAGCTATGTCTTCTCGGGGTCTATGCTTGGAACTGAGTTTAAGGGGATCTCTTCTTTCCCGGTGGGGTATGTCGAGCACATTGTTATGCGGCCAATGGATTTTGAAGAGTTTTGTTGGGCAAACAGCATCAGCGAGAATGTGCTTGCAGACATCCGCAGCTGCCTTGTCGAGAGGCGTCCCGTCGAAAACTATATTCATGAGGCGATGCTCAAAAACTTTAGAGCTTATATCGTTTGCGGCGGCATGCCGGAGGTCGTTCAGAACTATATCGATTCGGGCTATTCGCTCGTGAGAACGCGTGAGCTTCAAATTCAGCTGGTCGATCAGTACAAAAGTGATATCTCTAAATATGCATCGACTCGAGCGTTTAACGTTCGCGCGATTTTCGAACAAATTCCCGTTCAGCTTGAGGCGGAGTCCCATCGCTTTGTTGTTTCATCCCTGGGCGAGGGGGCTCGCCTTCAAAAATACGAGCAGGATTTCCTATGGCTGGTGAACGCGGGCGTCGGTTTGATGGTCGCCCAGGTGACGGAGGCCCGGAGTCCTCTTAAGAGGACAGAGAAGGCGACCGCCTTTAAACTATACGAGTCTGATACAGGCATGCTCGCATCACGGTATCCCGGCAGCACGGCACGCGCTGTCTACCTTGATACGAAAACCCCCAACCTCGGCGGTCTCTATGAGAACGTGGTCGCGCAGGAGCTTGTCGCCCTTGGAACTGATGCATGGTACTACCAGACACGCGAGGTCGGCGAAGTTGACTTTGTGATCGAAGGCACCCGCGGACATGTTGTCCCAATCGAAGTCAAATCGGGCAAGAAAGTTCGAGCACATGCGGCCCTCGACCGTTTGATGAGTGTGGGCGAGTACACGATTCCCGAGGCCGTTGTGCTGAGCCACGAAAACCTTTGCAAAGAGGGCAAGATCCTGTACGTTCCAATCTATATGACATTCTGTCTCGATGAGTTTATGGAAAAGGACGACCCCAACAACGATTTCTCGTTTGCACCCATATCTCTCTAGGTCATCTGAGTCCGCAAGCCAGCCCCCACGCCCAAAGTACTGCGCCTTTCGCGCCAAAGGCGCGAAACAGCAAGGGGATAGAAGGCAGCGACAACCAACTCCCCCACTATGCCCAAAGTGCTGCGATGTTTCGCGCAAAGCGCGAAACAGCACTGGGGCAGCAGAAGGCCACAATCAGCTAGCCCTCCATGCCCAAAGTGGCGCGTGGTTTCGCGGCCACGCCGCGAAACAGCGACCGGGACAAGGCACCCCCACAGCCACGTCCTTCATTCAGCCCCACAATCCGAGGACGTAGTCGTAGCAGGATCTGAGGGCTAGCCTTCGCGGACACTCCGCAGGACGAAAGAACCCCCGCCGCACGTAGTGCGCAGCGGGGGTTCTTTCATGTCCGAGGACGTCCGCGAAGGTCAGCCCTCAGATCCTGCGGTGGGAGACCTAAGCCTCGTTGTACACCGTCTTGAGCTTCAGCAGGTGAGCGTAGCGGTCCATAGCGGCCTGCTCATTCTCCTTGAAGAGCTCCTCGGCGCGCTCGGGGAAGGAACGCGTCAGCGAAGCGTAACGGGCCTCGTTCATCAGGAACTCCTGATAACCGCCCGCGGGCTCCTTGGAATCGAGCGAGAACTTCTTGCCGGCAGCAGCCTCGGGGTTGAAGCGGAAGAGGTTCCAGTAACCGCACTCGACAGCCTTCTTCATCTCGGCCTGGCAGTTCTGCATGCCGCCCTTCTTGATGGAGTGCATCTCGCAGGGGCTGTAGCCGATGATGAGGGACGGGCCGTCGTAGGCCTCGGCCTCGTGAATGGCCTTGAGGGTCTGAGCCGGGTTGGCACCCATGGCAACCTGTGCCACGTAGACGTAGCCGTAGCTCATGGCGATCTCGGCCAGAGACTTCTTCTTGGTCACCTTACCGGCAGCGGCGAACTGAGCGACCTGGCCCAGGTTCGAGGCCT
>UQYE01000048.1:0-17347 GCA_900545145.1 uncultured Collinsella sp. | reverse complement strand
GCCCACCACCGGTGACCGTTTTGATGGCCGCATGGTGGCTGCGTTCGCCGCTGCCGGCGTCGTCGTCATCTCCGCAGGCGGTTACTTCCTCTACCGTCGCAATAAGGAGTAACGTCTTAGCTGAGCGGACAAGGCAGCAATGGCAGCCTCGCCCGCTTAGCCCGCTCTTTTGACCGACGGGAAACCCGCCTGACATCTTTTCAAAAAAGATTTCCCCGCATACACTTCGCTGTGCTATAGTGCAGCGCAACAGCAACTAGGTGCGACCGCGCCACGGCATCACGAAAGGAGCCACCAACATGAAGAACACGATGAAGTCTCTCAACAACTGGTGGTGGCGTGATGCGAATACGATCGGTCGACAGTGAGTCCCTCACGCCTGTTTTTGCGCTCTAGGTGATTGGAAGGCCTCCGGTTTCGACCGGGGGCCTTTTTCTATCTCGAGCCCGATCGCATTCGCATCACGCGCCTCCGCTTTTCTCTTGCAATCCCCTTCCGAAAGGATTTTCACCATGTCTCAGAACACCACCGCCACCCAGCCCCGCACCGTCCATACCGCCGATCGCGGCAAACTCGATGTCCGCGCCCTCGTCCTGCTCGCCATCCTGCTCGCCGCCGGCTTCATCCTCAACTTCACCGTCGGCAAGGCAATCTCGGGCATCTCGGGCGGCATGATCAGCCCCGAGTTCATCATCTCGGCCTTCTGCCTCACCATCCTGGTCGTTCGCCCCAACATCGGCCAGGCGCTCGTCATTGGCCTCATCTCGGCTGCCGTGATCCAGATCACCACCACTTCGCCGTTCGTCGATTTTGCCGCCGAGGGCATCGCCGCCATGCTCATGGCCGGCATCGTCAACGCCGCCGGCAAGAACGGTCAGGTCAAGCCTGCCGTCGCCATCGTCGCAACCTTCGTGACCACCTTTGTCTCCGGCGTTATCTTCATGGTCATCAAGATGGCCATGCTCGGTGTGGTGGGCGAGCTCGCCGCCGCTATGCTGCCCGTCGTCGCCATGACCGCCGTCTTTAACGCCATTCTGGTCGGCGCTCTCTACCTGCCCATTCAGAAGGCCCTGAAGCTCAACTAACCCACAGTGCCCCATCGGCAAAGACTGTCCCAAACAGTTAACTCTTGGGGACGTTCTTAAACGACTAGTCATTAAAGAACGTCCCCAATGACTATGAAAGGTATCCATGGAAACGATCATCAACGTCGACGATGTCTCGTTCTCCTATGGCACGCAGACCGAGCGGGCGCTCAGCCACATCTCGCTCAGCGTGAACAAGGGAGATTTCATCGGCATCATCGGGCCCTCGGGCGCCGGCAAGTCCACGCTTTCCGCCTGCCTGTCGGGTGCCGTGCCCCACCACTACACCGGCACGTTCTTTGGGGCCGTCATGGTAGACGGCCACGACACCTGCGAAGCCTCGCTCACCGACGTGTCGCAAATCGTCGGCAGTGTGCTGCAGGATATCGACACGCAGATGGTCGCTTCGGTCGTCGAGGACGAGATGCTCTTTGGCCTCGAGAACTTTGGCGTTCCCCACGACCAGATCGAGCGGCGCGTGAGTGAAACGCTCGAGACCGTCGGCATCAGCGACCTGCGTGACCGCGAGATCGCCACCCTCTCGGGCGGACAGAAGCAAAAGGTGGCCATCGCTGCCATCCTCGCCATGCGTCCGCGCGTCTTGGTTCTCGACGAGCCCACCGCGGCACTCGACCCCGCCAGCTCCACGTTGGTCTTCGAGACGCTGCGTGAGGCAAACCGCGCGCTTGGAATCACCATCGTCGTCGTTGAGCAAAAGGTCGCCCTACTCTCGGAGTACTGCAACCGCGTGCTCGTGCTCAACCATGGCGAAATCGCGCTGCAGGGCGAGCCACACGAGGTCTTCGCGCATACCGACGAGCTCCGTGCCATCGGCGTCGACTGCCCTCGCGTCACGCGTATCTTCAATAGCCTCGAGGCCGATGGCCTGGTAAGCGGTACCCCTTGCTTGGATGTCGATGAGGCCGAGCGCCTGATTTCGGGCATCGTCGACCCCGCACGCGCGGCCAGCGAAGCCCAGGCGCCCGCCGGCTCCCCGCATGCACCGTCGTTGCGCCCTCATGCCAAGAACGCCGAACCCGTACTCACCTTCGACCATGTTGAGTTTGTCTATCCCAATGGCGGCGCCGCCGTACACGACCTCAACCTGACGCTCTATCCCGGCGAGCTCGTGGGCATCGTCGGCCAAAACGGTGCCGGCAAGACCACGCTCACCAAGCTGCTCACAGGCCTGCTCAAGCCCGCCTCGGGCAGCGTGCGCGTCACGGGACTGGATACCGCGGCCGTTCCCACGAGCCGCATCGCCCGCGAAGTCGCAACCCTCTTCCAAAACCCCGACCGCCAGATCTGCAAGGATACCGTACTCGACGAGGTCGCTTTTGGCCTGGAGCTTGCCGGCATCGACCGTGCCGAGGCTCTGCGTCGTGCTCAACTTGTTATCGACCGCTTTGGCCTGCCTGCCGATGAGGCACCTTTCTCGCTTTCGCGCGGCCAGCGACAAATGGTGGCGCTTGCCTCCGTCGTAGTGGTTGAGCCCAAGATCGTCGTGCTCGACGAGCCCACGAGCGGCCTTGATTACCGCGAGTGCATGACCGTCATGGAAACAGTGCGCACCATGGCCGAGCGCGGTTGCGCCGTGATTATGGTCTGCCACGATATGGAAGTCGTCTCGGATTTTGCCGAGCGTATCGTAGTAATGGCCGACGGTCGCATCCTCGGGCGCGGCCGCACGCACGAGCTATTCTCGAACATCGATCTCATGCGGCGTGCCTACGTGGAGCCTCCCCAGGTTATTGAACTCTCGCGCCGTCTGGCATCTTCCGTCTCGCCTGCCTTTGCGCAGGTGAGTGAGGTCACCGATATCGTTCGTATTACCGAGGAGATGGACCGCCGTGGTTAACGTCATCGACTACATGCCGGGCGATACGCTGCTGCATCGCCTGAACCCCGTCATCAAACTGGGCCTCGCCGCCGCCATCATCGTCGGCATCTTCTTGTCCGACACCTACGTGGCGCTGCTGGGCTTTTTGGCACTCACCCTTGTACTGGGTGCCTATGCCGGCGTCGTCAACCGTCTGTTCTCGCTACTCAAGTTGCTGATTCCGCTCGCGCTTATCATGCTGGTGCTCCAGCTGGCCTTTATGCGCGATGGCAACGTTGTGTGGGGCTTTATCACCGACACGGGCCTCATCACAGGATCGAAGGCCTGTCTGCGCCTGCTGGGCGTGGCGTTACCACTCATCCTCATGCTCATGGTGACCAAGCTCAACGACCTTGCCAACGCCTGCGTCGAGGTGCTGCACGTGCCGTATCGCTATGCCTTCACCTTTACCACGGCGCTACGCTTTGTGCCGGTGTTTGGTCAGGAGATGAACGCCATCATGGAAGCGCAGACCGCACGCGGCGTCGAGTACGACACCAAGAACCCCATCAAGAAGCTTAAGCTCATGCTGCCACTGTGCGTGCCACTGCTCATCTCGAGCGTGGGCAAGACCGATGCCACAGCCTTGGCGGCAGAACAGCGCGGCTTCTATCTGCGTACACGCGCCAGCTCGTACAAGCGCTACCCCATCAAGGGCCTGGACATCGCCGTGCTCATCGTCAGCATCGCCCTCATCGCCATCGGCTTCCTGTTCTAGTTCGCCACCGGCAGCAACCGCCCAACGCAAAAGGCCTCGGCTCGCACCAAACGAGCCGAGGCCTTTACTGTTTCATCAGATAAAACCTACCAAAATTAACCTGTCCCTTTTTGACAGGTCGGAAGCTAGAGGCGGTAGGGGGCGCCGCTGCGGATGATGGATTCGCGCACCAGGACATCCATGGCATCGAGGGTGATCTCGGGCATCTCTCGATACTTCTGCAGCACCGATAGCTCGGTGCAGGCCAGAATGACACGGTCGCAGCCGCTACGGGCGAACTCCCACATCACGCGGTCGAACTTATCCATATCGGGCTCACGTCCGGCTTTCACATCATCGTAGATAAGCGACATCACATCGTTCTGACGTTTCTCGCTGGGATAGACGACCTCAACACCCGCAGCCTCGCATTCGCGGCCGTAGACGCCCGCGCCCACGGTTCCGTCGGTGCCCATGATGCCAATCTTGCGCACCGGCTCGGCCGGCATGCTCAGGTTGGGGTCGAACTCGCACTCCCCCATCACCGCACCCGCAAGGGCATAGCGCACCGACTCACGCGGCATGTGGATAATCGGCACCTTCGTAAACGACTGGATCTGGTCGTAGAAGTAGTGTGACGTGTTGCAGGGAATGGCAATGTGCGCACAGCCCAGCGACTCGAGTGCCTGGGCACACTCTTTCATGGTCGCCAGCAGCTTGGCGTGCTCGCCGGTCTTAATGGCCAGCGTGCGGTCGGGCATGGTCGACTTGGAGAGCACCACCATGTCGATATGATCCTGATCGCAGGCAGCAGCCGTATGACGCACTACCTGGTCGTAGTAATACGACGTGGCCTCGGCGCCCATGCCGCCGATAACTCCCAGCTTTTCCATCGCCGCCTCCTTGGTGACGCTTGCGCAATTGCGCGTATCATACCCGCGCCCGCCCGATGTAAACCGGACGGGCGCCGCACTCATCTACTTGTAATACGTCTTGAACAGCTTAAAGTGGCGCAGCTTGGTGTGCCACATGCGCAGCCAGCGGTTAAAGACAAAGTCGCCCTTCATAAACGAAGGGTCGGCGCCCTTGCCTTCCTTGTCCAGGCGATGCACCTTAGCGCGCAGCTCGGGATCCTTGACGTACTTGTCGACGACGCCCATGGGAACGACCATCCACAGCGCCTCGTCCTGCGCCGTCACAAACTCCGGCTCAAACGGGCGGTTGAACACATACTCGTCCACCACATACTTGGCAACGTTAAAGCCGCTGTTGGTGACGTAGTAGTTGCTGCGACCTTGGCGCGTGTTGAAATCGAAGAACTTAAACGAGCCGTCGCGCTCGTCGTACTTAACGTCAAAGTTGGAATAGCCCACAAAGTGAAGGTCCTCGAGCAACTTGCGCACGCCGCCCATGAGCTCGTCATTGGGCTCGGTGATGATGCAGGCGTGGTTGCCGACACCGTGAGGCTGATGCTCCTCGAGCAGCACGTGACCCAGGCACATCATGCGGACCTTTCCGTTGCGGTCGGAATAGCTGGTGAGCACGCGCATGTACTCGTCGTTGCCGGGCACGCGATCCTGCAAGATCAGGTCGTCGGTGTAGCCGCTGGCATACGAGTCGCGAATGACCTGTTCCAGCTCGGCACGGTCGGCAATCTCATAGGCCTTTTTCTGGCCCTCGAACTCGTGCTGCCACCACATGATGCCGTCAGAAGGCTTCAGAATCATCGGGTAGGGAAAATCGATCTGGTCGAGCACTTCGGCAGGTGCCTCGCCTTGGGCATTCAGCATCGCCATGGTGAAAGTAAAGGTATGCGGATAGGGCACGCCATGCTTCTCGCACAGCTCGTAGAAGATCTCCTTCTTCTGACACTGCTCAAGCATGCTGTAGGGAGCGTAAGGCGCGACGATGTTATCCGCCAACTCATGGGCATCCTTGGCCTGAGCCACAAGGGCAACATAGTTATCGCCACAGCCCACAAGGACAATCGTCTTATCGGCATGCGCTTGGGCAATGCCGTTGACGGTCCTGAGCATCACGGGCATGGTGTCGATATCCACGTTGGGCGTGTAGTCGATAATCTGGCTGCGGTACGCGGGACCCGTCTGGTACTTGCCAAAGACCAGGCTCTTGACCTGGTACTCCTCGTAGAAGGCGCGCGCCACCGAATAGGCGTTGATGTCGCCTCCGAGCAGCACGGGAATGAACTCGCGCTCTGTAAACTGCAATGCCATGGAAACTTCCTATCATGAACTGCCCACACAACGGGCGGTCTTTGCGCAACTGATTTATTCTAGCGTGCCGAGCCGCCGGTGCCCAAAGCTCCACCGTATCTATGGCAATCGACGTAATCATCCAGCATAAAGGCCGCACTCACCGCGATGGGGCCTTGTAGCTGCAAACCCCCTGTTGAGATAGCTTTCACGGCCGAAAGCCCGTCCGCAAACAGGCCCCCGTAACGTTAAAGTTGAACTCTATGGTTTCTCAACAATTCATCATAACTGCAGGTCAAAGCCAAAGTCTCAAGTTCAACTTGACCCTTTGGAACCTTTAAGGTTCAAGTTAAGGTCGAAAGCAGTAGTAGAATACCGTTCGAACCATAACCTACGATTGATTGCAGAGGGACTGGATGCAGCATTCGAATCATCGCACCGCAGCGCTCATTGCGTCGAAGCCGGCTCGTATCATCACGAGCGCCGCGCTCGCCGTTGCGCTGACGGCCACGCCGATGCTCTCCCCCGTTGCGGCGTATGCCGCCTCGCAGGCAACGCAGGACCAGCTTTCCGCAGCCCAGCAGAAGATCGAAGCCGCCACGAGCGCCTACAACGACGCCCGCACCAAACTCGATGACCTGCAAAAGCAGATTGACTCCAATGAGGCAAGCATCGAGGAAATCGAGGCTAAGCTTCCCGA
Organism: uncultured Collinsella sp.; assembly: GCA_900545145.1. Lineage (GTDB taxonomy): Bacteria > Actinomycetota > Coriobacteriia > Coriobacteriales > Coriobacteriaceae > Collinsella. The sequence continues at coordinate 10,773 of UQYE01000048.1, read as the reverse complement.
GCAGCAGGCCAAAGCAAGCTCCGCCATGCGCGATCTGTACAAGTATCAGAAGGGCACCAACCCCATCGTGAGCTTCCTGGTCAACGCGCAGAGCCTGGGTGAGTTCATCACGACCTGCAAATACACCAACCAGATCACGAGCTCGAGCGTCGACGAGATCGAACAGCTTAATAACATGCAAACCGAACTCGAGCAGAACAAGGCTGAGCTCCAGCAGGCCAAGTCTCAGCTTGAGGCAGAGCAGAAAAACGCCGAGGATGCGTTGGCTCAGGCCCAGCAGCTCCGCAGCGAGGCACAGGCAAAAGCCGAGCAGGAAAATGCCGCCGAGCTTGCCAAGCTTGAGGCCGATAAGGCCGCTGCCGCCGAGAAGCTCTCGGGCGAGGGCGTAAGCGGCAGCAATTCCAGCAGCCAGGCCACCAACACCAACACCACCATCGACACCACGGTGAACAACGCCAATACCGGTAGCTCCGATTACGATTCGTTCATTAATGAGTGGACGGGCCGCATCGACAATTATCTCGCCGGCTCCCCCATGGCAGGCCAGGGCTATAACTTTGCCGTCGCCGCTTGGAATACCGGTGTCGACCCCCGTTGGTCCCCCGCCATCGCCTGCATCGAGAGCACCAAGGGTGCTTATTGCGCCAATTCTTACAACGCCTGGGGCTGGAGTGCCCGTGGCGGCGGTTGGCGCAGCTTTGGCAGCTGGAGCGAGGGCATCTCCGCTCACGTTGCCTATCTGGGTGCCAACTACGGCTCCACCCTTACCCCGGCAGCGGCCAAAAAGTACTGCCCGCCCACGTGGCAGGACTGGTACAACAAAGTCGCCGCTCAGATGAACCGCATCTAAGCGCAACTGCAAAGGGCCCCAATGGGGCCCTTTTCTTTTAGGTAGCGGAGGTATCGACGACGCCGGTCGCATTGGCAATCGCGACTATGACGATCATGCATAGGAGCAGCACACCCAATGCCTTGAGCCAGAGTTTCGCGAGTTTCTTGCCGCGATGGCTGTCGAGCAGTGCGAATCGCCGACGAAGACGGCGCTTATCGAGCAGCGCAAAATGCATAAGCACCATAAGGCCATCGACAAAGAAAAAATACTCGATTATGAGAAGCCACGTCGGGTAGCTTTGGTTTGCTCCCGTGGGGTGAAAGACGGCAAAGTGACTTCCGGCAAAGAACACAAGTAGCGAGAAGCAGACGAGCGCATTCCAAATGCGCCCCAGAGACTCCGGAACGCGAGAGAGCAGACCGCATGCAGCGGAGGCGGCAGGCCTAGGAAGCCCTGCGGGGTTCTGGAGCCCTTGGAGCGTCAACACCGTCTCCGAGGCCGGAGTACGGACAGGCGCAGGTGTAGGAGGCCGCACGGGGCGGCTCAGATCGTATGCCGAGCGCGTCGCCCGTCCCAACGCTTCCGCACTCGCAAAACGCTTGGCCGGGTCGAGCGCCATCGACATGCAGACGGCATCGGCAAGTGGAGTGGGAATGCCACGCGCCCCGCATTGCTCGCGCATGTCGAGCCCTGGTTTAGGGTCGACTCCCGTCAAGCAGAAGAACAACAGGGCGCCAAGTGCGTAGACGTCGCTGCGCACACTCGTCTGCCCAAACCCATACTGCTCGGGCGGCGCATAGGGTCGCGTGCCAAACTTGACGGTGTCGGCATCGGCGCCATCGCGCCATACGCGCGCGATCCCCAAGTCGATAATCACCAGCGACGAAAACGTCAGGCCCTCATCGAGCGTACAGTTCGCACCCGTCACGATGATATTCGACGGTTTGAGGTCGCGATGGATCACCGGCGCCGACGTCTCCCCCGCCATTGCAAAACCGGCGTGGAGCTCGCCCACGGCATCGCATAGGGCAGGATACAATTCACGCGCATAATCGGGGGTGGCTCCCAGACGGTCCACCAGCACCCCGAGCGTCTCCCCTTCGATGTATTCCATAACCACGTTGAGCTCGTCGCCCACACGACGACAATCGACGATTCTGGGCAGGTGCTCAAAACGCCTGCCTGCCCGCTGAGCGGCAAACAGACGCTCGTATGCCCCGCCGATTTGAGCCGAGGCATCGATGCGTTTACGGACAAAGGGGCCGAGCGAACCACCACCGGTTCCTTCAAAGTACACGAGCTCGGTTGTTTCAACGGACGAGCGCTTAAGTACACGCTCCACGCGATAGCTGTCGTCGCGATCGAGCGACGCCAGATGTTCGGCAAGCGCTGCGGTCAGCTCGTCATCGGAATATGTTGTGGTCTGAGTATCCATAGCCTCCATCATAGCGCAGGGCGCAGACACCCCATGGCATCCGCGCCCCGTTCGCTTGCATCGTTGTTCGGCAGCTCCGCCGGCTCAGATATCAGCCGCTAACTCACCGTCTCCTCGCCAAAGCGATACAGCTCCTCGTTGACCTTTTGGAGGCTGCACCCGCGATCGATGCAAAAGATGATAATCGCATCACGGCGATCCTTGCAGTTGAGGACGCTTACCCCGGCAGCCGTCAGTGCACGGTTGGCCTCTTTGAGCGTCAGCGCCATCGCAAAGGCAATCTGCAGCACCTTATTGCGACTCGGGTGACGCGCACCGGTAAAGATCTGATAGCCAAAGGTCTCATTGAGATCGGCCATACGAACCACGCGCGAGCGCTCCAAGCCCTTTTCCTGCAGCAGCTGCTTCAGGTAGTCCGAAAGCGACGGGGCGGCAAAGTCGTGCTCCCTGATATAGCCATCGATGTTCGGCGCATCGAGAAGCTCATTGAGCAGCTCCTCGGTCAGCTTTTTATCGGGCATACGACTTCACCTCCCCCAGTGCATGCAACATGCTAGAAACCGCTTACGTCCGAACGCTCCCAGCTAGCAACCTGGTCGGGAGACACCGTACCCAGCGCCTCGAACTTCCAGGAGCCGCCCGCCTTCAGATGATTGGTGTTTGCAAGAGCCGTTCCAACCTGGTTGCCATCGGCATCATACAGAACATACTCAATCTGAATGTAGCTCTTTTCCTTGTCCGTGTTATTGGTAAGCGTGCCCGTGATCTTATAGGCAAACTGACTGGAGGTGTCTTCAGCCTCGTCAGCAATGGTATACGGTTCTTGCGATTCTTTTTGCTCCTCAGCCTGCTGTGTCGCCTCGGCAGGTTTTGCCGAATCGCTCGCAGACGAATCGGTTGAATTGCCACCCATGGAGCCCACGGCACCGACGATAACCAGCACCACGATGACGCCTAGGACAATCTTGCCGATCGGCTTCTTTCCCTCTTTTGCCATTATTCATCCTTCCTACGATCCGGCTACCGTGCCGGCACACAGCACATCGTAGAAAGGATTGAACTTGAATTCATTAGCTGAGGGCTAAGGTTGCGGTAAACGGCCAATGCAGCTATCCAGACGCCGAGCAAACGCACTTTGCGTGACCGTCTGCTGGCAGCGCATCAACCCACCGTGACGGATTTCCCGGTAAAGGCACTGATCATCATTAGGACAAAGAACACCAGGTAGCTGATGCTCAATAGGTACGCAATGATCAGGAAGACGACCCAGCCGACATTGGTCTTACCGTCGGCGCGGCGCCGCTCGCGAGAACGGCACAGCCAGACCGTCACGCCGATGGCGGTGATAAACAGTACGAGTGCCGCCGCAGCCAGCCCAGCAAACACAAACATCACGCCAATGCTCACAGCGATGACCGGAAGCAGCAGCAAACCGCATCCGCATCCACCCGGACTATATACGGCAGACTGTCGGCGTCGTTCCATCGTCACTCCAAGCCAAGCAATCGTTTGTAGACATCGAGGCCTTTGAGCAGGATTTCCTCGTCAAAAAGCATGGTATCGGTATGCAGGGCGCTTGTAGCATAGGCGGGGCAGCCATCCGAATCACTCGGGTTGTCTTGGTCCTCTGGCACGCCCGTGCCCAGCAAGAAGAACACGCCCGGCAGATGGCGCTGATAGAAAGCGAAGTCCTCGGCAATCAGCAAAGGCTCATCCACGAGTTGCAGCTCGGACAAGACAGGCGCAATGTGGGCGAACAGCTCGGGGTCGTTATCGACCGGCGGATAGCCCTCGGCAAAATCGAGGTCATATGTGCAGCCCGTTGCGACGCAGGCATCGTCCAGCACGCGGCGCACGCCCTCGCGCGCGCGGTCGAACATGTCGTCCGTAAACACACGTAGGCTGCCGGCAACATGGGCCTCCCCCGCCACCGCATTGCAGACGGTGCCGGCCTGCAGCAGGCCGAACTTACCAATGCAGGGCTCGTCGACACCCAACTCGTCCATGAGTTCGCGCTCGGAAACCAAGAACTTGGCAGCCGCCAGCGCCGCATCGTGCGACTCCTCGACCGGAACGCCATAGGTCTTAGCGATATGGATGCTCGTGCCATGGATATGAATGTGCGTCTCACTCGAACGCGCCAGCAACGGACCGGAGCAGCTCGCCAACGTGCCGGCGGGCAGATCGGGCCACACGTGGAAGCCGAAGATGCGATCCACCCCGTAGCGCTCGAACACGCCGCTCTCGCACACCGTCTTGGCACCACCAGTCGTCTCCTCGGCCGGCTGAAACACAAAGAGCACATTGCGCTTAATGGCGCCCGGCTGCTCACGGATCGTACGGTCGACAAAGGTTGCCGCCGAAAGCGCCATGGCCATGTGTCCATCGTGCCCGCAAGCATGCATCTTGCCGGGATGGGTCGAAGCGAACGCTGCCCCCGTTGCCTCGGCAATGGGCAGCGCATCCATATCGGCGCGAATCGCCGTGGCATGCGCGGCGCCAACGCCAGCGTCGAAGAAAGCGCAGACGCAGCTGGGGCACGGATGGGTCACCTCGCAGGTGAGCGGTGCCAACACGCCCTCGATATAGGCGATCGTCTGCGGAAGATCGAAGTCGAGCTCCGGGATCCTGTGCAAGTCGCGGCGGTAGCGACGGAGTTCTTGGAGCTCGGCCATATTGGTTCCTTTCGTAGGTGCGCGTCGGCTGCCATCTATTGTGCCGCAAGATTGCCACACCCTTATTTCCAGCATATCCTTGCATTTTTTAAACGTTATATACGAATACTCTTGTTTGGTAAAGTGCAACGTGATAGGGTCGTTACCACTTGATAGAGGCGCGGGCACGAAGAACCGCGGGCGAGCCGGCAGGCTTTGACCCCGTGGGGAGGCGAAACCCGCCGAACTGGGTTTTTCGGGCACGAACAACCTGGTGGGCCTGCGGGAAACACCCGCAGGACTGTCTGCAGCAATGCGGGAGCGCTATCCGGACATTGGGTCCACGCTATGCGGATTCGATGCGCAGATGGCGCCGTCTGGATAGCGAGGTTTACGGGACATGGCATTGACCCCCAACGAGGCATATGCGGCCAAGCAGCCGTTTGTGGACAAGGAGACGCTCGAGCATATCGTCGAGCAATTCCCCACGCCGTTTCATCTATACGACGAGGCAGGCATCCGCCGCAACATGCAAGAAGTGCGCGACGCCTTTGCATGGAACCCGGGCTTTAAGGAATACTTTGCCGTCAAGGCCAACCCCAACCCGGCACTCATCTCCATTCTCAACGAATACGGCTGCGGCTGCGATTGCTCGAGCTATACCGAGCTCATGATCGCCCGCTCGCTGGGCATCACGGGGCATGACATCATGTTCTCGTCCAACGACACGCCGGCGGCCGACTTTGAGTTCGCTGACAAGCTGGGCGCCATCGTCAACTTCGACGACATCAGCCACATCGAGTTCTTTGAGCGCGTTGCGGGACCCATCCCCAAGACGGTCAGCTGCCGCTTTAATCCGGGCGGCCTATTCCAGCTCTCCAACGGCATCATGGATAACCCCGGCGACTCCAAATACGGCATGACCACCGAGCAGCTCTTCGAGGCCTTCCGCATGCTCAAGGCCAAGGGCGCCGAGGACTTTGGCATCCACGCATTCCTTGCCAGCAACACCGTCACCAACGACTACTACCCCAAGCTTGCGCGCATCCTCTTTGAGCTTGCCGTGCGCCTGGAGCGTGAAACGGGCGCACATGTCGCCTTTATCAATCTGTCCGGCGGTGTGGGTATCCCCTACCTGCCCGAGCAGCAGGCTAACGACATCCGTGCCATCGGCGAGGGCGTACACGCGGCCTACGACGAGATCTTGGTTCCCGCCGGCATGGGCGATGTGGCGATTTGCACCGAGATGGGTCGCTTTATGATGGGCCCCTACGGCTGCCTGGTGACCAAGGCCATCCACGAAAAGCAGATCTACAAGGACTATATCGGCGTGGACGCAAGCGCCGTCGATCTGATCCGTCCTGCCATGTATGGCGCTTACCACCACATTACGGTGATGGGACAGCCGGGTGGCGCCGACAAGACCGCAGCACCCGTTACGGACACCTACGACATCACGGGCAATCTGTGTGAGAACAATGACAAGTTCGCCATTGATCGCGAGTTGCCGCATATCGACATGGGCGACCTGCTCGTGATCCACGATACCGGCGCGCATGGCTACTCCATGGGCTACAACTACAACGGCCGTCTGCGCTCCGCCGAGGTGCTGCTGCGCCCCGATGGCTCGGCCGACCTCATCCGCCGTGCTGAGCGCCCGGGCGATTACTTTGCCACGCTCGACGTGCTGCCGAGCGGCCGAGAGCTGCTGGCCAAGTCGCGCGCCGAAAGTGCCCGCCGTCGCGCCCAGGACGAGCGTCTGGCCGTCGCCGCTCAGTGGAACAAACGCATCCAGATCGCGGAAGCGAAGGAGAAGAACATGGATATCCGCAACCTCGAGGGTTCGATCGTCGCCCTCGTCACGCCGTTTAAAAAGGACGGAAGCGTCGACTTTGACGCGCTCGAGCGCCTTATCGATTTCCACCTGCAAAACGGTACCGACGCCATCCTCACCCTGGGCACCACCGGCGAGAGCGCCACGATGACCGATGACGAGGACAACTCCGTTGTCGCCGCGGTGGTCAAGCAGGTTGCAGGCCGTGTCCCCGTCATCGCCGGCTCGGGCTCCAACTCCACGCAGACCATGCTCACCAAGTCGCTCACCTATCAGGGCCTGGGCGCCGACGGCCTGCTGCTCATTACCCCCTACTACAACAAGTCCAACGAGGAGGGCATCTACCAGCACTTTAAGACCGTTGCCGATGCCGTAGATATCCCCTGCATCCTGTACAACATCCCCGGCCGCTGCGGCTGCGGCATCAGCGAGCGCAACGTAGAGCGCTTGGCCGCGCACCCCAACATCATGGGTATTAAGGAAGCCTCGGGCAACGTCGCCTACGCGGCCAAGATCGCCCACCTGCTGTCCGATGACTTCCGCATGTACTCGGGCGAGGACGCCCTCACCGTGCCGCTCATGAGCCTGGGCGCCTCGGGCACCATCAGTGTGTGGGCCGATGTTCAGCCGCAGCTCGTGCACGACATGTGCCGCGCCTATCTGGACGGCGACGTGGAGCGCGCCCGCGATATCCAGATTGCCGGCCAGCCGCTCATCAATGCCCTCTTTAGCGAGGTCAACCCCATCCCCGTTAAGGAAGCGCTCGCCCAGATGGGTATGATCGAGGCAAACTACCGCATGCCGCTGTGCCCCATGGCCAACGACACGCGAGCCGCACTTACCGATGCTCTGAAGGGAGCTGGTCTGCTTGATTAAGACCGTCATTATGGGAACGGGCCGCATGGGCTCGCTGATCCGCACTACCGCCGAGGGCATTGTCAACGCCGCTGGAGAGCCCGTTTTTGACATCGTCGCCCAGATCGGCCTCGACTTGTCCGAGCTCGAGAGCGCACCGACGGCCGATGTAATCATCGACTTCTCGAACGTCGTGACCTTCGACGCCGTCGTCGCCTATGTCGAGCGTACAGGCGCCGCATTGGTCTCGGGCACCACGGGCTACACACCCGAGCAGATGGATCGCCTGCGCGCGCTGGGTCAAAACGCCCGCGTCATGCACTCCGGAAATTACTCCATCGGTATCGCAGCTCTGCGTCATCTGGTAGCACAGGCCACACGCGAGCTGCCCGGCTTTGACTGCGAAATCGTCGAGACGCACCATAACCAAAAGGTCGACGCCCCCAGCGGCACTGCAAAGCTGCTGCTCGACGCCGTGGTCGAGGCCGAGCCTGAGGCTGGCTATCATCCTGTCTACGGTCGCGAGGGCATGTGCGGCGCGCGTGACCCCAAGGAGATCGGTATGCACTCGCTGCGCGGTGGCACCGTCGCCGGCGTGCACGAGGTAAGCTTCTTTGGCCAGGACGAGGAAGTCACGCTTAGCCATCGCGCCACAAGCCGCCAGATTTTTGTCAACGGCGCTCTGGCCGCCGCTCAAAAGCTCGTCGTCCGCGACCCCGGCTTCTACACCTTCGACCAGGTCATGTTCGCCTAACCAGTTACCTACCGTACCCACGCAAAGGAGAAACAGCATATGAGTAACGCAGCCGAGATGGATGCCCAAGAGATTATCAACTACATCGCCACCGCGCCCAAAAAGACGCCCGTCAAACTGTACGTGCGCGAAAAGCCGGGCATGAAGGTCCAGTGGGGCAATGCGCACGTCTACGGCGGCCGTCGTGGCAAGACCGTCTTTGGCGACTGGGAAGAGCTCAAGGCCATCCTCGATGCCAATGCCGACTCCATCGACTACTACGATGTGGAGAACGACTGCCGCAACTCTGCCGTGCCCATGCTCGACCTTAAGGGCATCAACGCCCGCATCGAGCCAGGCGCGATCATCCGCGACCGCGTCGAGATCGGCGACCGTGCCGTCATCATGATGGGCGCCATTCTGAACATCGGCGCGGTCGTCGGCGAGGGCACCATGATCGACATGGGCGCGGTGCTGGGGGGCCGGGCCACCGTGGGCAAGCACTGCCATGTGGGTGCCGGTGCCGTACTGGCCGGTGTAGTGGAGCCCGCTTCCGCTACCCCCGTCATTGTGGAGGACAACGTGCTCATCGGAGCCAACGCCGTGGTCATCGAGGGCTGCCGCATTGGCCATGATGCGGTGGTTGCCGCCGGAGCCGTGGTGGTGGAGGATGTTGCTCCCAATACCGTGGTTGCCGGATGTCCCGCCCGGGTCATCAAGGTCAAGGATGACAAAACCGCCTCCAAAACCGCCCTGGTGGATGCCCTGCGGAAGCTGTAATTTACCAGCGCATTGTCAAATTGCCTAATTTTGCCCATTAAAAAACAGCAACCTGTACCATTGCGTCAAGCTCCAAAGTATGGTATCATGGTAGCATTCCGGTGGAATGGTACTACTCCACAAAAATAGTTCCAATTCCGCTAAAATAAAGGAGGAACCCCCGTCAGACTCACGGTGCGGCAGTGTGGAGACCTGTCGTAATGCATCTGCTGTTTTACCCGGCAGATCGCGAGGGCATACATTGAGAATTCAGTATGTCCGGAGTCAGAAAACAATGGCAAGTGTAACCCTGAAGAACATCAAGAAAGTCTACCCCTTTAACGGCGACGACGCCAAGAAGAAAAAGAAGAACCGTTGACCGGCTGCTTTTATTTTGTTTCATGCCCGTTTCTCTCCCACTTTACTCTGCTGTGCACATAAAAAACTATCTGCACTGTTTTAGATTGTACCACAAAATGAGCAGACCTCATAGTCCCTATGAAAAGTCTGCTCAGATGTTTTACCTTTTATTTAGTTGAAAGAAACCTGTGCAAGTGCGTCTGTGTAATTTGCAAAACCGGCTGCCTGAACTGCACATGCAGAAACTTTAATATCGGTAAATGTGGTATCCTCTGTCACATTGTTTCCAACCGTTACTTCTTCAAAGATAGTTGAATGAGCGGATTTGGAAATCACATCTTTTTTTGCATATACTTTGTAGTCAATGTTATTTAAGTTCTGTGCTGTTTTATAAGCGTCTGTCACATCTACCCAGTCAGAAGCATATGTGATCGTAAGTTCCGGGTTTTCATTCACGATTTTCGCAAATACCCATGCGTCCTGTGAATCATCTGCCATGTGTACGGTCGGATCTTTGTATACCACTTCTCCTGCAACCAGATCCTCGTACTTATTTTCTTTTACCGTCCACTCTCCGGTGCCATCAGCATCCACATACAGATTGCTGTTTTCATCTCTTGCCACTTTGGACTCGGATAAACCGCCTGTCAGCGGATCATCATCAAAGTTTACATTGCCGACGGTAAAGGTGTTGGTGACAGTTCCGGTTGTGCTCGTCAGGTAAGCGAATGTGCTGCCTGCACCAATTGCTCCAAGCAGGCTGATTGCTCCAAGCAGTGTGACTAATTTTGTTTTCTTCATAATTTCTGATCTCCTTTTTCATTTCATGATAATCTTTTCATTCTTATGTACTTTCCATTCTGTAACTTGCGGTTCCTGCCTTATCAGAAACCTTTTTGTCACGATACTGTTTTATCACTCAATGGTCACACGGCGGTCATATATCAGAAATTTCAGTAACGTTTCTTCATTCCGTATCTGAAATTTTCTTCTTATCCTCCTCTAAAATATCCGGGATGAAGTTTAAGAGGATCAGCACAATTAAAACACCGCACACCACCGCAATACCAAGCGGTGTCTTTGCATAAATGGAAATATATCCAAGATACGGGATATGAAATGCATACACCCCGATGATCTGCTGCCATGCAACAGGAGCTGCATCTGCAATATTATTAGCGTCTCCCTGCGTGACAACGGTCTGTTCCTCCTTATCCACCGAAATGATCCTGTGCGTCACCAGCGTTCCCGCCGGAAGCTGATAAGTGACGACTGCTCCATCCCTCGCCTCACTCCCGGTAAAATTTTTAT
>UQYE01000047.1:0-17434 GCA_900545145.1 uncultured Collinsella sp. | reverse complement strand
CTCTTTTTGATTTTCGCCAAAAGAAATTCTGAATATCATTGCACATGCTAGAAACGCAAGTGAAATTAATATTGGATCATACGATACTGTAGCTGCCAAAAATAACGACATCGGCATCCATGCGATGCACCAGGCCGCACAGCTCTTCAACCTTACCGGAACCGATAAACGATTTAGGATACGGCTTTACCAAACGCTGCGACAAGCGTGCCACGCACCGGGCACCAGCTGTGTGGGCAAGACGCTCCAGCTCATCAAGCGAGCGATCGAGCGGCCATGCATTGTCGCGCCACTCAACACCAACTAAAATGGCACGCTCGGGCTCGGGTGCCGTGGGAACAAGGGGGAAACGGGCCATTAGGCAGCCTCAATACGATGCAGGATATCCTCAACGACCTCATCGATCGTACATTCATCCATATCAAACCACACGATACGGTCATCGCGCTTAAACCACGAAAGCTGACGCTTGGCATAACGACGCGAACGCATCTTAATGAGTTCGCGAGCCTCATCCATGCTCATCACGCCATTGAAAGCATCAATGATCTCTTTATAGCCAATTGCCTGCATCGACGTCAGGGCATCTCCCAGCCCCTGGCCCATAAGACCGCGGACCTCATCGACAAGACCCTGCTCAAACATCAGATCGACGCGCAGATTAATGCGCTCGTAGAGCACCTCGCGATTACGCGTCAGACCAAACCATAGGGCATGATAATGCTCGTGCGGAACACTAAACTGCGACTTTTGCTGCGCATAGGAGACGCCATCATCATGCATCTCGAGCGCACGAATCACACGGCGCACGTTATGGGGATGAATAACAGCAGCCGATTCTGGATCGCGCTCGGCAAGCAAGGCATGCAGTTCTTCCTCGCCAATACGCTCGGCAAGCTCCTGATAGGCCGCACGGCGATCGTCCTCAAGTTCACCCGAGGGAAAGTCCATCTCATCGAGGGCGGCCTTGAGATACAGCCCCGTACCTCCGCAAAAAACCGGCAGGCAACCCGAACCAAGGAGACGTTCAACATGCGCGCGAGCGTCGGCCTGATAAAGCGCAGCAGAATATGCCGCACCCGGCTCTACGATGTCGACGAGACGCAGCGGCGCCGTACACTCATCGGGCACCATCTTTGCGGTACCGATGTCCATGCCGCGATAGATTTGCATCGCATCGCACGACAACACTTCGGACGAAAGACGAGCTGCCAAACGGTCGGCAACATCACTCTTACCAACCGCCGTCGGACCGACGATCGCAACGGCGGAAAGACCTGCCCCGGGAGAAACCATTAGCGCGGCTCGCCCACAACGGAGCCGGACAAATACCAGGTCTTGGCAACGTCAACGTTAACATCAACGATCTTGCCAACAAGCTGATCGATGCTGTAACCCTCGGGGATAGGCGCATGCACGGTCTGATTCTTGGGACTCTTGCCCAGCAGGACCGCGTCGTTCTTTTTACTCGTTCCCTCAATGAGCGCCGGAACCACAGTATGAAGCTCACCCTGGTTATACTCGTGTGCCGTGGTCTCGATAACCTTAACCAAGCGATTGAAACGCTCGAGAATAACCTCATGCGGCGTAGGATCGTCAATCTCGGCGGCCGGGGTACCGGCGCGCTTGGAATAGATGAAGGTATAGGCCTGAGCATAGCGGACCGTCTCGGCAAGTGAGAGCGTCTGCTCAAAGTCTTCTTCAGTCTCACCCGGGAAGCCAACGATAATGTCGGTCGAGAGCGCGATATCGGGCATGCGGTTGCGAATGCGATCGACAAGGCCCAGATAGTCCTCGCGTGTATAACGGCGATTCATCTCTTTGAGGATCCGCGTCGAACCTGACTGGACGGCCAAATGCAGCTGCGGCATAACGGCAGGCGTCTCGGCCATGGCGTCGATGGTCTCGGGCAACAGGTCCTTGGGATGCGAAGACGTAAAGAAGATGCGCTCCACGCCCGTATCGCCCACGGCACGCAGCAGATCGGCAAAACGCGGCTTGCCAAACAGATCGCGACCATATGAGTTAACGTTTTGGCCCAGCAGCGTAATCTCACGCACGCCCTGGCGCACCAAACCGGTCACCTCGTCGACAATCTCCTCGAAGGGGCGGCTCTTTTCGCGACCACGCACGTACGGCACGATGCAATAGGTGCAGAAATTATTGCAGCCCGTCATGATGGGCACCCAGGCGTGATACTGAGTCTCGCGATGCCACGGCATGCTCATGGCATCCGTATCCTCATGCTCATTGGTACGGATATGACGCTTGCCATCAAGGAACGCCTCGGCAATGAGCTCGGCCACATGCGCGATGGAATGCGTGCCAAAGATGACATTGACGTTATCGACGTTGGTGAGCAGGCCCTCGCCATCGCGCTGCGCGATGCAACCGCCAACGGCAACCACGCGCTTGCCCGAAGGCGAAGGCGGCAGGCTTTTGCAGGAATTGCACTGACCGTACAGGCGAGTATCGGCGGCCTCGCGCACGCAGCACGTCATGAAGACAACGATATCGGCATGCGCGGGATCGAGCGCCATGAGGCAGCCATACGAATCAAGCAGACCGCTCACACGCTCGGAGTCGTGCTGATTCATCTGGCAGCCAAAGGTGCGGATAAAGTAGGTTTTACCGGCAAGAATATCGCGTACGGAACGCTGGTCCATGTGCATAAGTCCTAACGATGGGGAGCAAAACGAGGCAATCAGAAGCTACGCCACAGGCTTAACATCATCCATGACGACGTTATCCATAGCAGCTCGATTGATCTGGTGAACGTAGATAGAAAGGCGGATGGCCGTGCGCGACTCCCCGTTAATGAGGATGTCGGAGAACACGGGCGCGCAGGAAATATCAAAACCGGTTGGAATCAAAAAACCGCGCGCGATAGCAACGGCCTTAATGGCCTGGTTGACGGCACCGGCGCCGACACACTGGATGTTGACGGGTACACCATCCTTGACCATGCCGGCGATGGCGCCGGCAACGGACGCGGGCGATGATTTGCTTGATACCTTCAGGCAATCCATGAAGAAACTCCTGCATTTAAAAGTACGTTTTAACTGCAATAACTGTATCGTACCGAGTGGACTCGGTAAAGGCACTATTCCTCTTTGGCAAGATCAAAGGTCACGGTGATTCGATCACGCGAAACACGGATCTTTGGGTCGCCGCAAAGGTTGAGATAGTACCGGGCGGCAAGGTCATTAAAGTCGCGTTCCACAGCGCGCGAAAACTGTGCCATGTCATCCTTGGCAATACGTAGCCCGCGACGATCCTTCGCGAGATCGACAGGAGCCGGCGCATGCGAGGACGAATCACGCTCGCGCAGCAGACGCGCGGTCACACCGCGAACGGGCTTAATCTGCCCTGCCAAAATGCGATGGGCCGTGCGCTCGGACATCTCAAGACCCAAACCCGAACAAATACGGATAAAGTCCTCGGCATCAGAAGCAAGGCCTAAACGATCGACAACCGGAAGCTCGCTCTCGTCATCAATGAACAGGAGACGAGACGTATCAAGCCGGCTTGACGCCTGAGCATAAAGGGTCGCGGCAATCTCAGACGGAGAACCAAGATAGACATCGCAACCACGCAACTCCTCGAGCGCAAACTCACAAGCAGCGCGAATAATATTATGTGGACCGCGAGCGCAGACATAACGTCCGTCCTCATCCTTGACGGCCTGGGGCCAGCTGGACTGATCGGCACGCTCACTGAGGCGGTCGGCCGCGACGCTCACCTTAAAGGCTGAACCAAGATCGACACCGGACGTGACCACACGGGCCTCATCGGTGTTCTGCTTGATCGAAAACAATGCCATGCCACGACCGTGAACGCCCCAACGGTCCATCTTCATGCTCTCGAGCTTGGAGGTAACGCGGGCATCAAAGATTCGCTCTTGCATATCCTGCGGAACGCCCGAACCGTTATCCAGAAAGACAAGCGTGCGGACACCGTCTTCCTTGGTCGTGGCGAGATAGACCTTGTCGGCGCCGGCATCGCGAGCATTACGGAGCATTTCGATGACGATGTCCTCGACATGCTGAATGTCGTGCTTTGCCTGGCGCCGCTCGGCCTCCGAAACGCGGAGGCGGACATACCCCTCGCCAAGGTTCTCCTCGACGCGAAGGTTGCCCTCCCCCGACATCGACGCGATAAATGAGATGAGCTCGTTCGCGTCGCTCATGTTATTTAGCGATATCGACAGCGCGGCTCTCGCGAATCACGACGACGCGCACCTGACCGGGATACTCCATCTCTTCCTCGATCTGATGGGCGATATCGTGAGCCAGGACCGTGGACTGGGCATCGGAGATCTTGTCCGGCTGAACAATGACGTGGACCTCGCGACCAGCCTGCATGGCATAGGTGCGCTCGACGCCGTCATGGGAGTTGGCGATCTCCTCGAGCTTCTCAAGACGCTTGATGTAGTTCTCGGCAGACTCGCGACGGGCACCGGGGCGAGAGGCAGAGACAGCATCGGCGGCCTGCACCAGGACATCGAGCACCGTGTTGGGGTCGACATCGGCATGGTGAGCCTCAATAGCGTGGACGATAACGGGCTTCTCGCCATAACGGCGGGCCAGCTCGGCGCCGATGACGGCATGCGGGCCCTCGACGTCATGGTCGATTGCCTTGCCCAGGTCGTGCAGCAGGCCGGCGCGCTTGGCAGTCACAACGTCCAGGCCAAGCTCGGAAGCCATCACGCCGCACAGATCAGAGACCTCGAGGGAATGCTGAAGCACGTTCTGACCAAACGAGGTACGGTAGCGCAGGGCACCAAGGGTCTTGACGATCTCGGGGTGCAGATCGTGGATGCCGGTATCGAAGGCAGCCTGCTCGCCAGCCTCGCGCACGCGCTGCTGAACCAGGTCGGCGGCCTTGTGATACATCTCCTCGATACGGGCAGGGTGAATGCGGCCGTCGGCGATGAGGTTCTCGAGGGCGACACGGGCGGTCTCACGACGGACCGGGTCGAAGCTCGAAAGAACGACTGTCTCGGGCGTGTCATCGATCACGAGGTTGACGCCGGAAACCTGCTCGAAGGTCCGGATGTTGCGACCCTCGCGACCGATGATACGGCCCTTGAGGTCATCAGAGGGAATGTGCACGGAGGTAACGGTGACCTCGGCAGTGTGGTCGGCAGCGCAGCGCTGAATCGCCAGAGACAGAATCTCCTGGGCGGTCTTGTGGCACTCGGCGCGAACCTGCTGCTCGGACTCGCGAATGATCGTGGCGGCCTCGTGGGTGACCTCGCCGCGAACCTTATCGAGGAGCTCCTTGTGGGCGTCCTCGCGGGTAAGGTCGGCGATACGCTCGAGCTCGGAGGTCTGCTTTGCGCAGAGCTCCTCGAGCTCACGGGAGCGCTTCTCGACCTGACCGGCCTGGCTGGACAGCTGATGCTCGCGCTTGTCGAGAGCGTCGTTGCGGCGATCAAGGGATTCCTCGCGCTGCATCACGCGGTTCTCGAGCGTACGAATCTCGTTCTTACGCTGCTTGTCCTCGGCCTCGGCGGCCTGCTTGTTCTTGATGATCTCCTCTTTAGCCTCGAGCAGAGCCTCTTTTTTGAGGGTCTCGGCCTGACGCTTAGCATCACCGATCAGGGACTCAGCCTGTGCGTGTGCCGACTGGATTTTTTCGTCGGCCTCGTGAAGACTACCCTGCTTGGCGGTGCGCATGTAGGCAATGGCGGCGATGGCACCCAAAACGATGCCAACGAGCGCTGCGATGATAGGCATGCTCACTCCTTTTTATGGATTCGTTACACAACAAAGCGAACCGTCCTTACGAACGGCTCGCGACATTTGAGTAATATGGGCGCAGCTTATGCGGGTCGGATACAGATAAACATATAAACAAACTCATCACAGATGAGCACATATCACAAAGCAAATGACGCTGTTTATCGTACGTTGAACCACAACAACTGTCAAATAAATGCCCCCAACACGGCGGCTAAAACACGGTGAGCGGCAGGGCCACAAAACGCATACGCCTAAACCGCACATTCCTCGCGTTCGGCATCGAGACGTGCCTTAACGGCATCGGCGGCGATATGATACGAGAAGCCCTTGCCCATCAAAAACCGAACCAGTTTTTCGAATCCGCGCGTCTCTGGAACACGCCGCTTGGCGAGCAGGGCTGACGCACGCGCCAAATCGTCTTCGACGGCAAAATAATCCTCGGGATAACCGGGAATGTCATCGAGCACGACATGACGGCGCTTGAGCTCGGTCTCGATTTTACGCTGTCCCCAACCGCGCCGCTTGCGCTCCTCGATAAAGTACGAGCAAAAGCGGTTCTCGTCTAAAAAGCGATACTCGGTGGCGCGCTCGACGGCGAAATCGATCGCGGTCTGGTGAAAGCCGTAGCGAGCCAGCTTGTCACGGACCTCGCCCGTCGCATGGTCGCGGCGCGATAACATCTCGGTCACCATGGTAAGTGCACATTTACGCTCGACGAGCTGCACCGCCTCACGAAAGTTGTCCCAATCACAGGGAAGATCGGGGCGATTTTTGACATACAGGCGCGCGACCCGCACGGGAATCCAAATGGACCGCTCAAAACCGCCCTCAAGCTCACAATCGATATGTGCGCAAGGCTTTTTGGACGCATACCCGCTCGAGAACGAGGAGGCCGCCTTCTTATCGGGAAAGACGACCGTGGCCTCGGTCACCGTATACGACATGAGCGTAACCGCTACTCGTCGTCATCATCGAGCATGGCGGAACCATCGATGGCGTAAAGCTCGTCAAACTCCTCAGGCGCAGGCTGATCGGTCAGCTCGACCTCGGACGGAGCATCGTCATCAAACTCAAGCCCGCAGGCAAGGCGGACCTTATGCTCAATCTCGTCGGCGCAATCGGGGTGTTCGCGCAGGAACGCCTTGGCGGCCTCGCGACCGTTGCCGAGCTTGTCCTCGCCATAGGCAAACCAGGAGCCCATTTTCTTGCAAATGCCGCACTCGACAGCCATGTCCAGAATCGAGCCCTCCTTAGAGATGCCCGTACCGTACATGATGTCGAACTCAGCAGAACGGAACGGAGCTGCCACCTTGTTCTTAACGACCTTGGCGCGCACGCGGTTACCGATAACTTCATCCTTAAGCTTAATGCTGTCGATGCGGCGAATGTCGATACGCACCGAAGAGAAGAACTTAAGGGCGCGGCCGCCCGTCGTGGTCTCGGGGTTGCCGAACATGACGCCGATCTTCTCTCGCAGCTGGTTAATGAAGATGCATGTCGTGTTGGACTTGGACAGCGAGCCGGCGAGCTTGCGGAGCGCCTGACTCATCAGACGAGCTTGCAATCCGACCGTGGTATCGCCGATCTCTCCCTCGATCTCGGCACGCGGGGTCAGCGCGGCGACGGAGTCGACGACGATGGCATCGATGGCGCCGGAACGCACGAGCATGTCAACAATCTCGAGCGCCTGCTCACCCGTATCAGGCTGGGAAATCAGTACCTCGTCGATATCCACGCCAATGCGCGCGGCATACGTGGGATCGAGCGCGTGCTCGGCATCGATAAATGCCACCACGCCACCCATTGCCTGGGCTTCGGCCAGGATCTCGAGCGAAAGCGTCGTCTTACCGGAGGACTCAGGACCGTAAATCTCGACGATACGGCCGCGCGGCACACCGCCGATACCCAGAGCGGCATCGAGTGCCAGAGCGCCCGTGGGGATGGCCTCAACCTCAAGCTCGGGGCCGCCGTCACCATACCTCATGATGGAGCCTTGACCGAACTTCTTCTCGATCTCGGCCTTGGTGGTGGCGATCATCTCATCGCGCTCTTTACCCGTCGTGCGAGCATGAACGGTACGTACGGGACCTGAATTCTTGGCCATGAATAGCCCTCCTCTTAACAACCTGCATCGATAATAAACGAACGGCTGTTCGTGGTCAACCGTTCAGGCCAATCATATGCAGGCAGTCTTTCCAAAACCCAACCAAACGCCGACCAAACACTGACCAAATGCTTGACCACAAAGGGGCAAATAAGAACAGGAAAGGCAAAAATACACCTATGACCAGCGCAAACGCTAAATTCGTCAGGGGTCCCTATCTCCACAATTAAGGGGCCCGAAGGCCCCTTAAAACACGTCTATTCCATAGAGTTAAGCACAAGGACAATGCGTCCCAATGCCTCCGCGACCGCATGGGCACGAATACACGAACGGTCGCCCTCATAGTGGCAGCGCACAGAGTCCACGACCGGCACTTCCCCATCAGCCGCGCGATACGCCCAGCCAATATAGAAAGTGCCAGCCGGATCGTCCTCAGTGCCGCCGCCGGGGCCGGCATAACCCGTTGCGCTCACTGCAATATCGCTCTGGTACAGCTCCAGCGAACCCGCCGCCATCTCGCGCGCGGTCTGATGCGACACCGCGGTATAGCGGTCGAGCGTCTCCTGATCAACGCCCAAAACGCGATGCTTGATCTCATCGCAGTAGGTCACCGCACCGCCACGCAGCACCGCCGAGGCGCCCGGGATATCGGCAATCGTCGAGGCGATCATACCTGCCGTCAGCGACTCAGCCGTCGAAACCGTCACGCCCCGAGCGCTCGCGCGCTCGACAATATGACGCGCCAGCTCCTCGTTATGTGCGGAAATCTGCTCAAAAGAGTCCGTCATACCCACCAGGACCTAGACCGAAAAGACGATCTTGCGGCAGTTCCAGAAGTACTGGGCGCCCGAGATAACGGTCAGGACAACGGCAACGGCGTACAGGAAGCGCGACACCGAGTAGATGCCGAGCGTCAGCGCCAGCGGGCCAAGGTGCAAGCCGGCCATCGCAAAGACGCACAGGTAACCGCAGATGGAGACCATCGTGGTCGCCGTCTTGTACTTGCCAAGCTTATCGGCGGCAACGACCACGCCGGCGGCACTCGCGACCATGCGAAGGGCGCTCACCAGAAGCTCACGGAACAGGATAATGAACACGGACCACACGGTCACAGCGCCAAAATCCAAGAACAGCAGCAGAGCCGAGAACACCAGCAGCTTATCGGCGATGGGGTCCAAGAACTTACCGAAATCGGTAATCTCGTTGCGCGAGCGCGCCAGATAACCGTCGACCTTATCGGTGCACGACAGGATAACATACAGAATGAAGGCAGCGGCGGCGAGCGGGCCGTCGAAGGTGCTCCAATCTGTACCGGCAACACTCGTGTGAGAAAGCGCCGACACGATCATGAACACCGGGATAAAGACGATGCGAACGCACGTCACGATGTTGGCGGGCGTCCAAACACTCGTCAGTTCCTTATTGCTCTCGTTTGCCACGATGCTCTCCTACTCCACAACATGGCCGATAAGCTCATAGCAGAAGCTATCGGTAAACTCGACCGTCAGAATATCGCCCACGGACGCCTCGCTGGCGTCCAAGTGCACCGCGCCATCGGAATCGGGCGCCTGGAACCAAGCATGGCCGATCAGCTCGGCGCCGTCCTCGGTCTCCTCGATGCCGTCGACGATCACCTGGGCGCGCTCGCCCACATGTGCGGCGGTGGCGGCAAAACCGAGCGACTCGGCCAGGTCCATGGCCTCCTGGGCGCGCTCGAGCTTGACCTCCTCATCGACCTGACCCTCCATCTTAGCGGCCAGGCTGCCCTCCTCCTGCGAGTAGGCAAAGACGCTCGTGTAGTCAAAGCCGACGGTGTCCATAAAGTCGATAAGGTCGCGGAACTCGTCGTCGGTCTCGGTCGGGAAGCCGACCATGGCCGTGGAACGGATCACGATGCCGGGGATACGCTCACGCAGATCGCGGAACAGGTCCTCGAGCTCCTGGCGCGAACCAGAACGGCGCATAGCCTTGAGGATGCGCGCGTCGCAGTGCTGCACGGGGATATCGATATAAGGCAGCACCTCGGGCGTATCGCGAATCGTATCGATAAGCTCGTCGGTCATGCCCTCGGGCTGCAGATAGAGCACGCGGACCCAGACGTTGTGCGGGCGCACGGCCTCGGCGACGGCATGCAGCAGCTGCGCCAGATTGCGCGGCGAGCCATCGGTGACGTCTTCGTCGGCAAAGTCGGTGCCCCAAATACCCGTGTCCTGGCCAATCAGCACGATCTCGCGCACACCGCCGGCAACCAGGTCGCGTACCTCGGAGATAATGCTCTCGGCATTGCGCGAATGATAGCGACCGCGAATATAGGGGATCATGCAGAAGCTGCAGAAGCGGTTGCAGCCATCGGAAATCTTGACGTAAGCAACAGCGCCCTCGACAGTGCGCTTTACTTGCGGAATATAGGCAGCGATCTCACGCTCGACACCCAGCACGCCATCGATGACCGCCACGATGCCGTCCTCCTCGTCGGCCTTCACAAAGGCAGCGACCTCGGGCAGCTCGTCAGGCAGGTCGTCGCCATAGCGCGACGGCACACAGCCGCACATGACGATGGGGCAAGAACGAACGCCGTCCTGGACCTCGTTGGCGAGCTCGAGCGTGGTCTCGATGCTCTCGGACGTTGCGGAGGCGAGGAACGAGCATGTATTGACGATGGCGATATCGGCATCCTGTGGGTCGAATGCCTCCTCGTAGCCCGCGGCGGTCAAAAGAGAACGCATGCGGTCGGTGTCAACCTCGTTCTTAGCGCACCCGAGGGTGATGTAGAGCACGGAGCCCAACGGTGTATCCATGTTGGAGAGCGGTCCTTTCGAATGATATTAGCGGTAGTTGGTGAACTGCAGCGGCTGGCCGTAGTCCTGGTCGCGCAGGAACTGGATCACGGTCTGCAACGCGTCCTTCGAAGCAGAGGAAACACGCAGCTTGTCGGCCTCGATAGTCACCTTGACCTTGAGCTTTTGGTCCTTGATGTCCTTGTTGATCTTCTTGGCGGTCGTCTGGTCGATACCCTCGACGATATGGCCGAGCACGCGCACGGTGCCGCCCGATGCCGCCTGCGGAGCATCCCACGAGACAGCCTTGAGGTCGATGCCGCGCTTGATGAGCTTGGAGCTCAGCACGTCGATAATCTGCTTGGAGACAAAGTCGGCCGGGGCGTTGATCGTAAAGAGCTTGTCGCCCTTCGAAAGCTCGATCGTGGCGCCGGAATCCTTCAGGTCATAGCGCTGGGAAATCTCACGCGTGGTTTGCTGGAAGGCGTTGTCGACCTCTTGCATGTTGACCTCGGACACGACGTCGAAGCTGGAATCTTTAGCCATGATGTTTCCTTTCGCGTACGAGCGGCTTAGTAGCTATCGTACGAATAGTCGGTAGAATCGGTGGGCGTCTGGCCGTCAGTTGCGGTATCGGCGCCATCCGTGGACTGGGCATCGGTGCCGTCGGTGGTGTCGGCACCATCGGTGGTGTCGGTACCATCAGAACTTTCACCATTCTCGGAACCAGTCGTCTCCTTCTTGGGAACGGTGATCGTCACACGCGCCACGCCCGAGGTCTTGGTATCGTAACGGACCTTTTCGCCGTTCTTGGTAACGGTGACATCGGAAGGCTTGGACGTGGTGATCTCGATCGAGGACTCAGGCGTGTACTCCTGCTCAAAGGGGCCAGTCGCCTGGGCGCCATAGACCGACTTGCCATCGACCTTGACCTCAATCCAGGCGGTCTTTCCCTTGGCAACGGAGACCTTGACCTTCGTTACCTCGTTTTCTTCCCTTTTAGCCGTCGTCTTGGTGGCGTCCGAATCGGTCGACTCATCCGTCGCCTCATCGGTGTCTTCGTCCTCGTCGACCGTTTCGGTCTTCTTAGAAGACTTCTTGGGCGTCGTCTTGGTAGCAGTGGGCGTCTCGGGCGTGGTCTCGGGCGTCGAAGATGCGCAGCCGCGCAGAAGTACCACGATGAGCACGATCAGCAGCAACGCCACGGCACCGATGCCGGCGTAGACGATACGCGGATCGAGACCGTTGTTTTGAGGAGTACGGGAACCGCCGCGTCCACGACTGGAACTGCTGCGGCCGCCTCCCTGAGGCATACGACCACGATTGCTGTCGGAACGGCCGCGATAGCCACCCTGGCCCTGAAGGCTGCGCTGACCCGAGCGGGGCGCAAGTTCACCGCGGCCTTGATAGCCACGCTGGCCCGCACGCGGAGCCGAAGAGCGCTGGCCATACGGCTGTGATTGAGAGCGAAGACGCGGCGTCACCTGCGTGGCATCGGCGTCCGCATAGCCACTGCGAGAACGTCCGGTGGAGATACCACGGTGATCGCGATCGGAATAGCCGCCGTCGCCGTAGCCGGCACGAGGGTCACGCGCCACGCCGCGGGCAGCGGGAAGTGCACGGTCCTCGGGCATCGGCGTACTGCGGAACCGGTCACGCTGTGAGCGAATCTCCTCGCCCGAACCCGTCTCGGTAATATAGCCAGCCTGCTGCGGACGCTGACCATAACGCGTTGAGCGACCACCCTGAACCATCAAGAAGCGCCCATTATCCACCGAGGAACGTGAATTGACATAGCCGGCGGCGTCCTGAAAACGACCGCCCTGCTGCGACGTCTCGCGCTCGTATGCCATCAGCTCGTCAAAGTAGGCATTGACGACCTCGCGCGGATTGAGGCCCAAAAAACGAGCATAGCTCGAAATCATGCCCTGCGCATAGCCGCGCGGCGGCATCGAAGCAAAGTTACCGGTCTCGAAAAACTCGATGATCTGCGGCCTGATTTTGATGGTGTTGGCGACCTGCTGAATGGAAAGGCCCATTCGGCGACGCTGCTCGAGCAGCATGTCACCAAAGCGTGCAGCCATCAGAATCCTCCAAACTCACGATCTTCACGTGCCATCTCGGCGTCGACAGATTCCAGCGCGGCAAGCCCCTCCTCGTCCAACAGGACCTCGCGCGGCTTGGAACCGTCGGGCGGGCCGACGACACCCTTTTCTTCCAGCATGTCCATAATACGCCCGGCACGCGCATAGCCAACCTTCAGACGACGTTGCAGGCCAGATGTGGAGCCAAGCTGCGATTCCACCACAATATGGGCGGCTTCCCAAATGAGTGGATCATCGTCTTGCGGCTCGGCTACTCCGGTGCGGACAATGCCTCCGCCACCCGCCATGGACATGGAAGCGGGCGCCACGGCAGACAGGATCTCCTCGTGGTAGTCTGGCTCACTCTGCGACTTGACGAACTCGACAATCTCGTTGATCTCATCATCCGAGACAAAGCAGCCCTGGATACGGCGGGGCTTGCCCCAGTCGACCTTGGAGAACAACATGTCGCCCAAACCGGTGAGCTTCTCGGCGCCCATCTGGTCGATGATGACGCGCGAGTCGATGCCCGTGGCGACGTTAAAGGCGATGCGGTTGGTGATGTTAGCCTTGATGAGGCCCGTCACCACGTTGGAGCTGGGGCGCTGCGTGGCCACGATAAGATGAATACCGGCGGCACGGCCCAGCTGTGCAATACGCACGATCGAGGCCTCGACATCCTTACCGGCGACCATCATCAGGTCCGAAAGCTCGTCGATGATGATGACCAGGTAGGGCATCTTTTGCGGCGGGTTGTCGTAATGCTCAAACTCGCCGGCGGCCTGCTTTTCATTGTAGGTCGAGATCTTACGCACGTTGAGACGCTCGAAAACCTTCAGGCGACGCTCCATCTCGGACACGGCCCATTGCAGAGCGCTCGCGGCCTGCTTGGGCTCGGTCACTACAGGCACGTAAAGATGCGGCAGACCGTTATAGCCTGCAAGCTCGACGCGCTTGGGGTCGACCATGATCAGGCGAACGTCCTCGGGAAGGGCGCGCATGAGCAAGGTCGTGATGATGGAGTTGATCATGACCGACTTACCAGAACCGGTCGTACCGGCAATCAACAGGTGAGGCATCTTAGCGAGGTCGGCGACAACCGGCGTACCCTCGGCATCTCGACCGATGGCGAGCTCGAGCGGACCGCCCTTCACATAGGGCAGCACGTCGCCCAGATTGACGTTCTGGCGCTTGCGGTTGGGAATCTCGATGCCCACGAGCGAGGTGCCGGGGATCGGGGCAAAGATACGCACCGACTGGGCAGCGAGCGAAAGCGCGATATCGTCCTCGAGGCTCGAGATTTTGCTCACACGCTCGCCCTCACCGGGCTGCAGCTTAAAGGTCGTCACCGTGGGGCCGGCGATCCAGCCGACCACGCGGGCACTGCGGCCAAACTCAAGCAAGGTGGATTGCAGTGACTCAGCGGTCTGCTCCAGCTCCTTGTCCGAAGACGCGGCGGAAGCCGACTGCGGGTTGGCATGCAGGATTTCGAGCGGCGGAAGCTTGAGGCCGTCCTCTTCTTCGCCCTCGTTATCTGCGGCGCCGTCGTCCACTCCCCCATCACGAGCCGCAGCCGATTCGATAGCACTCGTGGCAGACGCATCGGCAACCTTGGGATGCTTCAGGAAGTCGGGAATCTGAGGTGCGGCCGAGACGGGATTCACGGCAAACGGCGGCTCGGACTCGTCAATCTTATCGGGGTCGTCTTCCATCGAAAGCTGGCCGGTTACCTGGCCGCGCTTTGCATGGCGACGCGGCAGCAAAGTTGTCTTTGCGGTCTCAATCGGAGCCTCGTCGTCCTCGTCATCGCCCTCGGTAAGCTCAATCTCGCTATCGGACCAAGACGGGTCGGGCTCACTCGTATTGAGCTTAGGCGCGGCCTTGCCCTTCTTGACATGGCGACGCGGCAGCAGCGTGGTCTTGGCCCGCTCGGCTTCAACCGACTCGGATACGTCGACAAACGGGTCATCGTCCTCGTCGTCATCGTCCAAAACCGGGTCCACATCGTCGCCCATGACCGTGGTCACGGCAGCATCGGAGCCCTTTTGACGAAGAATGCTCAGGTGCGGACGGGCAACGCCGGGCACCGACAGGGCCTCATCGTCACCCCACGGGCTCGCGTTAACATCGGCACGACGGCGCTCGGCAAAATCTGCCGCACGATCGCGGGCAGAGCGCAGCACGCCGCCCACCGAAAAGCCAATGATGACAAGGCCCACGACGGCAAGGCCCAGCAGGACTACCATCGCGATAGGCTTACCCAGGGCATTCTGCAGCGCACTCGCAATAAACGCACCGATGTAGCCACCCGAAGCGGACAGATTTTGCGGCCTGAACATAAGGTCGCACGAGTCGCTCGTACCCGGCACCATCAGCGAGAGAATGGAGACGACAGCGATAAAGACCACGGCACCGCCCGCAACGGAGCGCGCGTTGAGCGGCGAGTCCTCACCTAAAAAGAGCGTGGCGGCAAACAGCAAAATGACGATCGGCAGCACGTAGGCGCCCAGACCAAAGCCCAGGTGGTAGAAACCGGCAACCGCAGCAGTCACGGGCGCTGTTGCCGGAGAGATCACGGCAATGAAGGACGCGATCGCCAAAACGGCGATGACCACACCGGCGATATCGCGATTGGCCGAAGGCTCGACCAAGGGCTCAAAATCGTCGAAGTCTGCCTCATGGCCCTTATTGGCACGCAGATGGGAACCAGCACCCTTAGCAGATGCCGGCTGGTTGTTGGCTTTATTGCCCTTGGCGTTTTGTGCAGATCCGCGCGCCAAACTAAACCT
This sequence comes from uncultured Collinsella sp., assembly GCA_900545145.1. Lineage (GTDB taxonomy): Bacteria > Actinomycetota > Coriobacteriia > Coriobacteriales > Coriobacteriaceae > Collinsella. The sequence continues at coordinate 1,933 of UQYE01000047.1, read as the reverse complement.
CCATGACGACCGGAATGATCATCGGACGGGTGCGCGTACGGCTCCATATAAAGTTGGAGAGCGAATCGCGCACGGCCTTGCGAATGGCATCGGAGCCGCTGCTGGTAAAGCTAAACTTACCCTTCTCGATCGTCTTCATAATGGACGCGGAGGCATCCTCGGAGAACTGGTCGTCGATGGCAAACGAGACGCCGCGGCCCGAGAACTCGATGGCCTCGATCTTCTTGTGTTTGAGGGAGACGATGGCAACGGCCGTGACCATACCGTCGTTGGCGAGCTTCTGGCGATCGCGCAGGACGATGGGGTCGGTATCGCCGATACGCAGGCCGTCGACGTAAACGACACCGGACTCGACGGGCGTACCGCGCTTGACGATACCACCGCGCATCTCGAGCGTGTCGCCGTTATCGAGGATAAAGATATGATCGTCCTTGATGCCCATCTTGCGGGCCAGCTGCGCATGGGCGCGCAGATGCACGGCCTCACCGTGAACCGGCATAAAGTACGTGGGCTTGGCCATGGCCATCAGGAGCTTGAGCTCCTCCTGGCTACCGTGACCCGAGACGTGGACGAGAGCGCGGTTCTTATCCCACACGTCGCAGCCGAGCTTGGCCAGGCTGTTGACGACCTGCTGGACGGCCTTCTCGTTGCCAGGAACGGGAGTTGCCGAAAGGATAACGGTATCGCCCTCGTGGATGGAGAGCGTCTTGTGCTCGCCATTGGCCATGCGGGACAGGGCCGACAGCGGCTCGCCCTGCGAACCGGTGCACATGACGACAATCTTATCGTCGGGCAGGTTATCGATATCGAAGGCATCGATGATATCGGCGTCATCGATGTTGAGATAACCGAGCTCGCGCGCCACGCGGGTGTTCGTGAGCATGGAGCGACCGGTCACAACGACCTTACGGCCGCACTTGCGGGCGGCATCGCAGATCTGCTGCAGACGATGGATGTGGCTCGAGAACGACGCGACGAACACGCGACCCGGGGCGTTCTTGATGGCGTGCAACAGGTTGGGACCAACCTCGGCCTCGGACTTGGTAAAGCCGGGAACCGTGGCATTGGTGGAGTCGGAAAGCAGCAGGTCGATGCCCTGCTTGGCAAAGCGGCTGATAGCGGCGTAGTCGGGCGTGACGCCGTCGATGGGCGTCTGGTCAAGCTTAAAGTCGCCGGTGTGCATAACGGTGCCCTGATTGGTGCGGATAAACACGCCCAGAGCGCCGGGGATAGAGTGCGTCATCGAGAAGAAGTCGAGCGAGATGCCGCCGAGGTTGACATGGCTGCCGCCCTTGACCTCGCGGAACTTGGGTGCGCGGATGCGGAACTCAGAAAGCTTGCCCTCGATAAAACCGAGCGTCAGCTTGCTCGAGAAGATGGGCACCTTGTTGTTGAGGTCCTGCAGCAGGTACGGAAGCGAACCGGTGTGGTCCTCGTGGCCGTGGGTAACGATGATACCGCGGAGCTTCTCCTCGTTCTCCAGAACGTAGGTGTAGTCGGGAAGCACCAGATCGATACCGGGCTGGGAGTCATCCGGGAACATGAGACCGGCGTCGACGAGCACCATGTCGTCGCCGCACTCGAAAACCGTCATGTTCTTGCCGATGCCATCAAGGCCGCCGAGCGGGATGATCTTCAAGGGAGATGATTTTTTAGCTGCCATAGGTTAGTGTGGTTTCCTTTCTTCGAAACGGGTCTGGAACAACCGACGGGGCGCTTCTGGCAAACCGACCGCCGGGAACGTACAAACATGCATCGCAGAGTCGATGCAATAACCACAGTATGATACCCATTTGCACAACAACAGACCACCCATGCATCAAAGCCCCATCTGAACTGGTCTATCCCGCCGGTCTGGGGCCATCGGGGGCCGGGGCGGGTTAAGTTTGCTGCTCTACAGTCCTGCGCAAGACGGAAAGCACATTAAGTGCTT
>UQYE01000046.1:0-17715 GCA_900545145.1 uncultured Collinsella sp. | reverse complement strand
CCCGCCGTGCCAAGCGCTATGGCAAGCCGGTGGTCGCCGTCGTGGGCGGTCGCGCCGTCAACCTGGATGCGGTGTATGGGCAGGGCGTCGACCTGGTTTTGCCGATCTGCCGCAAGCCCATGCCCCTCGACCAGGCGCTCGGTGTGCAAGAAGCCACAACCAACCTCATCTGCGCCGGCGAGTCTGCCGCTCGATCCTACGACCTCGGCCGAATCTAGAAAAGTAGTCATTTTGGGACGGGGCTAGAAAAACACCCGTAAAGGCATGTGAATCTGAACAATTCAATCCTGCGCCTTGTGGCGCTCGATGGTGCTGTCTAGGGATCGGAGGCTATGCACTTCAGGTGTTGACGCCGCCATTGATGTGCCATTAGTAGATTGCTCTTCGTTCAGTTGTTCGCCAATTAATCCTGCCAATTAATTATCATTTCGGGCGAAGACGTGGATTATCTCCATGATGGATCTCTTTGGGCATAATGTTGTCTTTAAACTGTCCTAATCAATAGATCGCTCTTGGGAAGAGAAGGCGACACCAGAGGGGGAGAAGGGAATTGGAGAGGAAAGTTTTCGGCGGGGGGGGCAGAGAGTCGTCGCTCTCTGTCTTGCGCTGGTTCTCGGCTTCGGATGTTTATCCGTTGGCGCGACGGCCGGTGTCGCATATGCGGCCACGGAATCGCGGGCTGCGTATACTGCGGAGGAGTTTGAGATCACCCAGGACGGCGTGACCTATTCGTGCGAGACCACGGATAAGGGCACGGCGGAAATCACATGTATTGTTGCCGACGACAGTGTGACCGTGGTGAGTGTGCCCAGCTCCATCGAGCATGGTGGCCAGACCTACAAAGTCACCAAACTTTATTTCTCGTCTGGTATCGTGGCCGAGAATGTTGAGCAGCTGACGCTTCCCGACACGCTCGAAAACGTGCGCGGATGGTATTTCCGGAAGTTCGTAAAGGTCAAGGAGCTCCATATCCCTGGCTCCATCAAGAACTTCGGTTGCTCGCTGCAAAACGCTGGCTCGCTCGAAAAGCTCTATTTTGATGAGGGCGTCGAGGAGATTAGCGCCAACATGATGGTCAATGGCTGCAGCAGCCTTTCGGAGATCAATCTCCCCTCCACCCTCAAAATGATTTCGGGCTCGGGCGCCTTCGAGGGGGCTACGGCCCTCACAAGCATCGAGTTTCCAAAAGATGTCGCCTTCTCCGACACCATAACGGGCGTGTTCGAAGACTGCACGTCTCTGACAAGCGTGTCGTTGCCCGCTTCGGTTACCAAGATCCCCTCGCACATGTTTGACGGATGCACCTCTCTCACGTCCGTCACCGCGCTGAGCGAAATCGAGTCCATCGGGGATGGGGCGTTTCGGAATTGCTCGAGTTTAACCGGAATTGATTTCCCGGGCACATTGACGAGCATCGGATCCTCTGCTTTCCAGGGGTGTGCCAGCCTGGTGAGTGTGCCCAATCTAAGCAAGGTGACAAAGATGGGCTGGGGGGCTTTTTACGAGTGCAAAAATCTGCAGGCGTCCGTGGATCTGTCCTCGCTTCAGAACATTCCGGGCTATGCGTTTTGCTACACGCCAGTTAAGATCGCGGGGCTCTGCGACAGCCTGAAGAGCATTGGCGACTGGGCCTTTATCTGGAGCAATGTTGCCGTCCAGTTCCCCGAGACGCTCGAGAAAATTGGCAACTACGCCTTTTTTAGCGGTACGTTGCCGGAGCAGCTTTCCATTCCAGATTCCGTGACTTCCGTTGGCACGGCAGCCTTCTCGGGCGTAGATGGCGTGAAGGATGTGACGATCGGGCGCGGCCTCACCAAAATACCCCTGGACATGTTTGACGGCAGCACGGTTCAAAAGATCACGATCGAAAACAGCAGGGACGACATCACCGACTCGGAGAACCTCCCGTCCTCTGGCGTCGATATCGTCTACACGCGCGAGTCCATCGATGACGGCGTCGGCGATACCGTGAGCAATGACAGCACCAAGACCCTTCAGGAGCTGGTCAGCGAGGCCCCCAATGGCAAGGAGACCGTCATCAAGCTGGAAAAGCACGTGAAGCTCGGCTCCACGCTCACGATTCCTGCCAGGAAGATGATTAAGATCACGTCGGATGAGCCCTATACCATCTTGGCAAAGAAAAGCGGCTTCTCCGTACTGGTCAATGTTGCCGAGGGGGCATCCCTCGAGCTGTCGGGGAAAGTGTCCCTGAGTGGTCGCTACAACAAGGGCGCCATTATTTCTAGCAGGGGAGCGGTTGTGCTCTCTGACGAGGCCGTTGTGTGCGACGGCGCTGCGAACACCGTCAATACGGGTGTCATCGACGTGTCGGGAGACAAGGCTTCGCTTACCATGACGGGCGGCGTTATCGAGCAGTGCGAACTTAAGGACGCGTATTGCGGCGCTGTCCACGCGAAGGACGGCGCCCATGTTGTCATGAAGGGCGGCGTTATTCGTAAGAATCACGTGTCTTTCTCCACGGACGGCGATGGTAACTACCTTTCGTCTACCGGCATCATGCTGATGGGCGATGCCCACCTTGAGATGAGTAACGGCAGTATCGAGGATAACGCCGGCTATCAGGGCGGCGCGGTGGTCATGTACAGCGAGGCTCGTAACCAGAGAGCCTCCTTTGAGATGACCGGTGGTCAGCTTGTGCGCAACAGAGGCTATAAGCTTGGGAATCGAACTCCCTCCGGCGCAGTGCACGTCGAAGGGAATGCCGAGTTTACCCTCAAGGGCGGCAAGATCGAGGACAATATTGCGTATTCTGATGGCAAAGGCGGCGGAGTGTGCGTGGTCGATCGCGGCCTGCAGCAGGGTGGTAGGGACCGTACCGCTTTCACTATGAAAGGTGGCTCCGTATCGGGTAACTCCGCTTCCGCCGGCGGAGGTGTCTATACCTATTCAGATGACGTCATCCTCAGTGCGGGCGAGATCAAGGACAATGCTGCTCGGAATATGGGTGGCGGCGTATATAGCGAAGGCAACGAGTATCTCGTCTATAGCACGCTCCATATCGAAAACGCTCTCGTTGTTGATAACCATGCGAAAAAGCAGGGCGGCGGCATGTGGTTCTGCCCGACCGGAGATGCCAAGGTCTACGTCCAGAACGGTGGCCTGATCGCCAGGAACTCGGCCGATGAGGCGGGAGACGACCTCGTCTTCACCGGCTTCAAAGACGCCAAATACAAACTGACCTTGGCCAACCGCGCTCCGGGCGGCGGAAAGGTCAGCTGGTACAGAGACGGTGGGCTGTTTAACCCCGAAGGCACTTATGCGAAAACAAACACCGAAATCCCGCGATTCTCGCCCGGCGGTGGCAACGGCGAGCCCCTGTCCTTTACCGACGCCACGCCGAACGTCGCGCTTAAATCTGTGATGAGCGAGGATGTGTATAACCTCGGCCGCGGTCAGACGTCGCTGACGATCTCTGGCAATACGGCCGAGCGGGGAGGCGGCATCGGCGCCAACGGCGGTGTCATCATCGGCAAGTCCGAGAACATCGACATTCCCATCAAAAAGGTCTGGGAGAACCCCAGGATTCCCCATCCTAATAAGGTCAAAGTAAATCTCAAGAACGGCGATACCGTCATCGATTCGATCACCTTGAGCGAGTCTGACGGCTGGGAGGGTGCCTTCTCCAATCTGCCGCAGCGTGAGGCTTCCGGCTCCGTGATCGCCTACACTGTGGCCGAGGACCCCGTCGAGGGCTACGGCTCGAAGGTCACCGGCGACGCCGAGCGCGGCTTCACCGTGACCAACACCTCCACGGCCAAGGTCTCGGTGCCCGTCGAGAAGAAGTGGGTCGGCCCGGCGGCCGAGAAGGCCACCGTGCGCCTGCTCGCCGACGGGAAGGCCACCGGCGATTCGATCGAGCTGTCAAAGTCCAATAACTGGAAGGGCTCCTTCGAGGGCCTGCCCAAGTACTCCAAGTCCGGCGCCGTGATCGACTACACCGTGGCCGAGGACGCCGTCGAGGGCTACAGCTCCAAGGTCTCCGGCGACGCCGAGCGCGGCTTCACCGTGACCAACACTGTGAAGACGGGCGAGCTCGATGTCTCCAAGACCGTCGTGGCGCGCGAGGGCCTGGCGGTCGACGCGGACAAGATATTTAAGTTTGTGGTTGAGGCCACCGATGCCATGGGCCGCAAAGTATCCGGCACCTACGGTGACGCGACGTTCGAGGACGGCAAGGCGACCCTCAAGCTCAAAGATGGCCAGACGGCGAGGATTACGGGGCTGCCCGCGGGAACTGCCTACACGGTGACCGAACGTGCCGCCGAGGGCTACACGACCGCGGTGAACGGAGCCGAGGGATCCAGGGCCGAGGGCTCCATCTCGGCCGATCAGGTCGCCTCCGCCGCCTTCACCAACACCTTCGACCCCGCCCCCGCCACGGCGTTCGTCCCCGAGCTCACCAAGGTGCTCGCTGGAGGCCGCAAGCCCGGCCTCCGGGAGGGGGAATTCACCTTCGAGCTCTCCCTCACCGATGGCGCGGGCAATGTTCTCGAGGGCTACCCAATCGAGGCGAAGAATGACAGGGACGGCAAGGTTTCCTTTGGCGAGCTCAGCTTCACCAATCTGGGCACCTACCACGCGACCGTGACCGAGAAAGCAAGCGGCGATGTCCTGATTGAGGACGACGCGCATGCCTACACCTTCGACATCGCGGTGACTCAGACCGGTGCCGGCCTTAAGGCCGAGATCTCCAACGAGCGGGGCAAGAAGACTTTCACCAACACCTTCACGCCGCACGACAACACCAAGACCGTCACCAAGGCGGACGCCTCGGGCGCCAAGGTCGATGTGGATGGCAAACCGGTGGGCGTGGGCGATACCCTCACCTATACCATCGGCTGGGCCAATAACAGCGTCGACGACAGGGGCGCCGCGCAGGCGGCCGACGTGACGGTGACCGATGTCCTGCCCAAGGGCGTTAACTATGTTGAGGGTTCTGCCGACGGTGCCGCCTACGACGCCGCGACGCGCACCCTTACCTGGTCGCTCGGCGAGCAGGCTGCGGGCGCCACGGGCACGCTCAGCTTTGACGTGAAGGTCTCCGCCGAAGCCGCCGTGGTCGACGACATCTCCAACACCGCCACGGTCAAGGTGGGGGAGAACGAATCCCAGACCAACACGACCCACAACAGCGTGCCCCGCGGGGGCAACCTCACCGTCAAGAAGACGGTCGTCGGCGGCGACAGCCAGCGCGAGTTCGGCTTTACGGTCGCGCTGACCGACGGGGACGGCGAGCCCGTCTCTGGCACCTTCGGCAAGGGCGAGCACGCCGTGACGTTCGCGGGCGGCAAGGCGAACTTCACGCTTAAGGATGGCGGGGAGAAGATCATCTCCGGCCTACCCGTGGGCGCGCGCTACACCGTGACCGAGGATGCCGCCGAGGGCTACACGACCGCGGTTAACGGGGCTGACGGCTTCAAGGCCGAAGGCGCCGTGACCGAGGACGGCGCGACCGTCGCGTTCACCAACACGTACGGAACGGCCACCGAGGGCAGGGACGTCTCCACCGCGGGGCTCTTCACCAAGACGCTCGAGGGCCGCGACTGGGCGGAGGGCGACAGCTTCCAGTTCACGCTCGCGGGCGAGGACGGCGCCCCCATGCCCGAGGGCTCTGCCGACGGCTCCAAGACCGTCAGCGTGACGGCCGGCGCCGGCACCAAGGCGGGCGATAGGGTCGCCTTCGACTTCGGCCCCATCCGCTACACGCTCGACGACATCAAGGACGCCGGGTTCGCCGAGGTCGGCGGCAAGCGCGTGCGCGCCAAGACCTTCACCTACACGGTGCGCGAGGTCAGGCCCGATGACGGCTCCGCCATCGCTGGTGTGGCCTACGACGGCCACACCGCCACGATGACGGTGACCGTGACCGACGACGGCTCCGGCAACCTCACGGCCACGACGCCCGCAATCGCGCAGGCGAGCGGCGGCGACTTCGTCAACACCTACACGACCGAGCTCGACTACTCGGCCCGCGCGGGAGTGCGCCTGTCCAAGACGCTCTCCGGCCGCGCCATGGAGGCGGGGCAGTTCGCCTTCACCGTGACCGCGGACGCCGAGACGGCCGCCAAGCTCGGCCTCAAGACCGGCAAGGACGCCTACGCCGTGGCCGCGGCCGATGACGGTGCGGCCGGCCTGGTCGACCTCATCGGCGGGACCGCGGAGAGCGACGTGAAGTTCACCGACGCCGACGCGGGCAAGGTCTATCGCTTCACCGTCACCGAGACCAAGCTCGGCGGCGAGGGCTACACCAACGACACCGCGCCGCGCACGGTGACCATCGCGCTCGCCTACGATACCGCGACGGGCAAGCTTACGGTCACGACCACAGTTGCCAAGGACGGCTTCGAGGTCGCCCGCAGCGAGGTCTCCACAGCGAATGACGTCACGGCGACGCCCGCGCCCGTGACGGTCGCGTTCCAGAACTCCTACGAGGCCACCGGAACGCTCGGCGGCGAGGGCAACGTGGCCATCAACGCCACCAAGACGCTGACGGGCCGCGCCGCGGCGGCGGGCGAGTTCTCGTTCTCCGTCCGCGATGCCCAGGGCAATGTGGTCGCGACCGCGACCAACCAGGCCTCCGGCGACGGCGAGGCCGTGGGACTTTCGTTCTCGCCCATCTCCTACACCACCGACGCTCTCGAGCAGATGGTGGCGGACGGCATCGCCACCAGGGCCGCCGACGGCTCCTGGGTCATTCCCTATACCGTTTCCGAGGACGGTACGGACCGGCTGCCTGCGGGCGTGACGGCGGCCACGTCGAGCTTCGGCATCACGGTCAAGGTGACCGATAACGGCAAGGGCGGGCTGGATGTGGCCGTGACCTACCCCGAGGGCTCCGACGGCACGCTGTCGTTTGTGAACGGCTATAGCGCCGGCGAGGCGACGGTCGACATCGCGGGTACCAAGACGCTGGCGCTCGGCCAGGCCGGACTCGGCCTCACGCAGGCTGACATCGCGGGCAGGTACACCTTTAAGATTGAGTCGCTGGACGGCGCGCCCGCGCCGGTCGGCGCCTCCGGTAAGACGGTGACCGAGGCGACCAACGACGCCGCCGGCAACGTCGAGCTGGGCCATGTCACGTTTAAGCAGCCGAGCGATCTCGATGACGTCGAGATCGACGGCGACGGCCTGCGTACCAAGACGTTTGCCTACCGGGTGAGCGAGTCCGGTTCGGTCGACGGTGTGGTCAACGACGCGACGGCAACCAGGACCTTCACGGTCAAGGTGGTCGAGGACACCAACGCGGGCACGCTCGCCGCGGAGGTCCTGCCCGCAGAGGGCACGCCCGAGGGTAAGGGCGCGTTCGAGTTCACCAATACCTACGGCGTGAACCCGACGCCGAGCTCCGTTACCGACCAGATCGAGGTGAACAAGAAGCTCAAGGGCCGTGACCTGGCCGAGGGCGAGTTCGAGTTCCAGTTGGTCGAGCTTGCCGCCGACGGCAGCGAGAGCGTCGCGGCGACGGGCAAGAACGCCGCCGACGGCACGGTCGCGCTCAGCCCCGTCACCTACACCGCGCCCGGCATGCACAGCTACGAGTTGCGCGAGGTCGCCGGCACGGCGGGCGGCGTGACATACGACAAGGCGACGTACCGCGTGCGCACGACGGTCACCGATGCCGGTAACGGCACGCTCGCCGTCAAGCACGAGCTGGCGGATGCCGAGGGCAATCCCACGGGCGACGACTCGGTGACCTTTACCAACGGCTACGAGGCCGCACCCGTCACCCTCAAGCTGGGCGCCGCCAAGGTGCTCAAGGGCGCCGAGCTCAAGGCGGGCCAGTTTAGCTTTGAGCTCAAGAGCCGGGACGGCAAGGTCATGTCGACCGCCAAGAATGCCGCCGATGGCAGCGTCACGTTCGATGCGCTGACCTTCAAGCAGGCCGGCACCTACACCTTCACGGTGAGCGAGGTCGACGACGGCCAGGCGCACGTGACCTACGACAAGGCGGTGCACAAGATCGTCGTCACGGTGAGCGACGAGGCGGCAGACGGCACCAGGACGGGCTATTTGTCGGCGAAGGTTTCCTACGAGGGCGACGCCAACCTGCCGCCGGTCTTCACCAACAGCTACGCCGAGGAGCCCGGCACCCCCGGCACCCCCGAGAACCCCGGCACGCCGGGCGGCGGCTCGGGCGGCGGTTCAGATAACGGCTCCGGCAGCGGCGCTAGCGGTGACGGCTCCAAGGGCGGTATGCCCGACACCGGCGACCGCAGCCTGCCGCTTGAGGCGCTCGGCGCCATGGCCGGCATCGGCGCGCTGACCGCAGCGGGCGGCGCGGTCCTGTACCGCAGGCGCCGCTAGCGATATGGACGAGTGGGGCGAATCCATCCGATGGGTTCGCCCCACTTGCCGTGGCGGGCGGGAGCAGGTAAGATATACCGAGCGCCTAGCGCGTTCGATGGGTTCGGATGACGACATGTTCCGAATCTGGTCAGGTCCGGAAGGAAGCAGCCATAAGGAGCCTCTGTCGGGCATCCGAATCCATCGAGTGCACGGGCTTTCTTTTTGCGCGGTTTTACCAAACCGCGCAATGCTCGACGCTGCGCGCCACCCAGAGCGACAATTTGTCATTCAAAAGGCAGGGCATGACCAGAAGGTCTATGCCTTGCCTTTTTCATGCCAACTTGTTCGCTCTGGGTGGCGCTCGCTGGCTGCGCCAAGACATGGGCGGCCATGTGGTCCGGGCGTGACGGAGTGGTGTCTCGCTGGTCCTCGGCTTTGCCTGCGGGATCGCTTGACTACCAAGCGCCCTGCCGTCACTCGCGGGTAGCCGACCGAAACCGCCTGAAGGGTCACATTTATCTGAATAATTTAATCCCGTGCCTTTTGCTGCTCGCTGGCGTTGTCTGGGCATTGATGGCTACGTAGTTTAAGAGGCGGCGGTGCTGTTGTTTGAATTTTTGCAGTTAAAGAGGTCCGTTTCCCTAGGTGGGGAAACGGACCTCTTTTTGTCTCTGGGCTTGTGGATTGGCGAAGACAATAACCGCTGGCAGCTATTTTGAGTTCTTGATGCGGCGTGTGGCAGTGGCGGTTATTCCGAGGCCTGCGGCGGCGACTGCTACGAGTGCGATTGCGCTCGGTGCTGTGTCGCCCGTGTTTGCGAGCTTGCCGGCGGTCGTATCTGCTTGCTTGCCGCTGCTTGTGTTCGCTTGCTTGGTGGAGCTTGGTAGGGCGTCTTTGCCGGTTGCAGGTGAGCCAACGGGCGGTGTCGCCTCGGCGGGTTGCGCTGAGCCGGAGGGAGGCACTGTCTCGGTCGGTTTCGCTATCTCGGGCGAGGTGGCCTTGTCTGCCGCGGCCTTTGCCTCTTCGTATGCTTTGCAGGCATCGTCATAGGCCGCTTGCGCCTTTTCCAAATCGCCGAGGAGCGCATCTCGCTTGGCTACGTCCTCATCGATGTGGGCTTTGGCTTCCTCTGCCTCACTTTCGAAATACTGAACCCGTTTTTCCTGGCTTTCGAGCCGGCGTTGGCAGCGGTGAAGATCATCTTCACAAGATTTTTCTCGCCTTTCTGCCGACATGATCTCACCTCGCAACTGCTTAATAGTTTCGTTAGAAGCTCCGTCGTCGATTGCCTTATTTAATTCTGCCTGAAGGCCGCTTGTCCGGTTGTGGGCCTCATCGTATTTGGCTTGGGCTGCATCGACGTCCGCTTGCATAGCGGGAAGGGGCTCCCTCCGTTTGGCGGCTTCCGCCACCACCATGTCGTAGATCTCTTGAAAAGCGGCAATGTCATCATCGATTACCGCAAGTTTCTCGGGACTTGCGGCGTCTTTTGCGGCCTCGAGGTTTTTGAGCGCTTCCCGCATGGCTGCATACGCTTTTTCTTTTGCGGCGGCCGCATCTTCCGACTGCAAGGCAACTGCACCGGTGGGGGAACTGGTTTCTGCCGCAATCGCCGTTACGGGGGGGCGATTCCCGCGACAAGTGCCGCGGAAAGGGCGATGCTCATAGTTGCTCGTCTTGCTCTTCTTGCGAGAATGTCGTTCATCTCGGTACCTCATTTCAAGGGTCGGCGACTAACTTGGTAGCACTAAGGTAAGTATACCAAGTGGTCGACCCGACACTGGCTGGGTGTGCACATGCCTCTCCGCTTCTTTGGAAACCGAACCCCATTAGAAATGACGAGTTGTTTACGCTTCTTTTGGGCTCACCGTACTATCATGATTCGAATTGAGTGTGAATGATGATAGGGAGCGCCTTTTTATGATTGAGCTGCTCAGGCGTTTTGGTGGCAAGTTTCGCCGATATATGGTGATTGGCCCTGCGTGCAAGTTGATCGAAGTGATCTTTGACCTGCTTACGCCGCTGGTCATCGCGCAGATGATCGACCGCGGCATTGGCGCGCACGATGTGAACGCCGTTATCCACTACGGCATGGTACTTGGCGCCATGGCTGTGATCGGCATCTCGTTTACGCTCGTCTGCCAAAAGATGGCGGCGCTCACCTCGCAGGGCATGGGCACCGATATCCGTGGTGCGCTCTACCAGCACATCAACAAACTGAGCTATGCCGAGCTCGATCGCTTCGGCACGCCGTCGCTCATCACCCGCATCACCAACGACGTTAACCAGGTGCAGCTCGCTGTGGCGCTGGGCGTACGCATGCTCATCCGCTGGCCCTTCTTGGCGGTGGGCTCCATGGTCGCGGCCCTTGCCATCGACCTTAAGCTCGGCATGATCTTTTTGATTTGCACGCCCGCCATCGGCTTGGTGTTTTGGTTTGTCATGGCGCGCTGCATCCCGTACTACAAGCAGCTGCAGGCAAAGCTCGACCGCATCGCGCTTATCTGCCGCGAGGGCCTTTCGGGTGCCCGCGTGGTTCGCGCCTTTGTGCGCGAGGACCATGAGCGCGAGCGCTTTGCCCAAGCCGCCGATGACCAGGCCAATACTGCCATCGCGGTGGGTAAGCTCTCGTCGATTCTCAACCCCGTCACGTTTCTCGTGATGAACCTGGGCGTGTGCGCCATCCTGTGGGTGGGCGGCATCCAGGTCAACGTGGGCGAGCTTACGCAGGGTCAGGTCATGGCGTTCGTCAACTACATGACGCAGACCCTGACCTCCATCGTGTACGTTGCCAACCTAGTCGTGGTCTTTACCAAGGCGAGCGCCAGCGCGTCGCGTATCAACGAGGTGCTCAATTGCGTGCCGAGCATCACCGACGAGGGCAACGAGCCGGTCGCACTGCCCGAGCCGAGCGAGCTGACAAGTGGTGCCACTCCCATTTCCGCGCTGAGCTTGAGCCATGCGAGCTTTTCGTTTGGCGCAGGCGCCGCCAACGCCGTCAATGACGTGACCCTGGAGCTGCCGTTGGGCAAGACGCTCGGCGTTATCGGGGGCACGGGCAGCGGCAAGTCTACGCTCGTCTCGCTCATCCCGCGCCTGTACGATGCGAGCACCGGCAGCGTGAGCGTGATGGGCGCCGATGTGCGCGCCTGGCCGCTCGACCAGCTGCGCCATGTGGTCGCGACTGTCCCACAGCGTGCGTCGCTGGTGAGCGGCACCATCCGCAGTAACCTGACCTGGCGCGACGAGGCGGCGACTGACGAGGAGCTTTGGGCGGCGCTCGATATGGCGCAGGCCAGCGAATTCGTGCGCAACAAGCCCCAAGGCCTGGATGCCCCGGTCGAGGCGGGCGGCAAGAACTTTAGCGGTGGCCAGCGCCAGCGCCTGACCATCGCACGTTCCCTGGTGGGCTATCCACAGGTCCTAATCATGGATGACTCCGCCTCGGCGCTCGACTTTAAGACCGACGCGGCGCTTCGCCATGCCATCCGCGAGCGCAGCGTGCGCGGTGCCGCCGAGGGCGGGCTGCCGCTGACGACCGTCATCGTGAGCCAGCGCGTCTCGACCGTGCGCGATGCCGACATGATCTGCGTGCTCGACCACGGTTCGGTCGCGGGCCTGGGCACGCACGATGAGCTGTACGCGACCTGCCAGCTCTATCGCGAGATTTGCCAGTCGCAGCTTCGTCGTGAGGAGCTCGAGGGTCAGCAGGGGAGCGCGACGTCCACGTCCACCCCAGGCGCCGCGTGCGCCCTGGCATCCACTTGCGCAAAGGGGGGCTGCTAAATGAACCCGTACACTTCTTCCGGTTCGGTCGCCACGATGACGGCCAACGTGTCTGGCAACGATAGCCTCAACGACCTGGGGGACGGTCCGCGCCAGCCCGGCGACCCCGAGCGCTATCCCGTGGGCGCGGTGACCCGCCGCCTGCTGGGCTATGTTCGCCCGCACCGCATTTCGTTTGCGGCGTCGTTTGTGAGCGCTGCCATCTCGGTGATCTTGCAGCTCTACACACCTATTCTCATCGGCGAGGGCATCGACCTGATCGTCGCCGCCGGGCAGGTGGACTTCGATGCGCTGCTGCCGCTTGTCACCAAGCTCGCGATTGTCCTCGTAGGTGCTGCGGCTTTCCAGTGGCTGCAGGGCTATTGCGTTAACCGCTTGTCCTACGAGACGGTGCGCGACATGCGCGTGGAGGCGAGCGACAAGCTCAGCCGCATGCCGCTCAGCTTTATCGACAGCCATGCCCACGGCGACCTCATGAGCCGCGTGGTCAACGACGTCGATCAGGTGGGCGACGGTCTGCTGCAGGGCTTCACGCAGCTCTTTACCGGCGTCATCACCATCGTGGGCACGCTCGCGTTTATGCTCTCCATCAACCTGACCATGACGCTTGTGGTGGTGCTCGTCACGCCGCTTTCCATCTTTGCGGCCGGTGCCATCGCCAAGCTTTCCAATAAGAGCTTTACGGCACAGCAGCGCATCCAAGGCCAGCTTGGCGGTCATATTGAGGAGTACGTGGGCGAGCAGAAGCTGGTGGATGCGTTTGCCTATGGCCCGAACGCTCAACAGCGCTTTGATGCCCTTAACGCCGAGCTCTATACGGCAGGTGAGCGCGCGCAGTTTATGGGCTCGCTCTCCAACCCCGGCACGCGCTTTATCAATAACATCATCTATGCCGTGGTCGCTGTGATCGGCTGCGCGGGCGTGATCACGGGCGTGCCTGCGGCGCTCACGGTGGGCGGCGTGCAGATCTTCCTGTCCTACGCCAACCAGTACACTAAGCCGTTCAACGAGGTCACCAACGTTATTACGCAGATCCAGACTGCGTACGCCTCGGCGCGCCGCATGTTTGCGCTGCTCGATGCGCGCGAGCAGGAACCCGATACGCTAGATGCCGTGGAACTTGCCGCCCCGCAGGGTGAGGTGACCTTTGAGCATGTGGACTTTAGCTATGTGCCCGATCGCAAGCTGCTGCAGGATATCTGCATCGAGGCCAAGCCCGGCATGCGCTTTGCCCTCGTTGGCCCCACGGGCTGCGGCAAGACTACGCTCATCAACTTGCTGCTGCGTTTTTACGATATCGATGCCGGACGCATTGCGGTGGATGGCCGTTCCTCGCGTGACTACACGCGCGCAAGTCTGCGCCGTGCCTTTGGCATGGTGCTGCAAGATACTTGGCTGTTCGAGGGCACCGTGGCCGAAAACATCGCCTACGGTTGTCCCGATGCTACGCGCGAACAAGTTATCGAAGCCGCCAAGCGCGCGCACGCGCACAAGTTTATCGTGCAGCTGCCAGGCGGCTACGATACGGTCATCGGCGAGGACGGCGGTACGTTTAGCCAGGGCCAAAAGCAGCTGCTGTGCATCGCGCGCGTCATGCTCACCGATCCGGCGATTTTGCTGCTGGACGAGGCGACCTCGAGTATTGACACGCGCACCGAGCTGCAGGTGCAGGCGGCATTCGACGAGCTCATGGCAGGTCGCACAAGCTTTGTCGTGGCGCACCGCCTGAGCAC
Source organism: uncultured Collinsella sp. (assembly GCA_900545145.1). Lineage (GTDB taxonomy): Bacteria > Actinomycetota > Coriobacteriia > Coriobacteriales > Coriobacteriaceae > Collinsella. The sequence goes on along the minus strand of UQYE01000046.1, from coordinate 3,889 downwards.
CATCCGCAACGCCGACTGCATTCTGGTGATGCGCGACGGCGAGATTATCGAGCGCGGCACGCATGACGAGCTGCTAGCGGCAGGCGGCTTCTATGCCGAGCTCTACCGCAGCCAATTCGCCCAGTGAGCAAGCCCGTGGGGCATGTAATGCAGCGCTAGGGCGCGAGTGTGTCAACGGGGGCAACGATAATGCCCTCGGGCGTTGTATGGGCTGGCATGCCGAACCCGATGACGATGAGCTTGGCCGCGGGTGGTCTCTCGCCACGCTCGACAAGTTTGCGCTCGAGTCGAAGCAGGTTTGCAGATGCCTCGGGGATCTGCGGACTTCCGAGTTTAATTTCCACGGCAATCCAAGTTCCATCGCGCCTGTGTATAACGGCATCGACCTCGAGATCGTCGGCGTCATGGTAGTGGGACACCGATGAGTCATTTGCGGCTGCAAGGACCTTAAGGTCGTGCAGGACGAGGGATTCGAAGAGCAGTCCCAGCGTCTTCGGGTCGGATGCCAATGACTCTGGATTTGCTCCGAGCAGTGCGACGGCAAGCGAAGGGTCGGCGAGGTGCCTTTTTGCACTTTGCCGCAGCTTTACCGGAGACCTGAGCGCCGGATGCCAAGCCGGGATATCATCGATGATGTGTATTCTGCGCAAGGCATCCGTATAGCGCCGCAGCGTACTTCTCGATACCTCACCGCCGAGGTCTTTCTCAAGAGACTTTTCGCCGGCAAGAGTGGATTCGTTGCGCGCAAGCGAAGACAGAAGAGCCCTGACTTTCTCTGGGTCACGCTTCACGCCGTCAACCCTCGAAACATCCGATTCGCAGACACCGTCGATGTAGGCAGCGGATATACGCATTGCATCGGCAGTCGTCTTGCCAACCGCCTGAGGCCAACCACCACGGCATAGCAAATCGGCGATATCGGCGATGCCGTTGATGGATCCAAGTGCCGCTTTGATGGGGCATCCGTTAAGCAGCGTTTCGAGCGAGACCGCCCCTGAGGAAACCCCGAGTTCGGCCAGAGTCATTGTTTCCATGCGCAAACGTGATATGCGCCCGATGCCGCTGTGCATCGGTTGGTCGGCGTCGTTTGGTGTTGCTGACCCCGTAAGCAAAAACTGCCCTGGCTCACCGGTCCGACGATCGCATTCGAAACGTATTGCGTCCCACAGTTTGGGCTCTTCCTGCCACTCATCGATGAGTCTCGGCGTTGCGCCGACTATTGCTTGAGCTGGGTCGATCCTGGCAAGCTGCAGTGCGGCAAAGTCTCCGGCAGGGTCGGAGAGAGACAACGATGATTCAGCGAATCGCTGGGCCGTAGTCGTCTTTCCGCACCACTTCGGTCCCTGAATGAGCACGGCACCAAAAATGCCAAGATCGCGTTCGATTGAGCGATCGATACATCTACTCATATACCTAGTCATCGTACTTCCCGCCATTCAAAGAAACATTTTGTTTTATAGCATCTTACCAGCGCGTAAAACATTTTGATGAAAAACCACGACACAATTTGATGGTATTCCGTGAAACAAATTGACGATATTATGTGAAACAATTTGACGGCGTTTTGTGAAACAGTTTTTCGGCCATTCGTGAAACGTTCTGCGGCGGTTTCTATCCGAAGTACATACTGTTCGAAATCTGTCCAAAGATGTCGTCTGCGTCGCCAATCGACAGACGGTGGTTTACATCTGTTACGTTAGTACTAAGATATTCATCTAATAAATTGCATTAGTGGCTATAGTTTTGGGGGAAACGAGGCAGCGTGACTATGACGTGCGCTTTGGTGGTTAACAGCAAGAGCGGTAATACCAGGATGGTTTCGGGCGCGATCAAGCGCGCTCTGCAGGCTGCGGGCGTTGAGTTTGTCCATGCCGCGGCGTTGAGCGACGATGCGGATGCAGATCAGGTTGCGCTCGAGGCGCAGGGCGCCTGCGCGGCCGACACGGTGCTCGTCGGTTTTTGGTGCGACAAGGGCGCGTGCACGCCTTCGGTCGCGGCGTTGCTCTCCGCCTTGCACGGCAAGCGCGTGTTCCTGTTTGGCACCTGCGGCTTTGGGGCCGACCAGAGCTATTACCAGCAGATTGTTGACCGCGTAACTTCCAATCTGGCCGAGGATGCCGAGCTTGCGGGCTGGGCGATGTGCCAGGGCAAGATGGGCCCCGCGGTCAAGCAGCGCTACGAGGCCATGCTCGAGCAAGATCCCGAAAACGCCCGATTTAAGATGCTGCTCGACAACTGGGTTGCCGCGAAGGACCATCCCACCAAGGAAGACCTGGACAACATGGCTGCAGCCGCCAAGAAGGCCGTGCTGGGAGAGTAGCTTCGCCGTTCGTGGTCCTTCGTGCAAAACAATACAAATGTGAAAGCCTCGAAGTTCTCGAGGCTTTTTTCGTGACACGAGGGCGCCCCTTTATTGATGGAAGGCCTAATAAGCTGATTGTTCTATGCCCGGATGTGTGCGGAGTGGGATGGGATTTCCGGATGGGTGGGGATTCGGAAAATGCGTCCCGGAATTTGCCTTTGGAATGGGATGCGGTTTCCCGTTGAGGGGCTCTGTGGAAACCGCATCCCAGTATTCGGCCGAGAAATGGGATGCCGTTTCCGGTTGAGGGCCTTGGCGGAAAGTGCGACCCGGAATTTGTAGTCGGAGTGGGATATGGTTTCCCGACGGACAAGTGGGCTCAGACTTAGACTTTTGGCCCGCTCATTGCGTCTGGGTCATCATGGCGATGCTGCTGAGCCAAGAATTACGGCAGCGGTGTTCGTGTCGCAGTGTCATGAAAATGAAAAATGCTCGGAATGTATTTTGACTCAACGTATTCAAACTGTAGCCCAAGAGAATCGAATGTCCTGCTCCTCATAACTGCCAGATAGTCGTTTTCTGGGATATTGAGCAGCTCGCAGTCTTCCTTTGTAGGCTTTTCAATCGTGATTGATCTTTGACTAACGGAAATCGTTTTCCCCAGATCATCTTCGATATAGCGGAATAATGATTTGATGGCATTATCCTCATTGATTCCCGGCACGGCTTCGGTCAAGAAGTAATGGCGGTCTATGGCTACGGGTTTTGAATCGAGCGTGCGCAAAAGCCCCAGATGGGTCAAATCTGCTTCAACTGTCATTCCTGTCAGTGCGGATAGCTCTTCGTCAGCTGTGACATGCTCAAAAAAGATTACTTTAGAATGGGAGTCAGCGCCAATAACACGGGCGGACTCTGTGAATGACGAGAGGCCGCAAACGGTGAAGGCGCTTTCTTTGTCGAGTCCATTTTGCGGCGTACTGATGACTTTAACGCCTCGGCCTTTGATTGATTGAACAAGACCTTCGTTTGCTAAGAGTGATATTGCTTTTCTGACAGTCATTCTCGAACAATTAAATTTCTTTATGAGAGACAGCTCCGAGGGCAAAAAGGACCCAACGGGAATGGCCTCGCTAGTTATCTCTGATCTGAGGCTGCAATATATCTCACCGTATAGGGACTTTCCCATGTGAGCCTCCTGAATCCTTTGTAAAGAAAAATGCCGTTCCTAACTATAAATCGATTCCGGCAACACCGTTTACGGAAAAAAGACAACCGTTCATCCATAAACAAAGACCTGTCTAGACAAATGCTAATAGGAAACTCTATATTTAGGCAAGACATGGACATGTCTAGACAGGAGAGGAGAGACATTCGATGGCAGATAAAACGTATGCTGTAACGATTGCGGGAGGCGGAAGCACATATACGCCGGGCATCGTACTGACTTTGCTTTCGAAGAGGGATATTTTCCCTATTAGCAGGATCACTCTTTACGATAACGATGCTGAGCGCCAGGAGATTCTTGCAAAAGCATGCGCAATCGTTATCAAAGAAGAAGCGCCGGAGGTAGCCTTTAATTACACGACC